>JBCDFI010000263.1:0-7256 GCA_039178155.1 Cyanobacteria bacterium P01_H01_bin.105
CAACGTTGCCATTGGTCCCTACGTTGTCATTCATGCTAAAGCCACCATCGGTGACCACGTTTGTATCCATCCTCAGGTCGTCGTCTATCCTGAAGCTAATGTGGGAGCCTACACCACGCTGCACGCCAGCTGTGTCATCCACGAACGAGCCCAGATCGGTAACTACTGCATCATCCATGCAGGTGCTGTCATTGGCTCCGAAGGCTTTGGCTTTGTTCCCACCGCCAACGGCTGGGAGAAAATGTACCAATCCGGCACGGTGGTTCTAGAAGACCATGTCGAAGTGGGCTGCAACACAGCCATCGATCGCCCTGCCGTCGGTCAAACCCGCATCGGTCAAAATAGCAAATTGGACAACCTGGTGCATGTGGCCCATAACTGTCAGCTAGCTAATAACTGTGTTCTAGCGGCTCAGGTTGGATTAGCGGGTGGTGTCGAGCTAGAGCCATTGGTAGTGCTGGGCGGCCAGGTCGGTGTGGCCAACAATGCCAAAATTGGTCAGGGGGCCCAGGCTGGCTCCAAAGCCGGGTTACATAGCAATGTTCCTGCTGGCAGCGTGATGATGGGCAGTCCTGCTAGCCCTTACCGCACTTATCTCAAATCATCCGCTATTTATAACCGCCTACCTGAAATGCATCGCACCCTCAAACAGCTGCAAAAACAGGTGGCTCAACTAGAACAGCAACTAGCCCAGGCAAACCAGGCAGATGCCTAACAACCAGCAATACAAAATAGTCAAGCCCTTCATTCACAAAAAGATACAACTGCTACTGAAGCCAATTCCCCTCAAGCCTAGGCTAAAACTTAAACAATAAATGCGAATTTGCATGGGTATCGATGTTTCCCTCTATGACTGATTTCGTTTGCTCTACTAGGCTCAGGAGATGCTTAAATTAGTGTAAAGATTTAATTTGCGATCGCTGACATTATTGTCACCACTGGCCCCCTCTTAGGACCTGTCTGAATGGCGATTAAATGCCTTAGCCCTGTCAACGTCTTCAGACCTCATCTCTCTGCCAGTTTGACGTTTCGGCTGAAGTCGGCCTAGCAATTTTCCACAAGATGCTCATTTTTCAATAAGAAGGTTGCCTTATGTCTCTCGGATATCTTGCTCTGGTTCTCCACGCCCACTTACCCTTCGTTCGGCACCCAGAGAGTGACTTTGTTCTAGAAGAAGAGTGGCTGTTTGAGGCAATTACCGAAACCTACATCCCACTGTTGACCATGTTCGATGGTCTGAAGCGGGATGGCATTGATTTTAAGATGACCATGAGTATGACACCTCCTCTGGTATCAATGCTCAAGGATCCTCTTCTACAAGAACGCTACGACGAACATCTGACCAATCTTGAGGAGCTGACCGAGCGAGAAATCGAACGGAATGAGCACAACGGTCACGTCAAGTATCTAGCAGAGTATTACGCCAATGAGTTTAACCACACCCGTCAGGTATGGGAGGACAACAAAGGAGACCTAGTATCTGCCTTTAAGCAATATGTCGACAGCAATAATCTAGACATCATCACCTGCGGAGCGACCCACGGCTATCTGCCGCTGATGAAGATGTATCCTGAGGCCGTATGGGCTCAGCTAAAAGTAGCCGTAGAAAGTCACGAAGAAAACTTTGGCCGTCCCCCCACAGGCATCTGGCTACCAGAATGCGCCTACTACGAAGGGTTAGAGCGCATGGTGGCCGATGTAGGCCTGAGGTATTTCTTGACCGACGGTCACGGCATTCTTTATGCCCGTCCCCGCCCTCGCTTTGGAGCCTATGCCCCTATTTATACCGAAACGGGTGTGGCAGCCTTTGGCCGTGACCACGAATCATCCCAACAGGTGTGGTCTTCTAAAGTCGGCTATCCTGGCGCTTCAGAATATCGTGAGTTTTATCGCGATTTGGGTTGGGATGCAGACTATGACTACATAAAGCCCTACATCATGCCCAACGGTCAACGCAAGAATGTGGGCATCAAATATCACAAGATTACGGGCAAAAACTTAGGTCTATCTGACAAAGACTGGTACGACCCCTACTGGGCCAAAGAAAAAGCTGCTGAGCACGCTGGCAATTTTATGCATAATCGAGGACAGCAGATTGCAGGACTCCACGGCATGATGCAGCGCAAACCCATCGTCATTTCACCCTACGATGCTGAACTGTTTGGCCACTGGTGGTACGAAGGCCCCTGGTTTATTGATTACCTCTTCCGTAAGACTTGGTTTGATCAAGACACCTACGAAATGACCCACTTGGCAGATTATCTTCGGAATAATCCCACACAGCAAGTCTGCCAACCCTCCCAGTCCAGTTGGGGTTATAAGGGCTTCCACGAATACTGGCTAAATGAGACTAACGCCTGGATCTATCCTCACCTGCATAAAGCAGCGGAGCGAATGATTGATCTAGCGCGCCGTGAGCCAGCTGATGAGCTAGAGTGGCGTGCCCTTAACCAGGCCGCACGAGAACTGCTCCTGGCTCAATCCTCGGACTGGGCGTTCATTATGCGTACTGGTACCATGGTGCCCTATGCCGTCAGACGCACTCGTTCTCACCTGCTTCGCTTCGACAAACTGCGAGAAGATATTATGGCAGGCAAAATTGACTCAGGCTGGCTAGAGAAGGTAGAGGAAATCGATAATATCTTCCCTAGCGTCAATTACCGGGCATACCGTCCACTATAGCTAACTGGGTTTAACCCCATATGAGAAAAAGCGTCGCTGACAGCGACGCTTTTTTAGCTTTTGTTCTCTGGATGTGTCTGAAAGTTAGATATCTACCGTTGCTGGTTTAGATGCTAAATCGATCCACAATCAGTACACTATGCCAAAGCTATGAAGAGAAGATTGCACTCAGGAGCAGCAACGCTGGTTAAGCCGCTTGGGCAGGTTCGAACTTATGGGCATAGTCCTTAAGTAAGTCATTCATTTGGCCCAAGAAACCATCACTAGAACGCTTAATACCTTCACGTTCAGGGAAGAAATCAGGGCGGTTGACGCTATTTGAGATGGCATCTTTAACCTGATTAGCAATTATCTCAGACAGCTCTTCATGGGCCTTATTCCGCTGATATGCAGCTCCCTCTTCAGTAGTTGCATAAAGGGGAGGTAGTCGATTGAGTGCATAGGCTGCAATATCTCCTAGATCAAGACTGCAGTCATTACTTGCCTCAATTTCAGCAACACGAGCAATAGCTTCCGTCAGAACTAGCTCTTCCATTACGTTAATAAACTGCTTGCGAGGAACAGCAACAACCTCGCCTGTAAGTAATGAGCCCATGAGTCGATCAAGGGCCATGTACTCCTCAATAGAAAGCTCTGATGCCGTGTCACAAATGCGCCCTACCTCGGCTTCCATAGCAGGGGTTAAATAACCATCCTGTAACGCTTGTTCAACAATTTTCTCAATACTGCTCATCCTATCAAATGGCTCCGTTGCATATCTCTGTAAACAGTTTTAGATGTTGCTGAATGCTGTAATGCACATGAGCACCGGCTAGCCGTTTTCTAACATTATAAATATAGTCATCAACACTATATTTACACCTGAGAAAAAGCTTTACGTGGGTTCCATTGCTTTGGATAATATAACGTCCAAAAACCATAGGATATGGCAACAATAGAACATACAATTTTCCTAATTGATTAAGAAATTTGCGTTATCAGCAACTAGCAATCTTTGTTAGACATTAAAAAATGTCCAAAGATTGTGTTGGTGTTATTGTGCCCTGAGGTGACTTGGCAAACACATCAGCTGAATAAAACCACAAGAAATCTATCAATAGAACAAATAGATAGAATAAATTCGTTCACTCAAAATACTCTTAAAAAGAACTAAATCATGGTCTCAGTACTTATACAGAGTGACTTGAGCAGCAGTCTAGGCATCATCTTTTTTATATAAATTAAAATCAATAAAAGGAGATGAATACTTACCATGAAAACTATAGATTCATCTTCTGCTTTAGAAGTCTAAAGGCTAGCAAATTCTCGAAATTCAGATAATCCAAGAGGACTGCTTTCTAGAGTTTTTCTCTTTAAAATATAAAACTACTAAAACAAAGCACTTCTCTATCAAAGGCTTTATTTTAGTAGTGTCTGTCGCTAGTATTTTTGGTTTAGGTTTAGTTAATGATCTTGATATAAGCTACAGCCGCACGCATCGCGAGTATCGTTTGACCGTCAACGCTTAGACAAATCGCCTGGGCATCCTGCCAAACGACTATGCCGGTCAAGATATCGCCAGTTAATAGTTTGAGTTCAACTGTTTGTTGGTCGCGGATCAGCCCTTGTACCTGGCGAATGCTGGGTAAACCTGTGTCAAATTCGGTAGCCATAGCCGTTGTGGATAAACGTGAATGAAACAGTAATAACGTACCCGGTCTATACTACTTCCGGTAAGCTATCGACAAATTGTTCTAACTCTTTGCTAACACCTGTATATTATGGGGCTTTCTTTTAGGAAGTATCACGGACTCGGCAACGATTTTATTTTGGTGGATAACCGACATCAGTCGTCTCCATTGCTGACACCTGCTCAAGCCATTGACCTTTGCGATCGCAACACGGGTATTGGGGCCGATGGGGTCATCTTTGCTCTGCCGGGTGAGCAGGGGGCCAGCTATACCATGCGCATTTTTAACTCCGACGGGTCCGAACCGGAAATGTGTGGCAACGGGATTCGCTGTATGGCGAAATTTTTAGAAGCGCTAGAAACTGAGGCCGGAAGCCCCCTAGTAAAACCTCATAGCTATACAGTGCACACATTGGCAGGAGAAATCATACCAACGCTTCAATCTAATGGACAGGTGACTGTCGATATGGGTGAACCCCAGTTATTGGCCAAGGAAATTCCTACCACCCTAGGCCAGGGTAACGGTCCTGTGATCGATCACTCACTCACGATAGCGGACCAAGCCTACCAGGTTACCTGCGTCAGCATGGGCAATCCCCACTGCATTACTTTTGTAAAGGATACAAGCGCTGTAGAACTGGCTAAGATTGGACCGCTCTTTGAACACCATCCCGTCTTTCCTCAGCGAACCAATACCGAATTTATTCAGATCGTGCGCCCTGACTATCTCAAAATGCTGGTGTGGGAGCGGGGTGCTGGTCCCACACTTGCCTGTGGTACCGGAGCCTGTGCATCGTTGGTAGCGGCTGTATTAAACAAGAAGTGCGATCGCGTCGCCACCGTCGAACTCCCCGGCGGCCCGCTACAGATCGAATGGTCTGCAACCAACAACCATGTTTATATGACCGGTCCGGCTGTCTTTGTATTTACAGGTAAAACGGTCCTGTAATGGCCCCTACAGCTCCCTGTTATCCTCCTAATCATTCTCCCTATGATTGTCTTGACTAATGACGATGGTATTGACGCGCCTGGGATTCAGGCACTATATCAGGCCATCACACGTATGGCTGGTGGCGGTACCACTATCGGAATTGTTGCTCCCGATCAACATCTCTCAGGCTGTAGCCATCAGATTAATCGAGGGGGTGCAATCTCAGTCGCCCAACGGGTCGGACAACGATACGCCATTAGCGGCACCCCCGCTGATTGTACTCGGGTAGCCCATCATTTATATCCAAAGCTAGGGTGGCTACTCGCAGGCATCAACGACGGTGGTAATCTAGGAGCCGATACCTATGTCTCTGGTACAGTGGCTGCCGTACGCGAAGCTACGCTGTTAAGAGTTCCTGCCATTGCGATTTCCCATTACAAATCCAGAGGTATGTCTATTGATTGGGAAGTGGCTGCTCACCGTGCAGCTCGTGTATTAAAGGTTTTAATGAATAAATCCCTTGAACCAGGACAGTTTTGGAATGTTAACTTGCCCGCTCTAGCTACAACTGCCCCTGAGCCCGAAATTGTATTTTGTGGACTCTGTACTCAGCCTTTACCCATCCAATCTAGCCTTGAAGCAGGGCAATTTCGCTATACTGGCGCATACCAAGATCGACAACGTGATCCTGGAGCTGATGTAGATGTTTGCTTTGCTGGGAATATCAGCGTTAGTAAAGTTTCTCTTTGGGGCTAGCAATAGACGTTTTCACGGTTGAATACCTGTTGAATATCTATGGAACAACTGAGTAATGGTCTAACGCTTTTTTTTAGCCTACTGGTGGAGGCTATTCCATTTCTACTCATTGGCGTAGCGTTTTCAAGTTTGCTGCTGTTCTTTGTAGATGAACGCACACTGATTAAGCTATTGCCAAAAACTCCCCTACTGGGAGCTATTGCAGGAAGTCTGATGGGGGTGTTTTTTCCTGTCTGTGAATGTGGCAACGTCCCTGTGGCTCGGCGACTCATTGTCCAAGGAGCCCCTTCTTCGGTGGCCATAGGTTTTTTGTTAGCGGCTCCGACCATTAATCCGGTCGTATTTTGGGCCACTTGGGTAGCCTTTCGCGATCAGCCAGAGATTGTTTTTCTACGGGTATTGTTTACCCTGCTGATTGCGGTTACCATTGCCTGGGTCTTTAGCCGACAGCGAGATATGCGGCCTCTACTGCAGCCAGCCGTCGCTAGACAAATGCCCAAACAGCGTAAATCTGAACCGGTCAACCCATTACTGCGCTCCGGAACATTTTTGTTACAAACCGATGGCTCAACGCTACAGCTTGATGATCCAGCCGCCATCTTGAGCCCAGCACCTGCACAGCCTGTTTCGGTAAAGTTTCAGCTTGTAATCGAAAATATGGTTCAAGAGCTTAAGGAGCTAGGGGCCGTATTAATTTTAGGAAGTGCGATCGCAGCTTTTGTCCAGGTAGCGGTGCCTAGGGATTGGATTTTGACCCTAGGGCAAAACTTCATCACCTCTATTTTGGCGATGATGTTGCTGGCAGCAGTGGTCTCTATTTGCTCAACCGTAGATTCATTTTTTGCGCTTTCGTTCGCAGCTACGTTCACAACAGGCGCTCAGCTAGCCTTTTTAGTATTTGGGCCAATGATTGACCTCAAAAACATCGGCTTGTTGATGACCCTGTTTAAGCCAAAAGCGATTATCTACATTTTTATTTTGGCTGCACAAATGTGCTTTATTTTGACCTTATTTATGAACCTCTATGTCAGCTAAGCGGACGCGAAAAATAGATCCTCGCCCCCGTCAAAGACGAACGGCTAAAGTACCCTGGTTCCGACAAAACTGGTTAGATATTTTGGTGCTCGGCACCTGGAGTCTCACCTTTTTTAGGTATTGGATTACAGGAAAACTCTTCCTGCTATTACATCCAGACTATATGTGGCTAGCAAACGGTGC
>JBCDFI010000264.1:0-7215 GCA_039178155.1 Cyanobacteria bacterium P01_H01_bin.105
ATTACCCGATTGCAGTCTTTGACCCACATCAGCGCTACCATTGCGCTGGTCTTTTGGATCATAGCCTTGTCGTTGTACATAGGTAGCCCCCCACAAATCGTTGGAGCCTGCCGCATCCCAAAAAGGTCCTTGGGAACCCAGGACAATGTCAGACCGATTGGTAGGGCGATAATACTGTGCTTCTGATAAATTCCAGGTGCGTGAATCTGTAAAATCGGGCTGTTCAACATTTAGGTACCAACTGCCCCTTCGGAAGGTGCCGACCGCTGCTACATTCCCTCCATAGGTAGTATCTCGATCTCCATTACTGACTATATCTAATTCTTGCTCCAAAGCTGTTACGGTAGCTCCGGGAGCTTCTATGAGCGGTAACCCTTCTAACTGGACTTCGGAGGAACGAAATAGACGAGAGCCCCGAGAACCCACCACCCAAGGCGGTAACAATCGAACCGCATAGTTACTGATATCAAACTCTGCGTCTACTTGAAACTGTTCTTTAAGGTCTTTAACCGAGAATACCAATCCTAAATCATCATCTGTTCGGATCGTATCAGGGTCAAGCCGTGTAACTAAACCGGGGGAGCTAATCTTTAACTGACCGTCGGCTTCAACATCTACTTGTAAGCGTAGGGCTTGAACAACGACATCATAGGGGATGAGCCAATTATCAAAATCAACAGCCTCTGAGCCATCAATTTTTCCTTTAACTAGTTCACCTAGCAAGACATCTCGTTCATCCACACTCACCCCAACTGGGAATATTTCGAAGGTCTCCAGGAGAGCATCATTGTTTACAGACTCTACAGCAGGCTCTTCTGGTACAGTTTCATTAAGGCTAGAGTCCTCTGTATCTGTTGACTCAGCATCTATCTCTTCTAGAGTCTCTATATCTGCTGGGTCTAAGATATCTACATCTGTTGACCCAGATGGTTCTAATTCTTCAAGTTGAGAGACAGTAGTGTTATCTTCTTCTGTTGTGTTGAGAGCATTAGGTAAGTTGCGATCGCGCTCCTCATTATCTAACTCATCAGTAAAAATCTCTGCAGTATCAGGGGCTCCAGCATTCGAATCACTAACGGACGAATAATCTGGATCTATATCTGGAGATTTTAATAAATCTCTCTTATCCATACCATTGAGTGCAGGCAGTACCTCTATACTTTCGACAGTTTGAAGAGAAGGAGTATCTAAAACTTCGTTTTCTACAGGCTCAGTTTCCATAGCAGATTCTGCGGGTGTAATAGTCTGCTCAGCTGCTGCTAGGCTAGCGTCTGTAAGATAGCCTGATTCTGCCTGTTGTACCGGTCTACCCTGCTCGGAGATCTCTCCAATCTGCAGCAAATGCTCATTATCAAGCACAGACACCAGTAATTGATCGCCATGATCTGATCTAGCAAACATTGGCTGCAATGAACCCGTCGTTCTTGAAGAGACACTTGTTGGTTCTACTACAGGGGGGGTAACAATCGGAGTCGTCTCTAATAAAACCTGATCTGTGACAGCTAAGTTAGGCCCCTGATCAGGTGGCGGTAATGTTGGGGGCACATTTGGAACATCAACAGAATATGTCATGGGAACCTCACAACCAGGTTTAATATTAAATAGGAACTTTCTCTACATAGTCAGGCCAACAAAAAATTCCTAGCCAGGAAACGATGGAATGGTTGAAAGGCAATATATATCTGTTGTTACTTCTTTCAGCCCAAGATAACCATCATTAAAAAGCATCAAGCGAACTGCACTTTAAATAAAAATCTGTGCCCAAAATTCAGCAACAATAACTCCGTAATTTACTGGAAAACCCTAGAGATACTTATCATCCAAGGACCAGAGAGACTGCTGAAGACTTAGTGGGGTTATCTAGTTAATTTAAGAAGAGTCAAATGGGTGCGTCTACGTTCTTCTCTATATCCGATATATCCGACCTCATCAGTCAAATCGGCATGATTTCACGTTTACCTAATTCTATGATTGCCAGCTTTTTGCTCAGCGGCAGTCTACTTTTCCAAGCTCAGCCCGCATCTGCAGAGAGTGTCAGCACAGATATTCTTTTTACAGGTACGGTACCGGTCACCTGCGCATTTTCAGATCTATCACCAACGGATCAGTTAGATCCGCACAGTGTAACCTCGCATCGCCAGACCAGCTGTAATGAAGGTACGATCAATATAGGCTACGACTCTATCGTCACAGAATCAGCAACCTCTTCTACATCATCTGAGAATGAGCCGCTAGCTACAAAACACAGTCAACAGCAGAGGATAATCACCTTAACCGTACAATAAGGTGGCGACTCAGCATTTACGCTAGTTTGCCCTAGAGACAGTACTAGGAATAGTCACATCTAGCTCAAACGGAAGCGTTTCCCACTCTTCATCTTCTGCCCAAATCAGATCGCCAGTAAGCTGATATTGCCCTGGAGAAAGAGTCGCAAATGTTTCATCAAAATCACCTAACGGCAGATGACGCGAACCCTCTGCAAGTACCGCAAATGGCTCAGTTACTCCTGTCGCTACTTCAGTATCAGCTTGCATTAATTGCCAATCTACTCTGGGACGACTGGATGCAGGTCCAGTATTATTGACTAGCAACTCTAGCTGATTATCTTCAATATCGACAAATGCCCTATCTACGGTTAACTCAGGAGATAAGTCACCATGACGCACATAAATTGTTGCGCCAACTCGCGTTTTTAGTACAACGCGAACACCTTCCTCGTTAATGGTCTCAACTAAAGTTTCGGTAAAGAGAACACCTCGATATTCGCCCTCTGCCAGACTGGGCGGCAACTGAGCTACAAAGCGAATCTTACGCGACTCATCAGCAGGCACTTCTAGCTCGATGGGCGAAAATCGTAAGTAGGAAGACAGATCTTCAGGAGCTGTTTCTAGTGATTGAAATCCGTCTTCTTGGTCATAGGTAAAGGGTTCCATATAAACCCTGGCCCGAAACTCTTCATCCGAATCATTCGTAACTGTTATCACCCCTTGAGCCCGTCCACGCTCAGCCTCTACTTCGACCACTAACGGGGAAATACCTACCTGCGCGGAGGCCGCTCCTGCCCATAGAGCAGAAGCAAAAAGGCCCAGACTCAACTCTCTTACACCTGATAGACAACGACAAAAAGGGAACTGTTTTATATCAAACATGACATCAACACCTAACACAACCAGCTTGGCTATACGCCACTTATTTATGAAGCATTATGATTGACATAGTTTCAATCATAAATCAGCCTAATATCTAGAAATATTGACTGCAAAATCAACAAATCCTAACGCTGACATCCAAACAAGTCAAACATTCAAGAGCTGAATAATCAAATTATTTCAGCTAAGCTATAAGCACATTTTTAGTACCATTTAAAAATGCAGAGAAAGCCAAAAAAATTATCTAAATTATTGGATAGACTCAAGCAAAAATAGCAGATGCACACTTGACTAGAGATACTGTTTTTTAAGGTTTGAAGGCAATGCAACACTATTTACTTTCCATCTATAGCTAGAAAGACTAAAAATAGAAGCTGACATTGCCATTCTTTAGGTAAAAGCAGGCATTTCAATAGAGATTTATCAGCTCTATGTCATTAGCCTGCTTTATAGCATCCACTCCAGACACTTTTTTATAGCTATGGAGTTGCAGTAACAGTGACTTCAAATTCATAATCACCAGGAGGAAGAAGAGCCCCACCTTGATCAACCTTCAGGTCAACATCGATCTGTTGACCTACAACTGGACCGGCATAGTTAACAACACCAATACCACCATTCAGCCAAGTCATAGTATTAAATGGGTTGATAGCTGGGCCAGCTGTTTTCTTCACAGTATCTACTTGTACTGTAGAAGCAGAATTACACGTTAGATCAACAGATCCTGAGGTGCCACCAGGAGCTCTGCTATCGAGTTCGACAGCAGGTGTACCCACAGCTGCCAATGTACCTGCTTGGACATTATCTAATATGCAAAATGCAGGAACAGTACCGTCAAATGGAACATCAGCAGAGTCTGCTTTGGCTGTAGGTGCAAGAATTACGCTACTACCAATTGCTAGAACAGAAGCTAAAGCTAAGTGCCGAATCATAATAATTCTCCAAGGAATCGAAAACGTTTTAACTAGTGCAATCCTCTAAAAAGATCTCTTCTATGAATCAAAAGACTCTTTGTAAAGGCGTAGTAAAGACTACTTCACAAACAGTTGTTCTCCGGAAAAAATAAGATTACCAAAACATTAAGAAAAAAGAATCTAATTATACTTCTAAATCACTATTTGTTGGTACAAAAAAGCTCTGGTAGATGCACTTGAGAACCACCAGAAACTATCCATTGAGAGAGATGGACCTGATATAAATTCAACTCCTCAGGGCTTTTTATTCTATTAGATATGGCTTACAAAACAAAAATCAGCAAGACTTTCTCTTCCATTTTTTATGGGTAGACAGCACGTACTACAGAGCAAACAGATAAATAGCCTAACGTATTTAGAGGCTCGACAATATTTGATGGCTCTTTAGCAAGAAAAATACCCAAGTCACTACATAGAGACCAGTCTTCTAGTTTTTATTCATCCCTCTCTTAGGGCGCAACTGTCAGCGTCACCTTATAGGTATATTTGCCGGGTGGAAAGCCTAACCGCAGGTCTCGGGCAGTGACCCGCATATCGACCTGTAGAGGAATTTCTAACCCTGGTGGAATGGGTAATGGTGAACTATTGGCGGCTGTAGTACCCACTGGCGAATCAATAAAAGCTTCGGCTAAGGATAGCTCTACGTTAGGTCCCCCAGTTTGGGTAGGTTCATTGACAACTAGCTGGGTCTCGCCATTACACTTCAGATTAACTTGTCCAGGCAATCCTCCTGACTCCAAGCTACTGAGCACTTCAGCAATAGGGGTACCTACAGGCACAAGCCGTCCTGGATCAGGCGTATCAAAGGTGCAGGCTGTTTCAACAATTCCTGTAAAGGGCACATCTACCGACGAAGAGGCATTAGGTGCGGTGGAGTCGAATGGTCTATTGGGTGTTGTGTTGTTAGTACTTGGCGTACTCACCTGAGCTACTGCACTCGTAGAGACTGTCGTTGCTAATAATAAAAGCGAGGAAGCACCTAAAAAACTTCTTAAGACTGTTGAAGCTGTTAAGCAAGGCAATTGATTAATCATACAACCTCTTTTCGATTCACTAAACTGTTGCTTGATACGTTCTGTTTGACAGCACCCGTTTGTTTATAGCTCGTTGTTATCAACTGATATCTTGATAGTCAGATATTGATAGAAGTAGCACCAATATCTAGGTCACGTTATCGACTAGATTAAAGCCATCTAAACTGTGGAGCCGCATCAGCTATATGCATTCAATGCTAAGATAATTGGCCAAAAAATCATGTTTTAGCAAGCCATTTGTAGTCTGCATCACAAGCCCGCAAGATACCTTACGTGACATCAGGTATTGAGTCAATCAGTCAGTACGGTAAATCTATAGTTGTAGTTGCCTACGGTGAAATTGTTGGGTCGCGTGACTCGCATGTCAATTTCGACCTGGGTAAAGCCTGGGGGCAGCGCTAAGCGATCGCCACTGTTGCCTTGGCGTCCAGCTGCGTTAACTTCGATGTCATAGTTGGTGCCAGCAGGATCGGTGGATGGGCCAGAGGCCAAGCTAGCCGACAGTATCTGGATATTTATTGGCTCATCACTCCAAATTTCGAGCACAGCAGGTGCAGCTGTCTCCATGACCTGCGGGTCGTAGGGATCGATCTCTAAAAGACCACTGTTGATTAGCCGAATTGTAGACTCTGCATAGGCTGGAGAGAAAATACCTATGAAAGGGGCTAACAGAATAGTAGCCAAGGGGAACACAAGGCGTAACATACTAACTCCTCTATGAATATGGCTGGCGGGATCAGCCACTAGATGGTCTAACTTAGGGTTTGAGTTGATCGCGGATAGATACTACGACCATCAAAATGATTGTTGTGTCATTCGCAAATACTCAAAGCTGATAGACAGATTTCTAGTTGTTATCTAATTTTTGGCGTATGTCTAAACTCAATTACGTGCAACTTTTGTGGGAATATAATGCTCGCTAGTTCGTAATACGTGATTGAGATCGCGTATCAGGAAATATACTTAACATTTAGCAACAGCAAGTAGTTAAATCCTCGGTAAAATTGCCGTCAAGTAGGGCTTAGAGCTATTTTGCTTGAGAAAATACAACGAATCTCGATGTTACGTTCCTAGAACACTGGATAGCACGTTGAGGTTGATGCGATCGCAATCAGCTTCACTAAACACCATTGTCAATTTAATCAATGAATCACTCTACCAGAAGGACCATATACCAAAATCTTGCAGATGCAATCGTATCGAGGACTGATAACGCCCAAAAAACATATTAAAAAAAGTCTCCGTTAGATAGAACAGAGACTTCATCATAAAGGCATTTGTACTACGAAGAACGCAGCTCAATTATGCATCTGATCGCCTTATTTGTTAATAAAAATTGTTTGTATTCTCGATAAGGTTAAACATCTCATCCGAATGACGAAGGAAACGATGCCACAAGCACCCCTAGTAGCTGACCTTCTTCCAAAATCCATCGCGCAATTGGCTGAGGAGCTTCAGGTTGAGCTGTCTGACACATTGAAGACAAAACTTCCATCACATCGGGAGGATGACTGTTAGCAGGTTTAATCACCGGTATTGTGGCAAGCATAAATGTGGTCTCTTATAGCTAAAAACGTACTGATTTTGTTCTAAGTTAAGACAACACCTTTAGCTTAACCACTTACAGATTAGCTTTGGTGATCATTATTTCTCTGCCGTGTGTTTTATGTCACTTAAACCATGTGACTCATCAATCACTAAAAACGTCAAAATAGCTGAGGTTAAAAGTTTTCAGCTATTTTGACATTAGCCAATTAGGTGTAAAATTAAGCACATGGCTATACCAAGTGCCGACAGCGACACTCAATGTTGCATTTACTAAAAATATTCTTCATGTGCTTTTTGACCGTATTGAGTGCGATGGTCAGTTCTTTGCTGACCTCTCGATACGAAAGCCCTTGTAAGTAAAGCTCCCACACTTCAGCTTCACGACTAGTTAGACCATAGCGATAGGCATCACACACAGCCCGGTGATTGGCAATTTGAGTTAGATCGTCAAGCGTGACTAAGATGCACTTCGCCGAATGGCCAATCAAATCAATCCATTCCACATTGAGA
>JBCDFI010000265.1:0-7215 GCA_039178155.1 Cyanobacteria bacterium P01_H01_bin.105
GGTTGTCATCATAAAGCGCAATCAGCTTACCCAAACCCAAGTGTCCCGCCAAAGAACAGGCCTCACCAGAGACACCTTCCATGTTGCAACCATCACCCAAAATCACATAGGTGTAATGGTCAACCAAAGTACAGTCAGGTTTATTAAAACGAGCTGCGAGGTGAGCTTCTGCCATCGCTAAACCTACACCGTTACAAATACCCTGTCCCAAAGGGCCAGTCGTAACTTCAACACCCGGTGTTTCGAAATTCTCAGGGTGTCCGGGAGTCATCGCCCCCCACTGGCGGAAGTTTTTGATGTCCTCGATCTTAACGCTGTCGTACCCTGCGAGATGCATTAGTGCGTACTGCAACATACACCCATGGCCCGCAGATAGAACAAAGCGATCTCGGTTAAACCACTGGGGGTTTTTGGGATTAAAGCGCATAAATTGATCCCAAAGAACAAACGCCATTGGCGCAGCTCCCATGGGCAAACCGGGATGACCAGATTTAGCCTTTTCAACGGCATCGATGGCCAAGAACCGAATGGCATTTATACACTGCGTTTCAAGAGATTGGGTTGCAACAGCCATAGTCTTCCAAGTAGTTAACGACGGTACAGTCCAGGTGTGAACAAAGCAGACGAACGCACCTTTGCTGATGGTGATAGCAGATTAGGGGCTCTCAAACGGGTAGCCCCCAACACGCCAAAGCATGTGCTAAAAACGGATAGGTACGTAATTTACATAGTTGTGAACATCAGGCACAAGAGCGCTATCGCGCCAGCCCATGCCCCTCAGCTCATAGCTATGTGGCAAAACATTCCCACAGATAACAGTTTGGAGCAGGCACTTAACCGCTCACCCGCAAACGCTGATTGTGACAGAGCCCAATAGAATCTCACTGAGAACAATCCCACTGAGCGCCTGAGCAAACTACCCCAACCTGATTAAAGGAGAGCCACTGGCCTGTGCCTATGCCGTGATTCCCAAACACATTCATTAATTTGAACATGCTCAGGGACGATTGGTAACCCACACAGGAGGCAAACCTTTCGTTTTAATTAATGTTTCTGTTAGGTCATTATACCTATCAAGCTGTAGCACTAGCCACGATACTTACGAAAAACTAGGGTGACGTTGTGCCCCCCAAAGCCAAAGGAGTTCGACATGGCCACATCTACAGTGTGAGCACGGCTCTGGTTAGGAACATAGTCTAAATCGCAGCCATCATCTGGCTCTTGTAGATTGATCGTAGGAGGCACATGGTCATTAGCCACCGCCATACAAGCTGCCACCCCCTCGATGCCGCCGGACCCACCTAACAAATGTCCCGTCATCGACTTAGTAGAACTGACTGGAATCTGTTTAGCACGATCGCCCAGGGCCGTCTTAATTGCAGCCGTTTCGGTTGGATCATTAGCAGGAGTGCTCGTTCCGTGGGCATTGATGTAGCTTACTTCAGCAGGAGATACCCCTGCATCTTTGAGGGCTAACTCCATGGAGCGGGCAGCACCCGCTCCGCCAGGCACCGGGGCAGTCATATGATAGGCATCACAGGTCATACCGTAGCCCACCATCTCTGCATAAATGTATGCACCTCGGCTTAGAGCGTGCTCAAGTTCTTCTAAAATTAGAACGCCAGCTCCTTCACCCATGACAAAACCATCACGGCCTTTATCAAAGGGTCGACTGGCATGGTCGGGGTCATCATTACGAGTTGACAGAGCCCTTGCAGATGCAAACCCGGCAAAAGACAGTGGGGTAATTGCGGCCTCGGTCCCCCCACAAATCATGGCCTGGGCATATCCATTTTGCACGATACGAAAGGCGTCTCCAATGGCGTTAGACCCGGCTGCACAGGCCGTAACCGCGCAGGAGTTAGGGCCTTTTGCCCCTGTATGAATTGCCGTTAGACCTGCTGCCATGTTGGCAATCATCATAGGCACCATAAATGGGCTACAGCGGCTAGGGCCCTTGTTGAGGTAAACAGTTTGCTGTTCTTCCATAATCTTCAGTCCGCCCACCCCAGTACCAATCATGACGCCCACTTGTTCTGCGTTAAGGTCGGTAATAGTGAGGTTGGCATTGGCTAGGGCTTGTTTGCTCGCTGCGATCGCAAACTGGGCAAATCGATCAGTCCGCTTAGCGTCCTTAGCATCCAAGTACTCTAGCGGGTCAAACCCCTTGACTTCGCCTGCAATGCGGCACTTATGTTTAGAGGCATCAAAAAATGTGATTGGTCCAATCCCACTTTTGCCAGCTAGCAATCCTTGCCAATAGGCTTCTAGACTATTGCCGATAGGGGTGATGGCCCCCATCCCAGTAATCACAACGCGTTTTGTTTCAGTAGTTGTCATGGTCATTGACACGAGGAGAACGGTCCCAAGGCATTAAAAAAAACAGATTTTCAAACAGTCAGGGGCGCTCACGCAGGTGACTTTTCTTTGATAAAGTCAACGGCTGCCTGAACTGTGCCGATGCCTTCAGCCGCCTCGTCTGGGATCTCAATATCAAATTCTTCTTCAAGCGCCATGACCAGCTCTACGGTATCTAGAGAATCAGCACCTAGGTCGTTGGCAAAGCTAGCCTCAGGCTTGACCTCAGCTACATCAACACCAAGCTGCTCGGATACAATTTTTTGAACCTTTCCTAAGATATCTTCAGCCATAATCTCCAAATTCCCTTTTCAGCGGCAGCAAAGAACATGTCCTAAATCCAGACGGGAATATTCCATGACGTTAAAATATTCATCTGAAATTTAGGCATTTTTTCATCTTATAGGAAAGCGTGCGTCCTACATGGACAGACAACAGTCGCATTTTGGGTAGTCCATCGCCAGAAAGGACTGAAGGCTAATAATATTACAATCCATAAACTTTTGACACAATGCTCCGTCCGCTAAAAACGGCACTGATAGACTAAAACTTGATTGGAGAACTCTTTTGGCTAATTTTGGCTCATGTAAATGAAGCTCGCCGAGTTGTGATTTACCTATCTTTTGGAGCACTCTCTCGACGATTTTTATTACGTCCAGGTCACAGCCAACCCGCTATATAGCTGAAACCGTTTAATAATATTGGAGCATTCCTTCGATGTCTCATTCGGTCAAGATTTACGATACCTGTATTGGTTGCACTCAGTGTGTTCGGGCTTGCCCAACAGATGTACTTGAGATGGTTCCCTGGGATGGCTGCAAAGCTGGTCAGATCGCCTCTTCTCCTCGGACTGAAGACTGTGTTGGTTGCAAGCGCTGTGAGACTGCTTGCCCAACTGATTTCTTGAGCATTCGCGTATATCTGGGCGCTGAGACGACTCGCAGCATGGGTCTGGCCTACTAGGCTTCAGATTCTAGGCTTCAGATTTTCGATAACAGCTTTCACTCGAAACGTTTACGGACTCCTGGTCTTTAGAGACTGGGAGTTTTTTTATATATATTTAGTAAATAAATTTAGACAGATAGATTTAGGCACGAACGGCGAACTTACGAACGGCGACTAAGCTACCTAGAAGCCCCACCAAGCTGCCTAGGGCAAAGAGTGAGGCCGGCAATAACATGAGCTGCCTCGGAGTAAACTGCAGCCCTACCGCTAAAAACTGTAGAAATTCAGGTTGCTGGGCGGACAGTCGCTGTAGTGATTGATGGGTTCCAATCAGTAATATCCAGGCAATCAAAGCACCCATAAGGCCAAAGGTGATGCCTTGCAAAATAAAGGGCATATAGATCCATACGGATGTGGCACCGACTAATTGCATCACTTCGATTTCTCGCCGTCGAGCCATGACAATCAATCGAATGGTGGTGGTGATTACTGCGATCGCAGTCAGGCTCAAAATTGCCAGTATCCCCAAACTGACATATTGCAACCCCTGATTGAGCTCGGTCAGACGCTGAACTGCTTCGGTTACATATAAAACCTCATCCACACCAGCTAGATTTTCCAACTGAGCCGCCACAGTAGGCACAGCCTCAGACGAGCGCACACTGACCTTGATTTCATCAACTAAAGGGTTACCTTTGAGTTGTTCAGTCGCGCTGGATATATCAGCAATACCGAGTTCCTCACTCAGCTGGGTCCAAGCTTCCTCCTTAGTTACTGTCACCACCTGAGCTACTTCGTCTAAGCCGCTAATACGATCGCTCAGACTCTCGGCCGCCACGCCACTTTCTAGATAAACCGCAATTTCAAGCTGACTGCCAAACTGATTGAGCAAACTTTCCACCTGCCAGGTCGCTTGCAAACTAATCCCAAAGAGGAATAACAGCACCATAATCGTGCTCACAGCAGCCCAGTTCATCCAACCACCGCGCTGCAGCCCCAAAAAGGTTTCTCGCAGTAAATAGCTTGCTTTCGTAAAAAACTTACCCATGCCGGCTTACACGCTAAGCGAAAAATGAATTAAACGATGCAAAACACACAGGCCCAAACCAGACATTCCCCTAAGGCATTATCCCAGGGCATTATCCCAAAGACTTTTGGGTACATAAACCCGTACATCTAAATGGCGTACACGAGATAAAGTCCCAATTGCTAGGATAAGATTGAGTTCATCAGCCTAATCAATTTAACCGTGGGTATTACAGTCAGCAAAGAAAAGTTAAAAAAACCACCCCTCGATTTGCACTACTTAGGCGATCGGGTGCTTAGAAAAGCGACTAAGCGCGTTGCCAAAGTGGATGACAGCATCCGAGAGCTTGCCCACAAGATGCTGCAAACCATGTACAGCGAGGATGGCATTGGGTTAGCCGCCCCCCAAGTCGGCATCCACAAGCAAATGTTGGTAGTTGATACCGATCCTGAGGAAGCCGCGAACAAGCCCCTGATACTCATCAATCCTAAGATTATTCGCTACAGCAAAGAAATGGCCTGCGGCCAGGAAGGCTGCCTCAGCATCCCCGGTGTATTTCTAGATGTCATTCGCCCAGCTGCCATTGAGGTTAGTTACAAAGACGAAAATGGGCGTCCTCAAAAAATCAAAGCGGATGATCTCTTATCCCGTGTGATTCAACACGAAATGGATCACCTCAACGGCGTCATGTTTGTAGACCGAGTTGAGAATGCGATCGCCCTTGCCCAGGAACTTCAAAAGGGTGGGTTTTCTGCTAATGATGTTAAGAAGGTTGCATAGGAATACGTAATTAGGAGAATACTGTGACCCCTAAAAGTGGTTTGTTTTTAGCTGGTACGTGCATTACTGCCATTGCTGGTGTAGGTTCCGTATTTGAGCTTGCCTATGGAGAGCCAGACTTAGGGGTGATACCCACTAGCATTGTGCTGGCCCTAAGTATTCCAATCACGATTGTATTTTTTCTGGCTGCCGTTAAGGACACCCGAGAAAATCAACAGTGGTAGGTAGATGTGGCAAACGTCTTGAGACAGCACAGGGCTGCTTTGCAGAGTAAGATGTAAAGGAATGTTTCGTTTCTAAGTCTGTGCCATTTTAGCTAGTACACGATTTGTTGCGATACAGATGCTACAAGCTTTATATCTACGCTTTCTCCAATGAACCTATTGTTTGTACTCAAGCTGCTACTAGCGTTGTCGGTACTTGGAATTGTTGTCTATCTATTGACTGCACGTCGTTATCAGTCTTCAGATTCCGTAGCAAATTCCTATGACCAATGGACTGAGGACGGCATTTTAGAGTTTTACTGGGGTGAGCACATTCATCTGGGACACTATGGCTCACCGCCACGTTCCAAAGATTTTCTCAAAGCAAAAGCTGATTTTGTCCATGAGATGGTGAAGTGGGGCGGATTAGATCGACTAGCCCCTGGCACTACTCTGCTAGACGTAGGCTGCGGCATTGGTGGTAGCAGTCGAATTTTAGCCAGAGACTATCAGTTTAATGTCACTGGGGTTACCATTAGCCCCCAGCAGGTAACGCGAGCACAGCAGCTAACGCCAGCCGGTATCACGGCCCAATTTCAGGTAGATGATGCGATGGCACTGTCATTTCCAGACGCCAGCTTTGATGTTGTGTGGTCGGTAGAAGCAGGTCCACACATGCCTGATAAAGCCATATTTGCCCGAGAGCTGATGAGAGTGTTAAAACCAGGTGGACGTTTAGTCGTAGCAGACTGGAATCAGCGGGATGACCGTCAGATACCCTTAAATTTCTGGGAAAAGCCAGTCATGCGACAGCTGTTAGACCAGTGGTCTCATCCCGCCTTTGCCAGCATTGAAGGCTTTGCCGAAAATTTAGCAGCAACAGGGTTTGTACAGAACGGTGTTGTCACTGCCGACTGGACTCAGGAAACCTTGCCTTCATGGCTAGATTCTATTTGGCAAGGCGTTGTGCGTCCGAAAGGTTTGGTGCGCTTTGGGATTTCTGGCCTGATCAAATCATTGCGCGAGGTACCTACTATTTTGTTGATGCGTCTAGCCTTTGGTGCAGGTCTGTGTCGCTTTGGCATGTTTCGGGCAGTCAGGGCTGAGATCCAGTCAGCTGCCACAGGGGAGCAATCTCAGGAGACACTGACAGCAAGACATTAGATATTCTTCGTACAGGCCTGGAAGACAAGAGCACATTCGGACAGATACGGTTCAAGTTCTGGGCGAAGAGTTGATATTACAACCCAGATTTTCTGCCATGGCAAAACACGTCATTATTGTTGGAGCTGGTCCAGCAGGAGCTAGTTTGGCATTCTTACTCGCTCGCTATGGCATCGATGTCACTCTGCTAGAGCAAGAAACAACCTTCGAACGAGTGTTTCGAGGAGAAGGTCTGATGCCTGCAGGGATGGACGCACTGTATCAAATGGGGTTGGGATGTCTTTTAGATCAAGTGCCTAGCCGCAGATTAGAGTCCTGGAATATTCATCTGGGGGGTAAAGAAGTCTTTGTTATTCCTGAGCCAAACCTCGCTGAGAAATCTCTCAGTGTTGTCTCTCAGCCTGCCTTACTGCAAGGTATGGTAGATAGAGCCAGTCAGTATGACGGCTTTGAGTTTAGGGCTAGCTGTCAAGTACAGGACTTGCTTTGGGAAAACAACCGAGTGGTTGGAGTCAAGGTTAAAGAAAGCAACAGTACCTCAATTATTCAGGCTGATTTGGTCGTTGGCTGTGACGGTCGGGGTTCGTTGGTACGGAGAAAAGCCAGACTAACAATTGATTTACAGCCCGACCAGTATGATGTTTTGTGGTTTAAGCTGCCAGCACCGCAACCGTTGCAAGCAACCTGTCAGTTTTACTTGATGGCAAAACCTCAGCAATATCCAGCGAGTTGCTACAC
>JBCDFI010000266.1:0-7188 GCA_039178155.1 Cyanobacteria bacterium P01_H01_bin.105
AAAAATATCTGCCCAGGGGTAAGCCTTTTGTAAAGCAGGGACTGTACCTTGCAATACTGCCTCATGGTCATCGACCACTAAAAAGCATTGTCTGCTCACGTTCTTACTTAAGTCCATCTTTTCTGCCCTAGTTTTGCTGCGTCTGTTCCAGTGGCATCACCATAATAGTTAGCGCGACTCCCCCCACAAAACCGCCAGTAAATTTTACGCCAGCCGCTGGGGCAATCACGCTGGCCATATCAGCTCACATCGTACCCCTTGAGGCTGGTTAGGCCGTCGTTGAAAACATCCTGACAGGGCATTTGCGAGCCTTTGGGCCTGGTGTGTGCCCTGTGAGCCTACACCTACATCAGTATTGAGTCCTTGGCCATTGTCTATAATGCCGAGATAATAGGTCTCGGGATGGTGCTGACAAAGTACGTCTAGCCGGGTAGTGCCCAAGGCGTGTTTGCCCACATTGCAGAGGGCTTCTTGCAAAAATAAACAGAGGCCGCGCTTATGGTGTAGGTCCAATGCAGCGGTGGCCAGGGGGCTAAAGTCTGGTGTGATCTGAAACAGAATTGCCTTAAAGCCGGGAAAGTCTCTTTCTAGGGTGTGTTCAAAGGTCTGTAGCAATAACCCTGGCAGATCTGAGCCTAGATCTAAGGTGAGGCCACCTTCTAAATACAGGGCCTGAGTGTGATTGTTGACCGCACCGCGCATCGATTGATAAATACCCCGGAGATCGGTGTTAATTTTTTGCAGCTGCGATCTCAGCTGATCATCTGAAAACGAACTAATATCCGTTCGCAGTAGCACCGCCAGCTCCTGCAGCGGACCATTATGCACCGCTTCGTAGGTCCGTTCAATCGTTAGAGAGCGTTGTTCTAAAACCTGTTGAGTGAGTGCCAAAGACTCTTCTTGAGCCTGCTTACGTTCAGCACTTTCCCTGGCCAAATTCCGATTAGCCGCTTCCAACTCAGCAGTTCGCAGTCTAACCCGCTCTTCCAATACACCATTTAATTCCCGCACATTGCGTTCAGCCAGCTGCAGCTCATGTTCCAATATGGTGGAATGCTCCACAACCGTATCCAGCATGATCTCCGCGTCATGCTTTTGAGCCTCAGCCAGCTCAAGCTTTTGAGTTAAATCCCCAACCAGCTTCAATAAATCGTTGCGGCTAATCTGATGATCGGATAAAGCCATCGACACGGGTCTGTGGCACTACTCTCCACGATACCAGTCCCGCCCAGTAGACACCCCGATCTAAAAAACAAAGCAAAAAAAATCCCTCAGCATGTGAGGGATATGTCAAGGTTCATCTACTCATTCACACCTTCTTCAAGACCCATCGCTATCCGGAAAGTTTTGCCTATTGCATAAAGAAATCACCAATTTTCTATGAATTGAAAAAGATTGAAGCATATTAATGCTAGAAGGTATGCGACATGCAGGTATTAACGCTGGGGCTCCTGGCCAGACCGAATAAATTCAGCCTGCTCTAAAATCAGCGAGGCAAATTCCCCCTCACCGCTAGCTGTATAAAGTTGAGCAGCCCTTTCATAATTTTCCACAATCTCCGCTCGAATACCCGCAGGCAGATCATCGGGGCCGCTAAAAGACTCCCCTAGTAGAAATGCCTGGTGACGTAGCAAGGCATCCGCTTTACCTAAATACGCATTCGGATCGTCTGGCATTAGTACCACCGCTGCTGCATAGGCCTCAGCTGCTTCACCATAGTCCTCAGATATCATCAAATCCAGCGCCCGGTCATATACCAGCTGATAGTCGCTAGCAGGTTTTACAGAAATGCGATAGTTGCCACCCAGCTGTCCATAAAACGAGCCAGCCAGCAACGTATACTCACCACTTTCTGGGAGTTCAGCAACGATAGTGGCTTGGGGAGCGCCATTATAATCATCATTCTGCTCCAAGATTTCCCCAGCCGGGTTTAGTAGTGTTATGAAGGTATCAAACTCTTCGCTCACCATCTCGATAATGACGGCCTGCCCTGCTTCACCCGTAAATGTGTAAGTATCTTGCTGGGGTTGAAACTCAACCTGCTCTTCAAGAATTGTCTGAGCCACTGTCGGAGTAGCAACAGCGGTCCAGGCTGCTAAAGTTGCCCCGACCCAGGCTAGCTGTACAACGCCAGACACTTTAGTAAACCGAGCAAATATCCGAACAGGCAACCGAGCAGACAACTGACAACCTATTACACTGAATATGGAAAAGCTAGGCATAAAACTCCTTAGCGCTGCCTGCAGCAGCAATAATCAATAGCAATGCATCACGATAGCGGAAAACCATCATCTAAACCTAGTGTGCCTTGGCAAAAAATCATAGGTATTAGCATCGGCTGTCTTGGATTGTGGACTAACCTCAGCTACCGGGGCCTAGCCCAATCGATGAGTTCGCCCGTCCAATCCAATTATCCGTCTGACAATCAGCCTGGTAATCCACTGGCGACGTCGGGAGTCAATATAGATCAGATTATGATTCCTCCCGCTGAGGATGTGCCAGAAGAAATATTGAGGACTGAAATTATTTTTGAAGCCCGCTCTCCATTAGATGGCACCTCCCTATCCGCCGCCGATTATGCACAGCTACAGACAGACCTAGCGGCATCTCAAACCACGCTCACGATCAGTAGCGATATTCGCTTTCTTGTTTTTCTACTCCAGGCGCGGCGTTCATTTAAGCCAGTGATTCCCTTTTTGCCTTAGAAATACGAAATGGACAGGTGGGAGCTAGTTTCCCATGCTTCAACCCCCTCTCCACACTCTAATTTTTCTCAAAAACCACTCTTTTGTCATAAGCAATTGTTGTTACGCTCTGTTAACCTAAACTTCATGGACCTTTAGATTTTCTGAGCGAAGGCAGGACTAAAGGAGTCATTTTTAAAAAACGCTTTTACATACACATACGGACGGTTAACAGGTTTAGATTTCTATGGCACTAACAACGGCCCCAGAGCAAATTGATCGAATTGTTGGTAACTATCACCACAATCCCTTTGACGTCCTTGGACCTCACCGTATTCAGATGGACGGCAAGGATATCTGGACGGTGCGTGCTTATTTACCCAAAGCCGAGCTTGCTTGGGTTGTGCTACCCGACAGCCGTCAGGAAGTGCCAATGGCTAACGACCATCACGGCGATTTCTTTGAATGTGTTTTAGATACTAAGGATCTAGCAAACTACCAGCTGCGCTACAAAACAGCAGACGACCACGAACATGTCGTTTACGATCCCTATGCCTTTCGGTCTCCGCTTGTAACCGAATATGACGCCCATCTGTTTGGCGAAGGCAATCACCACCGCATTTACGAGAAACTGGGCGCACATCCCACAACTATCGATGGAATAGCGGGTGTTTATTTTGCCGTATGGGCCCCCAATGCCCGTAATGTCTCCATCTTAGGTGATTTCAACAGCTGGGACGGTCGTCAGCATCAGATGAACATTGGCCACGGTGGTATTTGGGGGCTATTTATCCCCGAGCTTACCGTCGGTATGTCCTACAAATACGAAATCAAAAACCATGAAGGTCATATCTACGAAAAATCTGATCCCTATGGTTTTCAACAAGAAGTACGCCCTAAAACAGCCTCAATCGTAGCGGATCTCGATAGCTATAAGTGGCAAGACGAATCCTGGATGGAAAAACGTCGTCACCAGGACCCCATGACCCAGCCGGTATCGGTATATGAGCTACATTTGGGCTCATGGATGCATGAATCGTCGGCTAATCCCCCCCAACAAGCAGATGGTACCGATGGCCCCGCGGTGACCGTGGCCGACCTTAAGCCTGGAGCCCGTTTCCTTACCTATCGTGAGCTGGCTGACAAGCTTATTCCCTATGTAAAAGAGATAGGCTTTACTCATATTGAGCTGCTGCCAGTTGCCGAACATCCATTTGACGGCTCTTGGGGATATCAGGTGACTGGATATTTTGCCGCCACCTCCCGCTACGGCTCCCCCGAAGATTTAATGTATTTTATCGACCAGTGTCACCAAAATGGCATCGGAGTGCTAGTCGATTGGGTACCTGGTCACTTTCCCAAAGACGGGCACGGGCTTGCTTTCTTTGACGGCACCCATCTCTACGAACATTCTGATCCCCGTAAGGGCGAGCACAAGGAATGGGGCACCCTCGTCTTCAACTATGGCCGTAACGAGGTGCGTAACTTTTTGGTAGCCAACGCCCTCTTTTGGTTTGACAAGTACCACATTGACGGTATTCGCGTAGATGCGGTCGCTTCAATGCTCTATTTGGATTACAACCGTAAGAACGGTGAGTGGGTTGCCAACGAATATGGCGGTCGTGAAAATATCGAAGCCGCCGACTGTTTACGCCAGGTCAATCACCTGCTTTTCAGCTACTATCCTGGTGTTCTCTCCATTGCTGAGGAATCCACATCCTGGCCGATGGTATCTTGGCCGACTTACGTTGGTGGTTTAGGCTTTAACCTTAAATGGAATATGGGTTGGATGCATGACATGCTGGATTATTTCAGCATGGACCCCTGGTTCCGCCAGTTCCACCAAAACAACGTTACCTTTAGCATTTGGTACGCCTTTAGCGAGAACTTTATGCTGGCTCTGTCCCACGATGAGGTGGTCCACGGCAAGAGCAACATGATTGGCAAGATGCCTGGAGACGAGTGGCAGAAGATGGCCAACCTGCGCTGTCTTTACGCCTACATGTTTACCCACCCAGGCAAAAAGACCCTGTTTATGGGCATGGAATTTGGCCAGTGGAGCGAGTGGAATGTGTGGGGTGACCTGGAATGGCACCTGTTGCAGTTCCAACCCCACAAGCAGCTCAAGACCTTCTTCACTAAGCTAAACGAGACCTACCAATCGGAACCCGCTCTCTATACCCAAGACTTTGACCAGCAGGGGTTTGAGTGGGTTGACTGTAGTGACAACAGCCATAGCGTAGTGGCCTTTATTCGTCGTGCTAAGGACAGCGATGAGTTTATCGTCACTGTCTGTAATTTTACGCCTCAACCCCACAGCCACTACCGTGTTGGTGTACCCGCTAAGGGCTACTACCGCGAAATCTTTAATAGCGATTCTCGCGAATTTGGCGGTAGCAACATGGGTAATTTAGGCGGCAAATGGTCTGATGATTGGGCCTATCACAATCGCCCCTATTCATTGGATCTGACATTGCCACCGCTGGCAACGGTTGTATTTAAGCTCGATCCAGCGCGGACATCGTCGGCCACACTATCTGGGTTCAGATTGGGCGGCTAGTAGCCCTACGGTATTCCTACCGTCTCCCAATCCCTTACCCCTGGACCAAATAACTGGGCCGCCTGTTGCTCAGCGGTCTTTAGAGATGGATGCCATGCGCTTAAGGTGTAGTCGCCATCTAGTTCTGTGGCCAAGAGACGGTAGCCATGACCATCAAATTCTATAGCTAAGTAAACAGTAGTTCCTGGTGTTAGCTCAGCTGGCTGATCGGTGATGGCTTGAGGAATCTGCCAGATACGAATTTGCTTAACCACCATAGAAGGCATGAATTATGAATAATTTGCCTTTAGAGACCAATTATTGACACAACTTCTTCTTATACGTGATTTAGCGGCTGATTCCGTGGCGATTTAGTTTAGAACCCCTGACAACAGTAGGCTAACCGTTTAGTTAGTTTTCGCTTTGAATATAGGTCTGACTCTGTTCTTCAGCCGTTAAATCAGCCAAGGCAATGTCGTTTCTTAGTACACGTCCGGTGGGTCCAACGATCTGTCGAGGTAGTGTTTGAGTATCCACTAGCTCCATGCGGTTCATATTGTAGGTGGTGTAAACCGTCTCGCCGGTATCAAAGAAAAAGTCTAATACCGTCATCGTTTGTACAGCAGCATCGGTGCGATTGAGCCAGGTGCGAGGACCGCTGCCGAGGGCACCCGTATGGAGCAGTTCTAGCTCACCGACATGTCCCGGATAGTAAGCGTGGTGGTGGCCACTCATGTAGGTGTGAACGTTGTGGCGTTCTAGCAGTGCCTGAAGCTGGTCCGAGTTATTAAGCAATTCGCCGTATCTGTCGCGCCCCTGAGAAATCGCATACAGCGGTAAGTGACCAATCGCAATACGGAATTTAGCATCCTGAGCGGCTGCGCTACTCAGCTGCTGGTCTGCCCAAGCCACCTGATTTTCCGGCACATTTGCCGATGATGCATCCCACACAAGATAAAAGATATCGTTTTGCTTAAAGCTGTAATAGTAGGGAAAATCACCAGTATCGATATACTGCAGATCTAAGTCATTTTGGTGGGTTTGCCAGTAGCGAGTTGTCACCTCGCGATCAACAGGGTAAACATAGGCACCCCCATCTTGCAGACTAGAGGCATCATGATTACCAATCGTGAGCGCGAAGGGGATATCTGCCTCCCGAATGGGGCTGAGGACAAGATTGTCAAACCCCTGCCACATAGCCTCAACTTCAGCCGTGTTGAGAGAAATACTTTGACCAGCCACCATATCACCAACGCAGAGCACAATATCTGGCTCCCACTGCGGCAAGATTGAGACACCTTTCATCACTTCTCGGCGGTAGTCCACAGCTCCATAGCGGGAGTTCATATCGCTAATTACGACTGCTCGCACATCACCACGCTTAGGTGAAAATAGCTCCTCGGGGCCAATGGCTTTACCAAAGTTGGGGTGGCGGCTAGAGACAGCTAGCGCAGGGGAGGTAGCAGCAGAGAGCGTACCCACGGACGGCTCTGCCTTTTTAGCCTCAGCGACCGATTGGCTGAGGGGACGAGCAGAACAGGCTCCGATAGCTAGACTGCCAAGAACTAAAAAGCGACGCCGGTTGAACATGGGAAGGAGCTGGGTAAATACTAATGATGGCAAGGTAACGCAATGTACCCGCTAGCGTAAACTACGCAGCCTACATTTTTGTTTATTAGTCGCCGATGAAGCAACTGCAGAGTAAGGCGCTACCATAGCCGTAATTCAAAATGAGCCTATCGCAATCAGCCATGGCCAAAGCTAAAAAAGGATTTGGTGAGTCACAGGAACGGACGCGACCAGTAAAGGATTTTTTGCTGGCGTTTGGCAAACGGGTGGCTGACGAAGATCCGGCCAAGGTTGAGTACTTTGTTGAGGTTAATTTAGACAAGCTCAACGAAGATTTTTTGGAGGCTCTACCCAAGGTATTTACCCAGCTGACAACAGGTAAATATAATTCCAGAC
>JBCDFI010000267.1:0-7156 GCA_039178155.1 Cyanobacteria bacterium P01_H01_bin.105
CCCTATTGACGCCCTCACCCTGACTACGGGCCTGCGTTATGAGTCAACTAGTAGTACTCTGAAAAATCTTGAGCGGATTATCTCTATCCCTGGCCTGCCAGATATGCCGCTGTTTTCCCTGAGTGATATTGACCAGGATGAAGATGAGCTGCTACCACGTTTTGCGGTTGAATATCGCTTTTCGCCAGACCTGATGGCCTATGGTAGTATTACCCGAGGCTATCGCCCCCCTGGGGTTAATCTTGGGGGTGGTGGCGAGGAGTCGGCCACCTATGATGCAGAGCGTTCCTGGAATTATGAAGCGGGTCTAAAGTCTTCCTGGTTAGACAATCGTCTGGCAGTAAATCTTGCCCTGTTTCATACTCCAGTAGATGATTTTCAGATACTGCAGTTTGACCTCCTCGGCAATTCATTTACGGATAATGCCGATGTAAGTATTATAGGCCTTGAGTTAGAGGCTAGGGCTACACCTGTGGAGGGGTTTGATATTGTTGCGGGCTTAGGCTTAGTCGATGCAGAGTTTACTAATTTTACCAATCCTTTTACAGGAGACAATGCGGAAGGAAATGATCTTCAGTTTGCCCCGGATGTTACCTACAATCTTGCCCTCCAGTATCGCAGTCCCCAAGGGTTCTTTGGGCGGCTAGAACTGCAAGGGCTAGGGACTACATTTTTTGACGATGCGAATACCTTAAAACAAGATCCCTACGCGATTTTCAATGCCCGTCTAGGCTATGAGTTTGACAATACTGGCATCTATCTCTTTGGCAACAATATCTTTGGCAAAGACTATATTAACCAGGCATTTTCCCTCCCGCCTAACGCGATCGCATCCTATGGAATGCCCGCGACCTATGGGGTGCAGGTGAGGAGCCGGTTTTGAGTAGGTGACGCGGAAAGGAGGGTAAGAAGAGGACATGGGAAAAGGAGATCCCTACTCAATAAAGACTCCCTCCTCTCCGTATCTCCCTTTCTCTCCTTACCCCTTTCTCCTTTTTAAGAAAAAGTTTGGCATTACCTCCAAGACCCTAAAATCAAGCTAATTAGAAGATTTAGAACTCTGAAAATACCAGAAGGGTCTTGAAGAATACCGCTTGGAGCTGTTTTATAAGCCGTTATCATTTAAATTTTTAGCAGGTCTTGTGTTGAAGCGACGATTTAGTGTAGCGCGGAAATTCATATCCCATTAAAAGGCTAATTTTAACTTTCACCAGTTTTTCCAGTAATTTATCACTGGTATTTTTATGAGAAATCGCTCTTTTCCTAAGCCGAAGATGGGACTCTGGAGCATTATAGTTCCGGTTAAGGGAAGAATTGCGATCGCAATTCTTCTCGCCGCCCTTAGTTCTCTCACTGGACTTGGGGCTCTCCTTGCTATTCCACCCATTGCAGCAAACCTACTTTCTGGTCCACCTCAGACAGAGGTGATTGGGCGTTGGTTAGCCATTGCAGTGGGGTTAGTCATTATTGCCTTTACTTCACGGCTGTTTGCATTTTATACCTCTCACATGGCAGCTTTTAAGCTAGAGGTGATTTTGCGAACGGCTTTGACAGAACATCTGGCCCAAGTTCCCCTGGGTTATGTGATTACAACAGGGTCAGGAGCCATTAAAAAACTAGTGCAGGATGATGTTAAATCACTGCATGCGTTTGTTGCTGATAGTACGCCTCTGATCGGTCAAGCCTATACAGTACCGCTGCTGGCGCTAGTGGCTATGTTTGTTGCCGACTGGCGTTTGGGGTTGGTGACCCTGGCGGTGTTGCCCGTGGGGATAATTTTTGTGCGCTTAGCTCTAAAAGACTACATCCAGCAAAGAGATGCCTATAATCATGCAAATGAAACCATTAATGGAGTCATTATCGAATTTGTGCAAGGCATGCAGGTGGTGCGTACCTTTGATGATGGTAGTAGTTCTTTTGCTCGCTTTCAACACGCCTTGGATGACTTTACCCATAATCTGCGGGCCTGGAATCAAAAAACAAAAACATCTGGTAGCCTAGGGTCACTGTTATTTGAGCCATTACCAACACTGCTTATCGTGCTAGCAGCGGGCACAGGATTTATGGCACAGGGTACTCTAACCTTTCCACAACTGTTGGTGTTTTTGCTGTTAGCACCGCGACTCTGTGGCTCCTTTAAGCCCATATTGACTCTGTCTTCTTTTATAAATCAGGCCAATGTCGGGGCCTTACGCATTAGCTCAGTACTGACAGAACCCACATTGCCCCAGCCCACACAGCCGCAACAGCCAAAAAATGCTGAAATTGTAATCAACAATGTCACGTTTACCTATGACGACGATCGCTCCGCCCTACAAAATGTTTCGCTGACCATACCTGCTGGCACCGTTGCCGCTCTGGTGGGTCCTTCCGGCGCAGGTAAAACCACCCTGGCTCGGTTAATTCCTAGATTTTGGGATGTGACCACAGGCTCAATTGAAATTGGTGGTGTTGATGTTCGTCAAATGATGTCTGACACATTGATGTCCTGGGTTTCATTTGTTTTTCAAGATACGTTTTTACTACACGAAACCCTCTATAACAATATTAAATTGGGCAAACCCGATGCCACCCGTGCTGATGTGGAAATCGCAGCCCGCGCTGCCCAGGCCCATGACTTTATTCTCTCATTGCCCCAAAGGTATGACACCATTGCTGGAGAACGGGGCAAACAACTGTCCGGTGGTCAACGCCAGCGGATCACCATTGCCCGCGCTATCTTGCAAGATACTCCCATTGTCGTGTTAGATGAGGCAACTGCCTTTGCTGATCCTGAAAACGAAGCCTCAATTCAAAAGGCTATTGCCGCCCTCACCCAGGGCAAAACCTTAATTGTTGTAGCCCATCGCCTGACCACTATTATGACCGCCGATCAAATTGCTGTTCTTGATCGAGGACAGCTAGTAGAATTGGGACAACACGATCAGCTAGTGAACACCAATGGTCTATACGCTAGGCTGTGGTCACACCATCAAACCGCTAAAAATTGGCAAGTAAGGTAAGAGATCAACCATGGACACCCTCACTCTTAAAATCATCTTCCTAGTGTGCTTTATGCTGACAGGGATTATCCGCAAACCCTATCAGAAAAAGATTAAGGAAAACACCATCATCGACAATCGTAAAACACCCCTAGAGAATAGCTTGTTAGCATCTGTTTTGCTGGGAATGTTTGTGTTACCCCTGATTTATATATTTACGCCGTTGTTCAATTTTGCTAACTATTCGCTGCCAGTTTGGGCACATGTTTTAGGGATTGTAACCTTTGCGCTTTCACTCTACCTGTTTTGGCGCTCTCACCACGATCTCGGCACTAACTGGTCCCCCACATTACAGGTCCGAGAAGACCATATCCTAATTACCAACGGCATTTACCAAAGCATTCGCCATCCGATGTATACATCAATTTGGCTGTGGGCCATTGCCCAGGCGCTATTGTTAACCAATTGGATTGCCGGTTTTTCGGGCATAGTCGCCTTTGGCACCCTATATTTCCTTCGGGTAGGCAACGAGGAAAATATGATGGTAGAACAATTTGGCGAACAATATCAGACCTATCGCCAGAAGACGAAGCGGTTGGTGCCATTTCTTTTTTAGAGACGCGGAGAAGAAGAGAAAACCTCATGTCTCCGTGACTCCCTTTCCCCTTATCTCTCCTCCTCCCTCTCTGCGTTATCCCCTCATCTCCTAATGCTCAAAACCTACTCCCGCATGATGACCGTCGCCGGTCCTTACAAATCGCAGCTGCAAAAAACTCTGCGCTTATCCGCCATTGCTTCTATTATTCAAGGCATTATTTTCGCCCTATTCTTTCCGCTGACTTCAGCATTGATAGCCCAACCTATCAACACTCAGCGGATATGGACGCTATTGGTGATTTTTGGGCTGCTTATCTTGCTCGAAGGTTGTCTCCGGTGGCAAGAGCTAAATTTTGGCTGGTTTACCGCTGGTGAAGTGGCTCATGATACCCGATTGCGTCTGGCAAGACAGCTGCGACAGATACCATTGCAGGAACTAAATCGTCGGCAGGCAGGAGATTTAAATGTGGTAATGAGTGGCAATGTTAGTGAGTGTGTTATGTGGATTGGCAGTCTGAGTACCCTGGTAATTCAAACTGTTGTAACGCCGTTGGTGATTGTTGTTGTTACCCTTTGGATTGATTGGCGATTGGCGTTGGCAGTTTTGCTAAGCTTTCCCCTAGCAGTGCCAATTTATCGCTATGTGAAAACGATCCGTAAAGAGATTCTACAATCCGTCTCAGCGGCGGATGCGGAGACCGCCTCTCGGGTGGTGGAATATGCCCAGGGATTGCCGGTACTGCGGGCAACAAAACAGGTGGGAGCGAGATCGCAACATCTACAAGCAGCTCTTGAGCATCAGCGCCAGATTCAGGCTAAGGGACAGCGGCTGGGCAATCTCCCCCTAATGATCATGGCAACCCTGGTGGAAGTGGGGCTAATGGTAGTGATTGGCTTGGGTGTTCTATTTATTTTGCAGGGTAGTCTATCTGTGGCTGCTCTGTTTGCCTTGGTGGTAATTGCCATGCGGTTTAGTGAACCCCTATCTTTACTAACCACCTATATGGGGGTGTTTGATCTGATGGAAATTGCCCTAGAGCGAATCAAAACGGTGATGGGGATTCCGCCTTTACCGGTGCAGGAACCCTCGGTCCAGCTGACCCGTTTTGATATTGAATTTGATCGCGTTTCTTTTCGCTATGCCGAGCAAACTGAATGGGCACTGCAGGAAGTGTCGTTTCAGTTGTCGGCGAGATCGCTAACGGCCCTGGTGGGTCCCTCTGGCAGTGGTAAAACCACCATTGCCCGCTTAATTAGCCGTTTTGCGGATGTTCAGCATGGAACCATTCGCATTGGCGGTGTTGACATAAGACAGTTACAACCAGCTGATCTAATGCAACATATCTCGGTAGTATTTCAAGATGTATATTTGTTTGACGATACAATTCTCAACAACATTCGTATGGCGAGATCGGATGCCACTAAGGCTGAGGTAGAAGCCGCAGCCCGTGCGGCAAACTGCCATGGGTTTATTACTCGGTTGCCCGATAGGTATGAAACTCGTATTGGTGAACTTGGCAGTACCTTATCGGGGGGTGAACGTCAGCGAATTTCCATTGCACGTGCGATCCTCAAAGATGCCCCCATTGTTTTGTTGGATGAACCTACATCAGCATTGGATACGGAAAGTGAAGTGGCGGTACAGACTGCCATCAATCGATTGGTGGAGAATAAAACAGTGATTGTAATTGCCCATCGGCTTTCGACAGTGGTTGGGGCAGATTTGATTCTTGTATTGGTGGATGGTCAGATGGTTGAACGGGGAACTCACCAGGAACTGTTGGAGCAGCAGGGTCGCTATGGAGTGATGTGGGCGGTACAACAACAGACCCAGGGATGGCGCATCGCGGCCTAAAATCGCTTGTCAATCGTTACTACCAATCGCTGCCTGAAAAAGATCGTCGTCGATACGCTGGCATCGAAGCAATTAAATTAGGCTATGGCGGCATCAGCTATAGCCATCGAATCTTAGGCTGTGACTATCGCATGATAAAGGGGTGCTGCAAGCGTAGCTTCAACGAAGTGCAATAAGCTCAAATCAATCGATATACATAGGTTTCAAGCATCAATTTTTGTAAATGGGGTTGGGAGCACGCTACATCGGGTTGGCAAAAACACATTTACAACACCTATTGACTGCCGTCGCGATGAACGTTGTGCGGTTGATGAATTGAAAGCAATTTTTCAACAGTTGGCAAATCTGCCACTCTGATGAGACTCAGATGTCTCATTGTGGAATATACCTTTTCGGGGGGATATGCAAAAAAACACTCTAGGCCAGAGAGATTTACATAGGAGCCTTTGCCGGATAATCCCATCGCCTCCTCATACAACCATCAAGTTTGCTTGGCGTGTGTCTACGATCGCAGCTTTAAAACACAACAGCACCCAGAACAATCGACTGAGGAATTCTTCTACAGTAAACAAGACTTTTCAGAGTTGTTGTGTATTGGGCAAACCTACGTGGAATCAGCACTGACAACTTGAGAAAACATTATTTCATAACAATCTGTTGGGTTTCCACAGCGCCTAAGACCTGTAATGTACCCTTCTGAGCATCAGTTAGTCCCCTGGCTCCGGTGATGTCCATGCCTTCGTAGGGCCGATCGCCCCTCAGCGTTTTAAGACAGTCGCCGGTTTTAACATCCCAAAGTTTGATCGTTTCATCTTCACTGACACTGGCAAGAGTGTTGCCTTGAGGGTTGAAGGCTAGCGATCGCACCACATTGGCGTGGCCCACCAGCGTCCTCAGACACCTGCCATCATCGACATTCCAGAGCTTCACGGTTTTGTCGGCGCTACCACTTGCCAAGAGATGACCTTGCGGACTAAACGCCACCGACCAGATCCAATTTGTGTGCCCCTCCAATGTTTTAAGACAGTCGCCAGTCTGGGCATCCCAAAGGCGGAGGGTCTTATCGGAACTCCCACTTGCAATCATAAGCGCGTTGGCACTACAGGCAACAGTCCAAACCATCCCGGTATGTCCTGACATCACCCTCAGACACTGACCGCTATCGACATCCCAGAGCCGGACGTGTTTGTCAGAAGACCCACTGACCAACGTTTGTCCATCCGGGCTAAAGCCCACCGATCGCACCTGACTGGGATGCTCTAGAACGGCTAAACGGTGACCGTCTTGAATATCCCAGAGATGAATGGTGCGGTCGTGGCCGCCACTCGCAAGGAGTTGACGTTTGGGGCTAAAGGCCACCGACCAAACCGTATTGGTGTGCCCTGGTAGTGTCCTCACACAGCGGTTGCGCCGTATGTCCCAAATTTTCACGGTTTGATCCGCACTGCTGCTGGCAATCAAGCCGTTATCAGGATGAACGGCCACCGACAAAATCCAGTTCTTGTGACCGATGAATGTTTTGAGACACCGTTCCCGTTCAAGATCCCAAAGCTTCACGGCATAGTCATCACTGCCGCTGACCAGGGTTTGCCCATCGGGGCTGAATGCGATCGCGCGCACGGCGTTGGCGTAGCCGGTTAATGACTTCAAACAGTGTCCCGTTTGGGTTTGCCAAATTCTGACCGTTTGATCTTCACCGCCGCTGACCAGCCTGCTGCCATCG
>JBCDFI010000268.1:0-7147 GCA_039178155.1 Cyanobacteria bacterium P01_H01_bin.105
CTGTAATTTTTAGCCTTAATTTAGCCTTAGTTCTGTCACATAGCCGTACTTCTTAGAAGATCCCATGTTGCGTAAAGTTTCCATAGCCATTGGTGCTCTTTTGCTCGTCGGGCTGTTAGTAGTGGGTGGTTGTCAGCTGACCCAATCGTCTCAATCCAGCGATGCTGCAAAATGGGAGCAAATCGAAGAGCAGACACCTGCAGTCGCCATTGATAAAAAAGCCATCATTGACGGTGGTCAATTTAACAAGTTTTTTCCCACGACTGCTAACGGCTATGAGCGAGTCTATACCCAAGAAAAAGATGGTTTTGCTGAAGCTAAGTTGAAACAAGATGGCAATACCCTAGCCATGCTGTCAGTATCTGATACCGCGTCTAATCCAAACGCTACAGCTAAATATCAAAACAGTGAGCGAGACTTGGCCGGCTACCCCCTAGTCGAAGTTGGTAGTACCGCCTCTAGTGTGCTCGTGGCAAATCGTCTCCAGATAAAAGTTCTCTCTCGAGATACTGACTTTACACCAGCCGATCGCGAGGCCTGGTTAGAAAAGTTTGATCTTGCCGGTCTCGCCAAACTAGTTAACTAATATCGTCTGCGACATAAACAAGGACAGTCCCATGAGCAAGCCGATTTACGAGTTAGTTAACAACCTACCTCAGAAAAATCTCACGGTTTTTGTACTTCGTTCCCTGGATAAGGTACTCCCTGGGGAATGGGAAAATATAGTGGGGTTCGAGAACACCATCCGCCAGGTCACGGGGGAAAGTGATGCCGCTTTGATCGAGCAGATTGGGGCTCGTGCTATCCAGCTCTATAACGACAAATCTGAAGGGTATCAACGGGCTATGTGGCTTTACCAAACCATTGACTCGACGGGTCGGGCCCTAGGTCAGGCAGCTTTGGCCGGAAAAGTCACTGAAAATGTGCCCTTTCTCTCCATTGTGAATCGTCTAACGCCCAAACCAGATCAGGCTCAAACCATCGACTTATGCATGAAGCTGGTGACTGAGATTGTGGCTTTCTGCAAAATCAACGGTATTCCCGGCGACAGCGTCGGTGATTTTGTGAATGCTCTGGGTGACTATGGTGGCGAGTCCTTGATCCGCATGGCTGGTCTCGTCTGCTTTGATGGATTGGTTCCTCTCGGCCCCAATTTTATTAAGAAAACAGAAACCGTATTGGGCAATCTCACACCCAAGGATTTAAACAGCAATCCTGCGTTTAAGGCTATCAAGGAAGCTGTACCCGGTGGTAAACCGGATGATCAGCTTAACTTTGTCGGCGCTAGCTTTGAGTCAGTTAAGGGCTGGATGGGTAACTTTGTAGAGTCTAAGGGGATTACACCTCAAAGCGTGGCTGCCAATATCAAAACATTTGTCGATGTGGCCGACGACAAGATGGACTATTTTGGGGCCTTTTTGGATATTTCTACCAATTACTATGAGCATACGGGTGTGCAAACCCTCACTCGTCGGCTTGTGGAACGGGCCGTTGCTGAAATCTAGGCCTATTTAAACTATGGCAATTGTCAAAAACGTGTTGGGTGAGAATCTACAGACTTGCTGTACGAGCCCCATGACGGGCTTTTACCGTGATGGTACCTGCAATACGGGTCCCAATGATAGGGGGTCCCACGTAGTTTGTGCTGAGGTCACAGAGGAATTTTTAGCCTATACCAAAGCTCAGGGTAATGACCTCAGCACTCCCATGCCCATGTATCAGTTTCCTGGGCTCAAACCTGGCGATCGATGGTGCCTGTGTGCCGCTCGCTGGAAAGAAGCCTACCAGGCAGGGGTTGCGCCGAAGGTGGTACTGGCTGCTACCCATGAAGCTGCGTTGGATACGGTACCACTCGATGTGCTTCAGCAATATGCCACTGAGTAATTTGTCATTCACTAACTACTCTATTAACCACCGCTAACGGGCGGAATCAGTACAACCTCATCGCCATCGTTTAGGGGCGTGTCAGCCTCAACAAACTGTAGGTTGATACCGAAACGTGTTAATTTTTGCCATTGTCTGAGATTGGGGTATTGGTTATAGATACGATCGCACAGTCCCTCAACCGTTGTCCCCTCAGGCAACGTCATCGTCATCTCAGGACACCCTAAAACATCCTGATAAACCGCAAACAATTTCAAGGTAATAGAGATCATCCTCGTTGCCCGTGCTCTTGTCTATTCCTATCCTATCCTTGAATCTTCCAAGACTAATTCAAAGGTGCATTAAACACCGCATCGGCCAACGTATCTAGCAACAACTGCTCGCGATAAGGTTTCGAGAAGTAAGCATTCGCCCCCAGTTTCATAGCTAGCTGACGATGCTTATCCCCCGTACGCGACGTCAGCATCGTACAGGGAATATGGGAACAACGGTCGTGAGACCTTAGCTTAGCCAAGAAACCATACCCGTCTAAACGAGGCATTTCAATGTCACATACAATCGCATTGATATTTAGGCCAGCGTTCAACTTTTCCAAGGCATCTAGTCCATCCTTTGCCTGCGTTACCCGATATCCTTGCTTTTCTAAAGTTAGAGCCAGCAATCGCCGCACATTAACTGAGTCATCCACCACCATTATGGTGGGCTGTCTAACAGCATTCGCCCCTGCGTTAGGCTGCAGATCGCTCAATTTGCCACTCAGTAGAGGATTACCGTAGAGGACAGACGCCTCTTTAATATTCGAACCTTCACAACTCAGTACCCAGCGAAGAAACTCTGGCGCATTGAGTAAAGGCACTACCTGTCCATCACCAAAAATAGTGCAGTTGTTAAACCCTGTCGGCATAGGAACATTCCCTTCAACTCGACGCAGAGCGACTTCTTGATCTCCCCAAGAGCGATCAATCTGTAAACCAAATAGCTGCTCATTGTAACGGAACACCAAAACAGTTGGCACTGTTACATTCGGGCTCATCTCCAAACTCTCAATATGACGGGCACAGTTAAATGCCAACCATTTGGCCATGCGAATTAGTCGAATTGGTTTACCATTTCGAGTAAACATTTCACGACCACCATCGTCGTAGACCTCTTCATCGGTAACCTCCGTAATCTCCTGCAGATTATCCGTCGGAATAGCCATGGGTAAACGATTACTCTCAGCCAATAATACCCGTGTTACGGAGAGGGTATAGGGGACCGAGATCGTAAAGGTTGAACCTTGGCCAGCCTGGGTGGCAACACTGATATCACCGCGAATCTCTTCTAGATTGTTGCGCACCACATCCATTCCCACACCACGACCGGAAAGTGTAGTGACTTGACTAGCGGTACTAAATCCAGGCTCAAAAATTAATGAGAGTAAGTCAGTCTCACTAGCGGTCGCTAAAAGAGATTCGTCTAACCCCATGTCTCGGGCACGCGCCCGAATTTTATCCAGGGGAATGCCTCGACCGTCATCGCGAATCGTAATCAGGGTGCGACTGCTGCGTTGTTGAGCGGTAATCGTAATCGTGCCCTGTTCGGGTTTACCTGCGGCAAGACGATCTTCTGGCTTTTCAATACCGTGGTCAAACGCATTGCGAAGGATATGCATCAACGGGTCATTCAGGGACTCTAGAATGTTGCGATCAATGAGAGTTCTATCCCCTTCAACCTTAAACTCTACGGGCTTGCTAAATTCTAACGACAGCTCACGCAATGCCCGTGGAAAACGGTTTGTAATATCCGATAAGGGACGCATACGCAGCTGATTGAGGTTGCGTTGCAGCTGTCGGGTAGTACGCTGTAGGTTGCGGGATGACTGTTCCGCCGTATCAACACTAATTTCAATATCATCAGCTACCTCTCGCAGCCTAATGGCCGTTTCCATCATGTCGCGAAAGGGCAGATGGCGCTCATCATAGCGGTCCATCTCTAGCGAATCAAATCCTGGCGTATTAGCTCCATAACCATTCTCATGTAGGCTCAGAGCAGCAGTATCTGTATGAACATTAGTTACTGCTGGTAACATCAGCTGGTTGTCACGGCCCGTCTTATCATAGGCATCTCGCAGCTCCTCTTCCGATTCTTCTAAGGATCGTAGTCGCTCATGCAGCAGCTTCACCAGTGTCCTTAAACGCTTAACCTCACTATCAAGACGGTGGCGCTCAATCGTCAAATCACCAAAGTAATCGTTGAGTTCATTGAGCTGTCGTACTGAAACACGAACAGTCGTGTCCGGTTCGGTCTCAGTAGCAACCTGAGTCTCAGGAGATGGTTTGCTTGAGAAACGAAATTCTGTCTGGGGAGGGACCGTGTCTTTTTGATCTGCAGCGTGATCTACGGTTTGTTTGTCTAGATCAACAAATGAGCTTACTGATTGGGCCGAGTCTGCAGAAGTCTCTATCTCATTTAGTTGAAATGTTGTAGCGTCAGATTGAACGGTCTCCGATGCTTGAATTTCCTCAGGTGGAGAGACTGTTGGCGAATGCAGAATATCTATTGGCTGGGCAAAAATGTCTTGATCGGCGGCGGTACTTTCTGCTTGGGCCAGAATAGTGGCCCAATCTTCTTCAGAATCAAATGTCCCCGCTGCATCGATCTCGAAAAGATTATCGTCTGTCGTTGGCTCAGTGTTTTCTAAGTCAGGGGCGGACGAAGCAGATAGGTCCTCCTTGGGGGAGGTCGCTATGGTTGGTACCTCGAAACTCAAACCAGAGAGAGTAACAGGAATTTGCTCAGTCTGTCCTGCCAGTATTAGGCTCTGTGCCTCTCTCCATCCATTCAAAGCAGCCTGCGCGACCTCCATGACTTGGGCATCGCTGGCTATCTGTATGGTTTGCCCAATCGACATACAGAGTTCGTAAAATGCAGCTAGCTGCAGCATTTCTCCTAACCCTCCCAGCTCCTGGGCTAGAATGCTGACTTCTTCACGTAGTTGATGGGTCTGACTCGAAATGGCTGCTTCTAGTCGGTTAAGACAGCCTTCAACTTCAGTACTAAATAGAACTGGAACAATATCCTGATTCTCATCAGATGAGAGTAAAAGATTAGCGTCTTCAGGATCGGCTTCTCCTAAAATGTCGTGGAGCTTTTCAAAAACAGACATAGCTGAATGGTTCAGCCATGTCTCATCAGGAGGTTTCTGAGTGCGATCGCACTCAATTATCTGACGTAGAACATCTACCGCCGTCAGTAACAGTCGCTCTAAGTCATCATCAATAACTAGCCCAGCACGCTGAACCTTAAGTACCTTAAGCGAATCTTCAAGCCGATGAGCAAAATTACTCAGCAGAGTATAGCCCATCATGGCAGAGCCACCCTTAATCGAATGGGCAGCCCGCAAAGCTGCGTTGATATCGTCTCTTACTACTCCTTTTTGAGCTAGATCTAGTAGGGCCCCATCCAGAGTCTGTAGATACTCATCAGCCTCATCTAGAAACTGAAGCTTAATTTCAAGTTCTTTATCAACCGCCATGGTGCTGCACCTATTGGATACCTGCCTTGAGTGACTGTCTATAAATCAGCTTAATATGCTCTATCTTGTGTCCAATTAACGAAGTGCTATTACACCTGTGGCACATTGGGGGCTCCGTTATCTTCCACCTTAAAAGCAGCCATAGACAGTTCCAGTTCCTTTGCCACCGAAACAGTCTGCTGAAGCGCTGCCGATACAGTTTCAGAGGACGTTGATGTACGCTCAGACACCATCGAAATTTCCTGCATCAGAGTGGATACATTGGCTGCTGTCTCAACTTGCGAAACAGTAGCAGCAGAAATCGTCTGCACTAGAGCATCAATTTGTTGAGATACTTCCACCATACGACTCAAGCTTTGTTTAGCTTCATCCACGCGACGCGTTCCTTCTACCACCTGAGATGTGCTGCTTTCAATAGCATCCACCACATCAGCTGTCTCTCGCTGAATGCTATCTACAATCCGCTCAATATCTTGAGTTGCTGCTGCTGAGCGAGCTGCCAGCTCACCAACCTCTTCAGCAACAGCTGCGAAGCCTTGCCCTTCTTCTCCAGCACGGGCTGCCTCAATACCTGCATTAATAGCCAACAAATTAGTTTGAGTAGCAATTTGGTTAATCAGTGAAACAACTTTAGAAATCTGCTGGGACGACTCACCTAAACGCTTCACTTTCTTAGCGGTTTCACCAACGGTTGCCCTCAGATCTAAAATATTCTGCACCGTTAAATCCATGGCAACTCCGCCAGTTTCAGCCGTTTGAGAAGCCTCGCGTGCTACCACAGCGGCCTGTTGAGCCCGATCAGCCGCTTGAGTAATCGCCATAGTCATATTTTCTACGGAGTCTAACGTTTGAATCGTGCGCTCTGATTGCTGAAGTGCATCTTGAGCCAATGCCTGCATAGCAAGCTCGTTGGCTCCCAACGAGCTATTGACCTGACCTGCCGATGTTTTGACCTGAGTCACAATTTGTCGCAAGCTCTCAATAATGGCATTAAAGAAGTCAGCAACTGTACCAATTTCCCCGGCTGAGACATCAGCACGCACTGTCAAATCACCACGAGCAGCCCCTTCTACATCATCTAAGAGACTCAGTAATTCCATCTGTAACGTCTCTTGACGCTGTCGTCGTTCTTCAGATAGAGCTTCTGCCTCTAGCTGCGCCTGCTGCTTTTGAGCAAACAGACCGATTTGCTCAACAGATAAACCTACTTGAAAAGCAGCCTGCCTAAAGAAACTAATATCTAAGTCACTCCAATCCCTGGGTCCTGAACACTGATGAGCAACCAGTAATCCAATGAGTTCTTCACCCACTAGAATAGGCGCAACCAAGTTCGCCTTGACCTTAAATGGCTTGAGCTGCCCTAAATGACACTCGGTCAATTCAGCATCAAAAATATTACTAGTTGCCTGTACACGTCCTCGACGATACTGCTCAACATAGCTCGTTGCAAAGCAAGGATCAGTGATTTCGACCCCCAAGGCATTAGGCCATCCTATCCCCACAGACTCAGAAATAATTTCACCACTCCAGTTTTCATCAAAGCGATAGACGACAACCCGATCGGCTTCTATCGATTTACGAATGTCATTGACAGCAATGCTGTATAGACGCTCCTCATCAATATTGTTTTTGCGGAGCTCGCTCGTCAAACTAGCTAACTGATTCGCCCGCTGAGCTGCTTTTGCTTGGACACTAGCTTGATCCATCAGAGTCCCTTCAGAACGAAGGACTGTGCTGGTTAGGTCA
>JBCDFI010000269.1:0-7123 GCA_039178155.1 Cyanobacteria bacterium P01_H01_bin.105
GGGATTTTGCAGATCGAGCGGACCATAGACTGTAATGCCTGTGGGTGCGCTTTTACCTAAAGCCCGAGCATCGCCAATTAAAGGATTATCTGGGCTCTGGTAGCCAATTCCAGTCGTGTAGCTCATGTTGTCTGGATTTGCACCTGCCGAGAACTGACTCGCTAGAAGGCTTGCTTCTAAGTAAGTCTCGTCACCCGTCAGCGCATGGGTACGCAAGAGAACCTCCGTATGGGGCGCGCCAAATGAGTCTCCCCAACCAACGGGAGCCCATGGGTTAACATTCCATCGATACGCCGTATTCTCCATGTTGGAGATTTCATAATCTGCCTGACGCACCATGGCATTAATCGCATTCTCTTGGATGGTCTGATTGACCGGTCGTTCGGTACGAACATAGACAAACGCTGCCTGGATATGATTGTGGCTTTGCCATACAGAAGGAGCGACATTAGGGTCTGTATAAACAGTTGTTTCTAGGAACAAATCATGCCACTGTTGCTCACCCGTCAGGCGATAGAGTTCTGCTGCGGCTAAGTTCCGCTGATCGTAAATCTCGTTGTATCGATCGTTGGGCTGCTTTGATAGTTCGGCATTTGCCCAGTTCATAGCTCGCAGAGCGCTCTCTTGATAGGTTTGAGCTAACGCTGGATCATAGTCTGTCAACACATGGGCCGCCCGAGCGGCTACCCCGGAATAAAAGTAACTAGACCAGATACCAGGGGCATATACCATAATGTCTTGAGATTCTTGCCAGCTGCCCTCAAACCATATGGGATGCCCAGCAGACTCAATGCCGCCAGGAATGCCACCCTCCTCAGTTTGCAACCGACGAAACACATCTAGGCCCCATAATGCCTCATCGAGAATATCGGGTAAATCGTTGTTGGATTCAGGAATATTTAGATTAACAGAATCAAAGTAATCTCCATGGAGTTCGACTAGTTCTAAAAATGAGCGAGAGACATCCAAGTGTTGAATTCGACGATCCCAATCGCCTGCATCCATCCAGCCGCCCCAGGCATCGGTGACAATCTCATCGGTACGATTGGCCTGTAGGGCTTCAAAGACATCTACCCCACCGTTGAGACCCATGCTGGTATCCATCAAAGCCACATTGGATTGATAAATCACCACACCATCTTCAGGATGGAATGGACGAGGACGGGCATAGTCAGTATAGGGCTGCTCTAGCTCAATGCCACTGCGCTGGTGGTACATGCCTCGCGCAGAAATATAGAAGGCATCACGCCAGGTATTTTCTCCGATTTCAAATTCGTAAGAGGTGCCTACACCATCGACATAGACGGCATACTGACCTGGGGTACCAAAGTCACTAAAATCCATCATAAATACATCGGTTTGGCTGTGATTTCTCCCCCGAAAATCTTCAGCCTCATTGGCAGCTTTAGATAGGGTAGTTTGTCCCTCATAAACTCTCTCACCCGTAGCGACATCGATCAGCCAAAAGGGTGTTCCTGCATCATAGTCAAGGCCACCGCCGTCCCCCATCCAGGTAGAGAGAAACGCCACTTTAGCCGAGTCATCTGGATCAAAACCAAGATGAGAGACGTGTACAGCATCGCTGCGAGTTATTTCAGGATCATAGACAAACTCAGCATCTTCTAAAATGTCACCGCCAAAGTTAAGCTGATAGGTTTCTCCTTGGGCTAAATCGTTGGGTAGCTCAAGGTAAACAATGTGATCCATTGGCCACTCAAACTCCCAGACACCTGTATGGGCCATATCGTCAATTTTGCTTTTGCGATAGACGTTGGTGGGAGTAATCGTAGAACCATCGGCAGCAACAATCTGATAGTTGTTGATATTGTCTGCCCAAGCCGTATCTAATTTAGAGCCGACATACTCATCTACCAATCGAATTTTGTCGGGTGCTCCAGTCACTTGCCAGCCGATCGCTTCGTTATCTCGAAAGATCCAGCCATCATCACGAATAAAGTCGCCTGCTTCTGAAACATAGTCAACTTGTCTTCCGCGGGCCACTTCACCCGTTTCAATGCGTAGAGCAATCACATTTTCACTCACGGTGTAGACATGATTAATTTCTATGCCAGGGACGTCAGTATCAACAGGTGTAAGGTCAGGGTCGCCTATACTGATAGACTCAGACCCGGCAGGCGGCTCAGGGTCTATGGGGGGCTCAGGGGTAGTCACAGCGCTGCTGTACAACTGTGACTGGGGAATGATTTCGAGGGGCTGACTAGCACTTGACCAACGTAGCTCAGCAGAGGCTCTGCCGTAATTTTCATAATAGTCCAGCCGGATATCATAACGTTGGCCAGCCTCCAATGCGATAGTCCCACGATGGGCAGTGGACGGTTGGTCAACAAATTTGTCGATAATTAGCTTGTCGTTAACCCAAAGCCGCACACCGTCATCGGAGCTGGTTTGAAAGGTATAGGTTTCTGAAAACTGAGGTTCTACCTGCCCGGTCCAGCGTATTGAGTAAGTATCGGCTGCGATCGCAGCATCCGGGGACCCACGACCCCAGTCAAAATCTACTGTGGCGTCGGTACGGGTCAACTCAAGATCCGTAAAGTCTCGGTTGTTATAATAGTCAGCCCGTAGACCATCGCCGGTGCCAACCATCGGAGGGTTTGGCTCTACCGGGGGGTCTGGAGTCGTCACAGCCGCACTGTATAGCTGAGACTGAGGAATAATCTCACTGGCCTGACTCTCGCTCGACCATCGTAATTCAGAGGTCGCTCCTCCTCCGTTTTCGTAATAATCCAAACGGATATCGTATCGCTGACCCGCTTCTAGCGTGATTGTACCGGTGTGTCGAGCAGGTGCTTGGTCATAGTAGCGCTCAATAATCAGCTCATTGTTGACCCAAAGTCGCACGCCATCATCAGACCGGGTTTCAAAGGTATAGGTCTCTGAAAACCGAGGTTCGATTTGCCCAGTCCATCTCACCGAGAAGGTATCCGCATCAATGGCAGCGTCCGGAGATCCACGACCCCAGTCAAAATCTACTGTGGCGTCGGTGCGGGCCAGCTCAAAATCCGTAAAGTCTCGGTTGTTATAGTAGTCAGCCCGTAGACCATCGCCGGTGCCATTAATGACGTCAGACAAAATTGTCACATTGTCATCAGATAGTCGAATATCCATCAAAAAGTCTCCAGAGTGCAAACAGAAAAGAAGTCAGTCAAAGTAATGATCGGTCTGCGATCGCAACGAGAGAACTCAAACAGTCTGAGTTTCTGCAGCTCACCCCGCAACCTATCTAAAAGCCAAATCTAGAGCGCCTAAAAAAGTCTCAAACCAGAGTTATCAGAGAACTTTCGGCATAAAAAATAAGAAGCACAGCCCAGGCAGCAGTGCCGCTCAACCAATCAACTAGGTGTAAGCGCTCTGCATCCAACCGTTACACCATTTCAAAGAGAATGTACGTATAGGCCTAAAAAGAATAAGCAGGCATACAAAGGAGCAGTAACACTCTCAAGTGCTATACCTAAAAGATTGAAACCAATGGAATATCTAAAATCGTCAAAGTCCTCGTTGATGCTGTACTGATAAATCTTTCTAACTCAACTCATTTGGGAAACAATCTTTGAACACATTGTTAATAGCATCCCAAAACAGAAAGAACACAGAAACAAACATGAGTGTGTAGATGAACTCAACTACAGACAAGCACACGGCTAGTATTACACATCTTCCTTTATGTTATGTAAACGTTTTATCAAGTTCAGATAAAGCAGACAGCTTCATATTTTCTCTATGTGCCACCCCCAAAAGTGTCATTTCTAGGATTTTTAAGATATCTAAAACTGTCGTTTATGGCACCTCTAGAAAATACGGCTAAAATAGGGGTTTAACCGGTTTAATTAATAAAAATAGTTGATTTGACTGTGGGGATTTTAAATCTGGCATAGACATCCTAAAAAGATTCTTTTAGGCATCATTTTCGTCCTGATTAGACTATCTCAAGGTTAAATCATAGTTTCGGGGCTTTAAAGAAGACGAGACTATAACTTGATCACACTTGTTATTTTTCCTGCAGCTGCCAGGAACCGTCCCAGTCACTTGTGGGGGGGTGGTCGCGAAACTGCTGACAGCGTTCTAGATAAAGACGAGTGGCCTGATCGTCGGGTATTTGGCGTAGCAGTGTTATGAAGGTTTCAATGGCTCGGTCAAACTTACGCTGTTTATAAAGGGTTCGACCTTTTTGATAGAGAGCGATCTGTTCTTGCTGAGCAGGACTAAGGAGTTGAGATCGCAACCCCAATACCTCATATAGATGCACCGGCTGCCGCTTACCTCGTACACATACATAGTCCAGTTCTCTCACCCAGATTGTGTCTTTACACAGTTCATAGGTATTCTCACTAATAAGAATAGAACACCCATAATACTTAGTAGCGCTCTCAATCCGAGACGTGAGATTGACCCCATCACCAATAGCCGTAAACTCCATACGTTTACTAGACCCAATATTTCCCGTAATCACATCGTCAGAATTAATACCAATACCAACTTGAAGCGTAGGCAGCCCTTGTTGTGTTTGATTTTGATTAAAAGCTCTGAGCTGTTGTTGCATACCCAGAGCTGTTTCGACCGCTCTTTGAGCATGATTTGCCTGGGGAATAGGCGAGCCAAAAACGGCCATTATGGCATCGCCAATAAACTTATCTAAGGTACCTCGGTGGGCAAAAATAACATCCACCATTGTCTCAAAGTAACTGTTGAGCAACACAACCACCTCTTCAGGGGAAAGCTGCTCGGTAAGAGCTGTGTAACTGCGAATATCAGCAAACAAAATCGAAACAAACTGTCGGGCTCCACCCAGGGTCGTATTTTTACTATCCAGCAGCTGCTCAGCCAGATCTTGACTGAGATAGCGGTACATGGTGGCCCGTACTGTCTCGGTTTCACGCAAAGCCGCCTCGGCCCGTTTGCGTTCGGTGATATCTTGCACCGTGCCGGTAATTCGGTCAGATTCGATATGAACATGCTCATTGACCATGCGCTCCGTACCATCTGGTAAGGTCAATCGATAGTCCAAACGGTAGGGTTTTTGGTGAGTGCGCGCTACGTTCCAAGCAAGACCAACTCGGCGCTGATCTTCTGGATGTACCCGTTCTAAAAACAGAGACTGACTGGGGGGTACCGACCCGATCGGATACCCCAGAAGGGTATAGAGTTCATTGGACCAAACGAGAGCAGCATGGTCAGGCAGCAACAGGTTATCTCCTGGTTGGATCGGGCTGAGGGTTTTATCAAGAGCATGCTCGTTAAAATTAGTGCTCCAGTCCCAGTTGCCTAGCTGGGCGATGCGCTGCGCATTGACTAAACTGGCTTCACTACGGGCTAATTTTGCTTTGCTTTGCTGGCGTTCTGTGACTACAACCGACAATACCAAGGCGGTCATGCTAATGACCGCCGTATAGGCTTGCAAAAGTAATATGGCTTCGCTCAGGTTACCTTCGGCCTTGGTAATAAATGGACCACCGCGATGCACAGCTCCGGTAACTGCAATGACTGAAACCAAGAAGCTCGCCAGGGTTGTACCCCGTAGCCCTAATCGCAGGGCTGACCAAACAACAAAGGGAAAGGGCAGGTATTCTAAGGGATATTTTGCGATCGCACTATCCGTATGGGCGCAAAACACCATAGCACTGAGCGCCACCAGCATCCCCAGACAAAGCCCCAGCTCCCAACGAGAACCGATACGCAATGTCTGCCGTCGTTGTTTCCCAGCTGCAAGTGACAGTAAAAGCGGGGCCAATATCAAAATCCCCATACCATCCCCAAGCCAAATGACAATGGCATTGGACACCAGCTCTGGCCCCGTTAACTTACCAAATCCATAACCCACTACGGTGCTATAAACAGCATTGATCATGGGCGTTAGCAATACCCCGACCCCAACAAAAGCCAGCAGATCATCCAACTGCCAATCGTAGAGTTGCAAACTTCTCGCCCAGCGTCGGCGCAGTAAATAGCTACCTGCTAGAGCCTGTAGGGCGCTCCCAAAGCACAGCACCAGCGACATTTCCCAAGATACCTTATGCACTAATGACGTCCAAAAAGCACCTAAGGCTACACCAATCCACAGCCGTTGACCATTGAGCAATAATGCAGCTAAGGCTATCCCAGCTGGTGGCCACAAGGGCGAGGCCTTTGCTTCGAGATTGAGTGCAGTGGTCGATAGCTGAGCAGCAAGGAGGAAGCAGACTGCCAGACAGCCAATCTGCATCCCATAACTGGTGCGCCATTGATGCTCGTTTGCCATTACTTGGTAGGTATCATAACTTTATGCAACACTGGGGCTACAGCTATTCCTGATTTGAGGGATAAATCGATCTACTAACGGCGTAGCAAATCGAAATTTTTCAGACAAAATCCATCTCAAGACTCAGCAACGCTGGCTAACTAATCGCTCCAGTGGTCCCCCGGGACGATTGTAGATGGGTAAGGTCAGAGTACCCAAATTGATTGAACGTTATTTGATAACTAGCGATAGACCCTACAACGTCTTATGATGTCTATAGTTACGGCAGCTAATAAGACTAGATCTCTTGGTCTAAAACTGTTCCTCTTTTAGCAATCTCTCTTAGTTAAGAGAAGCTCGTTGTTATGTCGTCTAGATCACATCAAGACTTAGAAATTTAGAAATACGACACGATTTAAAGGCATCTAGTAATTTACGCAGGGCAATAACACAATTGGCTAGACCCCTCACCGTTGCGCTGATTGCCTTTAAAGGTTAAGGAAAGACTTTGAAAAAATACTTAACAACCTAAGGCAGTTTTTTTGACTAGAATTCTTTTATCAGGCTAGACACACCACTTGATGTTAAGGGAAGGGAAGCTAGCTATGCATCCTAGCCTTTGGGGGGTATTGTTACAAGTTACACATCTAGCTCTCCTCATAACATCCTCAAAATCACCCTTTATTGTATGTACATAGAGTATCGAGTAAGGCCATTATGGACACACTAAATAACAAGCCCGCCAGATGCTCCCATCAGCCCGGTCCAATTTCCTGGAAAGCTGTACCTGATTTTATTCAAAAGGTCCTGATTGACCAGGGATGTATTCTGCTAAATCATCGTTGTGAAAGACCTCAGCTAACGCATATTCGCTTTCAATATGTCCCC
>JBCDFI010000270.1:0-7102 GCA_039178155.1 Cyanobacteria bacterium P01_H01_bin.105
TGCTGATAGTGTTTGCGCTCCGCCAGCAGCCTATACCTTTTTGTTGGCTAAAACATATTTAGAGGCTGAGGGGATTGATTCTGATGTGATCGTCAAGAGTGACGACTATGGCGAGTATATTGAATCGGTGGTCTTGGGTGATACTATCTTGCCCGATGTTTACGGTAACGGCACGGCCTATCACGGCGGGACAGGCAAGCCAAATTGGACCAATCTGGGGGGACGAGAATGGAGCAGTATTCTGGAAGGATACGAAACTCTGATCAACTTTTGGACCTATAAAGATCCGAATACTCAAGAACAGGTAGGGGCTCGGCTTAAGGATTTTGCTCAGCAGGTTTCGCTTGAAGCGGTGATCAAGAATGAGGTACCGCCCGAACTTATTCGCGATCGCATCGTACTGATTGGCTATACGGATTTTAGCGATCGCAACTCCGATGATTTTAATACCCCCTATGGCGATTCAGTGCCGGGTGTCTATCTCCATGGACAGATGGTGAGTCAATTGATTAATGCTGTTTTAGAGGACCGCCCGCTGATGCGCTGGTGGCCATTTATGGGAGAAGTGGGCTGGATTTTCTTGTGGTCTGGTGTTGGCGGCGTTATCTTTTGGATCTTTGTCCGACCAGCACCATTTTTATCAGCCTGTGTTGGGTCAATCGCAGTATTAACGCTGGCTTGCTATGGTTTCATAATAGGGCCGGTGATCTGGGTTCCTTGGGTCCCAGCCTTGATCGGGTGGGGAATTACCGGTAGTGCAGTAGGCTATATGACCTATCGCTTACGTCAGGGGTGACTACTATGCTTCGATGCTTACAAATGATACAGCCAAAGTTGCTAAAGCTATTTAGTCCCGGATATCGTGACTTGCGCCACGGTGTTCATTGCCGTGCCCATCGCCGTCAGATTCTTGCTCTGGTCTGTATCTTGGGCCTAGGTATCGCAGAACCTGTCTTAAATCCGCCTGCAGCGCAGGCTTGTTTTTTTTGGCAAGCCTGTGCCAGGGCGAGAGGAGAGGCCTCTAATACCCGAGCTGGGGGTAAGCGTACTGGTCGTATTGTGGGTGGGAATGACGCCTCTATTCCCTATGTGATCTCTCCTCGTAACGCCTGGATTCAACAGCCGAGTGCAGCCGAGCCCTATACAATTCGTTGGAATCCAGTGGAAGGAGCGCGTCGCTATACCGTTAGGATTTGGCGTTGGACATTGGAACGAGACCGACCTGAAACCGTCCTCTGGGAAGAAACGACAGCCGATGCTACAAATTATCTGTTGTTTCCTCCTCTGGTTCCGTTGGAACTTGGAAACTATTATTCTATTCAGGTTGTCACTGATACAGGGATGTCGTCTGATCTAGATGAAGGATACTATGAGTCGGGATTTCAGCTGCTGTTCGAGGAAGATTATGAGCAGCTGCGATCGCAGCTAGAAATGCTGGTCCCAACAGAGACTACCCTTACCAATGGAGAACCCACTGAAGAGACCACATTGGCTCGAGCAGGCATCTTTTTTCTAGAAGAAATGTATGCCGATGCTTTAGCTCTCCTACAATCATTGGCCGACAGCCCGACAGCTTCTGATTTAGTGTATACCGCTCTAGGTGATACCTACAGTCAAAGCGGTCTTAATCAGCTGGCTATCGACGCCTATAGCCAAGCACTAGCGTTATCCATTGACAATTCCGATCTCCTCAGTGAAGCCGTTATTCGAGTTAATCTAGCCAATGTATACGCCACCTTGGGTTTATTTGACGATACCCTTCAGCACCTTCGTCAGGCTCGTGACATTTACAAACAACTTGAAGAGGAAGCTGAAATCATTCGACTAGAGCGTCGCATTGAAATTATCTCTGCCCGTTTATTAAGACAGCGTGAGTAAGCACTACATTCTAGGTTTTGCTGTTAATTCTCCTATTGTTTAGCTTATTTTTAGTTTGCTTAACGACATTCGCTGCGATCTCTGGCTATCCACACAGCTAAGCTCCGAGCCTAAGGCTACTTTTCCATCGTCTGTTTTCCAATAGTTCCTGTCACATCCCTGTCATATCTTTTATGCATAATCGTCATTACATCTCATTTTTGGCTACACTCCTGGGGCCAATATTGGTCACCCCATCAGCGCTAGCCCAGTCCATTACTCCAGCAGATACAGCGACAAGCGTTCAACAAACTGGCAATCAATATCAAATCGATGGCGGTCGTCTCTCAGACGATAGCACTACACTTTTCCATAGCTTTGAGCAGTTTGGACTCCTCAGCAAAGAATCAGCTCGATTTAGTAACCCTATCACTGTTGAAAATATTATCGGTCAGGTAATCAGCGGAGACGCCTCTATGATTGATGGTCTGCTGGCCGTAGATGGTGATGCCAATCTATATCTGCTCAACCCGGCAGGCATCTTTTTTGGAGAGAATACCCAACTCAATTTAGGAGGCTCTTTTTCAGCCTCAACAGCCACCGGCCTTACCTTTGGAGATGAGCTATTAAATGTACTGGGCTCCAATGACTATACACGCCTAAACGGTGCCCCTACCGGCTATATTTTTGGCAATGAACAAACCAGTGCGCTGGTAAATACAGGCAGTCTAGCAGTAACATCGGGGCAATCACTGACCCTGCTGGGAGGACAAGTCATCAACACTGGGCAACTATCAGCAGCGGGTGGAGAGATCCTAGTGATGGCAGTTCCTGGAAAAAATTTAGTACGTCTGAGTCAGACGGGGTCATTGCTAGATCTGGAATTGACAACTTTGCCCAATACGGTGCCAACAACTCAATTTACAGCTACAGCAATGCCTGCACTGCTGACCGGAGCTAGTGATCTGGGTATGGCAACCGATATTACTATCAACCCCGACGGTACCGTCAGTTTGTCAGGGTCCCGATTACAAATCCCAGTGAAAAGCGGTACGACAATCGTCAGCGGTCAGCTAGAAGCCGACAGCGGCAATATTGTTGTTTTAGGCGATCAGATTGCTCTAACAGATACCCTAATTGACGCCTCTGGTAATGTCGAAGGAGGCACTGTTCTTATCGGTGGCGATCGGCTGGGTCAAGGCAGCGTCCCCAATGCTACAGCTACCGTCATTAATGAGACGTCTACTATCCTCGCTAACGCAGGAGACACAGGCAATGGTGGCAAGATCGTTGCCTGGGGTAGCGATCTGTTACGGTCCACAGGACAGTTATTTGCCCAGGGAGGAACCAATAGTGGTGATGGCGGTTTTATTGAAACGAGCAGCTTAGGACTGCTAGCGGTAGGTACAGCCCCTGATGTATCGGCTGTAAATGGTGCTGGTGGGTTGTGGTTGCTAGACCCAGCCACTATCCGCATTGTTGCCGGAAATACCTTGACAAATATCGATCAAACGCCTGGTAATCCCCCACCCGCAAATATTTTTAGCGCAGGTGCAGCTCCACCCGATTCTGAGTTAGGTATAGATTTAGTCATCGGTGCTTTGAACAACGGAGATGTCACCATCAGTACCGTGGGCACTACACCTGGCGATGGCAATATTATTCTGGAAACTCCACTAGATTTTGACAATACAGGTAATAATACTCTGAGCTTTGTCGCTGAAAGTGAGATTCAAATATTAGCGGATATTTTTGATAGCGATCCAGAGTCCGTTGGCCCGACCTCAGCGACAGACTCGTTAAATCTTAGTTTTTTAGCAAATAAGGACATCACTTTCACCGGAGATATTAACAGTCGAGGTGGCAGCGTTGATATCACCAGTCAATTTGGACGTGTCAGCGCCAATACACTGGCGACAGCTGAAGCAATTGTATTTCCAGCACCGCTGATGACCCAAAACAACGGCACAATCACTATTCTGGCTGAGACCGGTATCTCAACCGGGCAGCTGGCGACTCGGGGTAGAGATATTTTCCTAACCACTAATCGAGGCTCAATCTTTGTCGATGAGAGAATTTTAACATTTACTCGTGAGCCCCAAAACTCTGGAGGCATCTCTCTTTTAGCACCGGAAGGAGCCGTTGACGTCTCTTTCTTTATCAATGCAGCTAACGGTGGTACCAATGGTGGCGGTGGCTTTATATCTATTAGTGCCCAGGGACCAGTTGATCTCGGTGGTGAGCTAATTTCCCAAACAATTAGTCCAGGTAATTTTAATGCTGGAAATGTGTCTGTCAACTCGCAGACATCCATCGCAATCAACAATATTCGAGGCACAAGTGTTAACGGACAGGGTAGCAACGTGAGCTTGAGTACACCCGGTGACGTGGTCTTTAGTTCGATTGACGTGCGCAGCGAGACAGGTACGGGTGGTGGTGTCTCTATCATCGGGGATGTTGTACGAGGCATCAGCGGTGATATTATCCATGGCGTTTCTACGGTAGTTGAACCAGGATCTACAATTGTGACAGATGGTTTAGGTGGGGACGGCACAATTACAATTAACCACGGCGGTGGGGGAATAGTCCCTTTTATTGTTGGCAATTCTTCTGTTAACGGTACAGCCGGTTCAATTTCTACAGGGACTACTACACTAGAGAATCAGTCATTTTTAGGTAGTATTGAGATAGGAAATATTCAACTCTCAACCACTGACGAGACACCCACTGAACCAACTTTAAATCCTGAGACTGTTATCCTTCCCGAGACTATCCTGCTTGAGATAGTTGAACTAGCAACTCGATGTATCGTTGACTGTAGTCAGGTTGAGACATCTGAGAGGGTTGGCCAGATTCCTATAGAAGAAACTAACCCACTGCCAAGTTCCGAGACATCTGAGAAGGTTGACCAAATTCCAACAGAAGAAGCTAGCCCACTGCAAAATCTTAATACATCTGAAAGGGTTGGCCAGATTCCTGTCGGAGAAATTATCCAGCTACCAAATCCTGAGCTAGCACTACAAACATTTGAGAATCAGTTGACAACAGAATTTGTAAACTACCTGGGGTTAGACAGTGACATAGATGGCAATGATACACCAGCAGAAGTAAGCACCAATGCTGAATTCTCAGGCATACCTGATTTGTCTACTATTCAGAAGAATCTGCGCAAAGTACAAGGGCAAACAGGCAAACGACCCGCTCTAATCTATGCTGTATTTGGTGCTAGTAGCACTTCTGGAGATGGCAATGTTTTACAGCGCGATACACCATCCGAGCCACTGGAATTATTATTAGTGACTGCTGATGGTGAGCCCAAGTATATTCGGCTGCCAGCAAAGCGAGGTGATGTTATAGAATTAGCCCATCGGTTTCGGCGGCAGGTGACATCCCCAGGTAGGGTGGGTACTCAAACCTATTTACCGATTGCTCAAGACCTATATCAACTACTCATTACTCCTCTAGAAGCTGAGCTAGAAACCCAAGATATTGACACAATTAGTTTTATCACAGATGCCGGACTACGCTCAGTTCCCCTAGCTGCACTCCATGATGGCGAGAACTTTCTGATTCAAAACTACAACGTCGGACTGATGCCCAGTATGAGTTTGACGGATTTTACCTATCAAGACATCAGAAATGTAGATGCGCTAGTAGCCGGTACTTCTGTCTTTGCCGATCAAATTCCCCTACCCAGTGTGCCACTAGAGCTAGATGCTATTTCATCGCAATGGAACAGTGTGTTGCTGCAGGACGATACTTTTAGCCTCAATAAACTCCAAGATGAACGACTGCAAAGTTCTTATGGCATTATCCATCTGGCTACCCATGGTGAGTTTAATGCAGGCAATTTATCCAAGTCTTATCTCCATTTGCACAACGAGACACTAAGGTTGGATCAACTGCGTGATATTGGTTTACACAAACCAGCCGTTGAGCTAATCACCCTCAGTGCATGTCAGACCGCCTTGGGAAGTCGTACTGCGGAGCTAGGCTTTGCTGGCTTTGCCGTGTTGGCTGGAGCAAAAACGGCTGTTGCTAGTCTATGGAACGTCAGTGATGAAGCCTCAGCCGGATTAATGATTGAGTTTTATCAACGGCTACAGGGCAGTCAACCAACCATCAAAGCAGAAGCCCTGCGTCAGGCACAGCTAGCGATGCTCCAAGGTGAAATCACCATTGAAGGCGATCAGCTCAGGATACGGACTGGCCGTCTTCAGTTGCCGTCTGGGCCAAACAAAAATTCGAGTCAAGATTTTAGCCATCCATACTATTGGGCTGCATTTAGTGTCATTGGCAGTCCCTGGTAGAGCAGGACCTAGCTTTAACCTTAATATAAGAATTATCAAAGCACCGTTGCTGGTGTTTATAGTGGGATTTGAGGTTGTCTCGCCTAAAAATTGCCAGAGCCAGTTTGCTGAAATAAGGCAGGCTTGAGCAAGTTTTTGGTTTTCCTTGATTTTCTCTACCAGCATCTGCCATGGTCTGTCTACTCAATCATCACCGCGTTATTCCCCTTGTGGTTATGGTGCTAATGCCTGCCGTAGCCAGTCCATTAGCTCAAGCCCAGTCAATCACTGCAGCAAACACAACAACGTCTATTCAGCAGATTGATAATCTATATCAAATTGACGGTGGTAGTCTCTCTGGCGATAGCACTACTCTTTTCCATCGCTTTAGTCAGTTTGGTCTGCTCACTGGAGAGACAGCTCAGTTTAACAACCCAGCAGCTGTTGAATCTATTATTGGTCAGGTCAGCGGTGGCAATGCCTCCATTATTGACGGTCTATTGGCAGTAGCAGGAGATGCCAGTCTTTATTTGGTTAACCCGGCTGGGATATTGTTTGGAGAGAATGCTCAACTTAACCTAAACGGTTCATTTTCTGCTTCAACAGCCACCGGGCTTGCCTTTGACAAGGATCTATTAAACGCACTGAGTACTACCGATTTTACGTTGTTGAATGGTGCTCCTACAGGCTATGTGTTTGGTAATGGGCAAGGCAATGCGGTTATAAATGCAGGAGAGCTGGCGGTTAATTCGGGACAGTCTTTAACCCTCTTGGGTGGACAAGTTATTAATACAGGTCAGCTGTCGGCACCTAATGGTGACATATTGGTAATGGCTGTTCCCGGAGAAAATTTGGTACGCCTGAGTCCAACTGGCTCATTACTAGGATTAGAGCTGGAGACATTACCTGATACGTTTGCTCAGCCAGCATCTGCTGTAAGTATCTCAACCGTACCA
>JBCDFI010000271.1:0-7084 GCA_039178155.1 Cyanobacteria bacterium P01_H01_bin.105
ACGATTTTTGCGACGCACGTTGGGCACTGATGAGTTCCTCGAACTGGGTGATTAGCTGGAACCGTGAATCTTAGCTACAGATAAGTCCTTGATGCAAGCTTATTCTAAGGGAGACTAGCACGCTCATTTGAGAAAATATGCGCTTGTTTTAACAAAGAGCAATCTAAGCTCATAATCGATTCAGACCTTTTGCTTTTATCAGGCGGAAACTGTCGCATACCGGAAATATTGCTTTACTATGCCCAGTCTGCAAGCGCCATCATAATCTCTCAGCTGCCTCTAATCTCTGATAGCTATGCTTGTTCTAGAATTTCGAACAAAGCTAACCCACCAGAGGCATATTCTTATGACTACAACCATCCATCCCCTTGCAGAACAGCTAGCTGAGACTCGCGCTGGCTTTCAGCAAAAGGTGGCTCAAGATGTTAAAGATACGATGGCGGCTGCGACTGAAGCTCTAGAATCAGCCGGGTTGGCTAACCAAGCATTAACCGTTGGTGATACGGCTCCTGACTTTGAGCTGCCGGACGCTACTGGCAAAACTGTACGTCTCAGTGAATTGTTAAAGCAAGGGCCGGTTGTGATTAATTTTTATCGGGGAGAGTGGTGCCCTTACTGCAATCTAGAACTGCGGGCGTTTCAAAATTTGCTGCCTGAGTTTAAGCAAGCGGGGGCTACGCTGGTGGCGATTTCTCCAGAGCTGCCTGATCATTCTCTGAGCGTGACTGAAAAGCATAGCTTAGAGTTTGCCGTACTTAGCGATGTGGGTAATCAGGTATCGCGGCAGTATGGTCTAGTATTTACTCTAGACGCCTCTCTAAAGCCGATCTATCAGAATTTTGGCATTGATATCCCGACGAGTAATGGTGATGACAGTTATGAGCTACCGATGCCGGCGACCTATGTAATTGACTCGTCTGGTCGTATTCGCTATGCCTTTGCTGAGGCGGACTACACCCAGCGAGCTGAGCCCCAAGATGTGCTGGCTGTTGTTAATGAGCTATAGCGTCGTAGCAGCAACTTTTTGGCCATCTGCAAATCGATAGGGACCCTCAAACCGGTCAACAAATACTGTGTGGGAGACCAAGGTCTCATGGGTCCACACATGGAGTTGATAGGCCGGTGGTTCCATTACAAACTGGCTAGATGCGTTAGGAGTGAAATCAATGGCACTCTGATGGACTAGGCTAGGTTGGCTGCTGGCCACTGTCCCTGCCCAAGAGCAGTACATCGTGCGATGCAAGTGACCGCAGCTGATCCGTTTTACCTGAGAGTGCTGGTTAATGAGCGTTTCGAGGGCTTCGTGGCCTTGAAATCGTTTGCGATCCATCCAAGGAATGCCGGTGGCAAAGGGGGGATGGTGCATAAAAATCAGAGTGGGCGCTGTGGGCGCGGCTGATAGCTGTTGTTCTAGCCAGTTCAGACGCTCAGGGTCAGCACATCCTGTACCTTTTCCTGGAACAATGCTGTCGAGCATAATCATGCGAATCGGATAGTCTGCAACAACATAGCTGAGATGCGTGGTGTCCCTGGGAAGATAGGCGTGATTTGCAAAGACTTGGCGCAGATGGTCGCGATGGTCGTGGTTACCGGGCATGAGATAAACAGGGCACTGGAGCGGGGCGAGCATGGTTTTTAGTAACTCATATTCGGCCAGGGTGCCGTCTTGAATCAGGTCGCCTGAGGCGATGACTAGGTCTGGTCGAGGATGGAGCAGCCGGTCAATGGCTGCGGTGACTAAAGGGTTGGTGTCGACAACGCCATAGGCAAGTTTGTCAGGGAGTTGGACGTGTAGATCGCTAATTTGCGCGATGGTGGTCATAGGTCTCATGGGATCGTCAGCCAGAGAAAATCGTCATGCCTAGGCAATACGCGTTCCCTGACGCACAACAGATGTGAGCCTAGGCACCACACCGTCATGGTGCAAGGTAATGATGTCTGCCCGTTTGCCAATGTCTAGACTGCCGCGATCGCAATCTAGACCAATTGCCTTGGCTGGATTGAGGGTAAACAAACCCATGGCTTTGTGGAGTGGTATAGCGGCTGTCTCCGCAATCAAAAACATGGCCTGCACCAAACTTTGGGGCACATAGTCCGATGAGATAATGTCGGCCAGGTCACGTTCTACAAGATCCATGGCCGATACATTCCCGGAGTGAGATCCGCCCAAAATTAAATTGGGGGCTCCCATCATGACCTGGAGACCATGGCTATGGGCTGCTTTGGCTGCATCTAGCGTGGTGGGGAATTCGGCAATAGCGACCCCGTCGTCTACGGCTTCTTGTACATGGTCTGGGGTGGCATCGTCGTGGCTGGCAAGACAAATATCTTGCTGCTGGGCGATGTTTACTAGCTTACGACGGTTGTCGACGGCGTGGAGCTGTTGGGCGGTGATGCGATCGCGGATAAAGCCGTCCATTTCATCGGCGCTGACACCGTGTTTGCCCTGGTAGTACTCTTTATATTTGTCGATTTTGACAAACTGTCGCTGCCCCGGCGTGTGATCCATCAAAGACATCAGCGATAGCAGCGGATGGTCAACGTAGGTAGAAACCAGATCGTATACGCCGTCATAGCCCAGCTCACAGCGCAGGTGTAGCCGATGGTCCACTGAGAATCGACCGTTGCTTTGCCCCTGATGAATGGTGTTGATCATGGGGCCAAACTGGGTCATTCGTAGAGAGCCCGGAGTCAGATCGCCGATGGAAATGGCATCACAAACGGTGGTAATGCCAGCTCCTGCCAGATCTCGGTCGTGGTGTACGGCGGCGACATCGAGGGGCCAGCGCACTTTGGGCCGGGGAGACATACACCGTTCGAGATTGTCGGTGTGCAGCTCTATTAGACCGGGCAGTAGATAGTCGCCATGACCGTTTTGACCCTGGGCAACTGTTCCTGGCTGAATGTCTGCGATCGCACCGTTTTTGACAACTAGGGTGCCTAAAACCTCCTGGTCAGAGAGCTGTAAGCGATAGTTGGTGTAGATAGTTTCAGTCATGGGGCGGACATAGGTCGAGTATGGAAGGCTTTTCTGCCAGTAGATGGCACTTTGCTTGGAGTTAATTAGAAACGTCTAGACATCTCTAACTAATAGAGAATTGAGGTTAAGTTAACGTTATCTTTAGGATTAGAATTTCTAGATTTAACAGGGGTTAACAGGCATAGAAATTCTGATGAGAATTTTGGTGGTGATTTTGACGGAGGTATCAGGATTGGCCAAAGGAAAGGGTGCGAGCGCAAACCCTTTCCCTGACTTCGTCATCATGAAAAATACCGACCATGGCACAGCCTTTGGCTTTGCGTTCTTCAATCAGCTGGATTACCACCTCCCGGTTAGCCGCATCTAAAGCCGAGGTGGGTTCATCTAGTAGCAAAATAGGATAGTCCACTGAGAAGGCGCGGGCAATATTGACTCGCTGTTTTTCACCCCCCGAAAAAGTTGTGGGGGACAGCTGCCACAGATTTTCTGGCAGCTTAAGCCGAGAGAATAGATCCCGCACGGTTGCTTGGGCTATCTCGGGTTCAGTGCCTAGTTCTAGCAGTGGGTCTGCGGCCACTTCCACGGCAGGTACCCGAGGAATCACTCGCAGAAACTGACTGACATAGCCCAGCGTGTGTTGACGAACCGCCAGCAGCTGGTGGGCTTGAAGTTGGGGGAGATCAACCCACTGACCCCGGTGCCTCACCCATATCGAGCCGCTATCAACTCGATAGTTAGCATATAGCGCGCGCATAAATGTCGATTTACCAGAACCGGACGGTCCCTGGAGGGCAACACATTCGCCAGGATTAACGGTGAGAGAAACACCTGTGAGAACTGGAAGCTGCACACCGTTTTGGTGGTGCAGAACAAAGCTTTTATAGAGCTGTTCTGCCTGGAGTAGGGCTGTCGTATGGGTGGGAGCTAATGTTGGAGCTGAGAGTTGTAAGGTGTTCATATAGGCGGGCATTTAAGGAACTAATGTGGCATTGACAAGTTGTTGTGTATAGGGATGGTGCGGATCATCTAGCACCTGATCGGTAAGTCCCGCCTCAACAACCTGACCGTTTTGCATCACCATCAGTCGATGGGCTAACAGCCGCACAACACCAATGTCATGGGTAACGAGAATAACGCTGAGGTTTAGGGTGCGCACCAGGGAGCGCATCAGATCTAAAAGTTTTGCCTGGACTGAGACATCTAAACCGCCTGTAGGTTCGTCCATTAGTATAATGCGGGGCCGGGTGACGAGAATGCGAGCCAGCTGCAGACGCTGTTGCATGCCACCGGAAAAGGTGCTGGGAAAATTATCAATGCGACCCTGGGGAATTTCCACTTCGCTGAGCCATTCGAGAGCTTCGGTACGGATATTACTGTAGTGGCGCTGACCTACATCCAATAAACGCTCACCAATGTTGGCTCCGGCGGTAACCGTCATGCGTAGTCCATCGCGAGGGTTCTGACGGACAAAGCCCCATTCGGTTTTCATCAGCTTACGACGACGGGGTTCTGACAGGGTACGCAGATTGATTATGTTGTTGTCTCGATCACAATATTCTATGATTCCATCTTCAAAAGAGATATGGCCAGCAATGCTGTTGAGCAGGGTGCTTTTGCCGGACCCCGACTCGCCAATGATGCCGAGCACCTGGCCGGGGTAGAGGGTGAAGGAGATGCGATCGCAGGCCCCTAGGTTTCCATAATATTTGCTCAGATTATTGACCGTTAAGAGCGGGTGCATTGGTTATTCTTCCTGTCATTCTAGTTTTTGAGTACGGCCTAACTGTCTTTGCTGACGCTGCTCACAGTAGTCCGTATCTGAACAAATCCACATGCGTCCTCCTTGATCATCAATCACCACCTCATCTAAATAGCTGTCGGTGGCTCCACAAAACTCACAGGGATGGTTCCAGTTCTCCACAGAAAAAGGATGATCTTCAAAGTCTAAACTCTTGACGTGAGTGTAAGGAGGGATCGCATAAATTCTCTTTTCTCTTCCGGCTCCAAAAAGCTGTAATGCCGGATTCATATCCATCTTAGGATTGTCAAATCGAGGAATGGGACTGGGATTCATCAGATGTCGCCCATTCACCATGACCGGATAATCGTAGGCCAGAGAGATGTGGCCAAACTTAGTAATATCCTCGTAGAGCTTGACGTACATGGGGCCATACTCTTCGAGCGCGTGCATTTTGTTAGCCTCGGTTCGGGAGGGTTCGATAAAATACAGCGGTTCGGGCATTGGCACCTGATAGACAATCACTTGGTCTTTCTGGAGCGGGATTTCAGGAATCCGATGCCGGGTTTGGATCAGTGTTGCCTCCTCCGTATGCTCGGTTGTGGACACACCACATACTTTCTTAAAAAACTTTCGAATATTGACCGCATTGGTGGTGTCATCGGCTCCCTGGTCAATCACCTTTAACGTGTCGTCTTGGCCAATAACAGAAGCCGTTACCTGGATGCCGCCAGTCCCCCAGCCATAGGACATGGGCATTTCTCGCGAGCTAAAAGGAATTTGATGACCTGGAATGGCAACAGCTTTAAGGATGGCGCGCCGGATCGAACGTTTCGTTTGTTCATCGAGGTAAGCAAAGTTAAACCCAGGTTCAGGATTCGAAGGGGGAGAGGTGGAGGGGGGCAAGGAAGCTATCATAGGTTGTTGTTGGATAGAGAATGGGGGCTGTTGTGCTTAGAGCTGTTGTGCTCAGAGCTGTTGCGTTCATAATCACTACGCAGTTTGCGAATTAGGTTTAGCTCTGCTTGAAAGTCAATGTAGTGTGGCAGCTTGAGGTGCTGTACGAACCCCTGGGCCTCAATGTTGTCGGAGTGATAGAGCACAAATTCTTCATCCTGTGCTGGCCCATCTAGAGATTCATCTAGGTCTTTTGCTTGCAGCGCCCGGTCCACCAGCGCCATGGCCATGGCTTTACGTTCATTATAACCAAAGGTAAGACCGTAGCCTTGGGTAAACTGGGGTGGAATCTCTTTACTGCCCTTAAACTGGTTGACCATTTGCACTTCGGTGACGGTAATCTCGGCAATGGCAATTTCAAACCCTAGTTCCTCAGGAAAAATCATGACCTCTACGGCTCCGACCCGAATCTCTCCGGCAAAGGGGTGATTTTTGCCGTATCCCCGCTGAGTGGAATAAGCCATGGATAGCAAAAAGCCTTCATCACCACGGGCCAGGTTCTGCAGACGGGCATCGCGGTTGATCGGCGTGGTTAGAGACTGGCGTGTAATGTCAAATGGCTCAGTTTGCGGCTGGAGATGTTCTGTAGGGTGGGTAGAGTTACCCACCGTTCCATTGACGGGGGGCATCATCAGCCCCTCTTGTTCTAACGTATGCGACACCCGAGGTACTGCTGTTGTGTTGTATTCTGCGCTCGTGGGTACCGAAAATGAATTGTCCTCAGCTGTCAGTTTAAAGTCTAATAGCCGATGGATGTAATCAAACGTAGGCCCTAGCTTCTGACCACCGGGGGCTTCTTTAAATATGGCTGAGATTCGTCGATGAATTGCCATCTTACCGGTATCTAGTGGCTCGCTGTAGTAAAGCCGAGGCAGGGTGGTTCGATAGGCTCGCAATAGAAAGGCGGCTTCCACCAGGTCGCCCCAAGATTGTTTGATTGCTAGAGCGGCCAAATCTGGGTCGTACAGACTACCTTCGGCCATCACCCGGTTTACCGCAAGCTGCAGCTGTTGTTTGATCTGTTCTAGCGATAACTCTGGCACATTTACATCACCACGCCGTTTTGCCTTGAGTAAGGCTTCGGCATTGCGAATAGCCTGTTCTCCACCTTTGACCGCAACGTAGGGCATGATTTTCTTCTGCTGATTTGATTAGCTAAGGTCGACTTGAAAGCTGTATCCGTGTTTGGTAAATCCTAAGGATTCGTAGAAGGTGTGAGCTGCTTTTCTCCGTAAATTAGTAGAAATGATCAATTTGTAGCATCCGGCAGAACGACATTGCGTCATAGCTACCGTCATCATCTGTCGACCAATTCCCTGTCCTTGTCGCTCCGGTGCAACGCCTACAGCTTCAACAATGCCGGACGGGCTGCCATGGTGAACTAGATTATCCATAATTAGAAGCGCAAA
>JBCDFI010000272.1:0-7074 GCA_039178155.1 Cyanobacteria bacterium P01_H01_bin.105
GCATTCCAGATAAACATGGTCTGAATCCTCCTTAGCTGCTTTCTATCGAACACTTTTAATGTACGAAGAAAGTTTGGGGATACTGTGAGGAAATGAGACATTTACATAGAACATCACAACTCACACTAACTAGATAACTGCGCTAGCAGCAAGGCCATCTTGCAGTTTAGTAAGCAATTATGGTGAACTTGTGAGAGAGGCGAGTAACTAAAGTTAACCGATCTTCTTACCAACCTAAAAAACCTGATATCTGACTTGCTAAGGTAGTGGGATCGAATGGTTTGCTAATTATCCCTTGGGCTCCCAAACGATAAAATTCGCGACGGTGAGTTGCTTGTACTTTAGCTGTGAAAAAAATCACAGGAATATCTGTTGTCTTGGGAGACGCTCGTAAAATTTTCAGAGTTTCTATCCCTCCTTGTTGAGGCATCATGGCATCCAGCAAGATAGCATCTGGCTGTTGCTTGATTGCAATCTCAACGCCTTCAGTGCCTGATGATGCTGTTAGCACTTTCCACCCAGCTTCTAATGTCAGGCCTATTTGGGCGACAGTATGAATATCGGCTTCGTCATCAATGACGAGAATGCATTTGTTAGCCACGACAAATTCTTGTTATTAATAATCAGAATTCTAGCCTAAAGCAACTATATATAAATATGCAATTTATTGTATTCAGCTCAGCTTCACAACTGATACGGAAAAATCAAAAGGAGTTTGCAGCGGGTAGAGAAGATTCTCGCTAAATATCTGACATTTTCAAAGTTTGGTACCCAAATAGTTATCAATCATTAGCCACATCACCCTGAACTCACCACGTCGTAAGATTACTCTCTAGTCTGCATATGTTGCAGACGACTTTTAATCTTCATGGGTAGATCAGTCACCATAACTGATTTACTAATAAAATCGTCAGCTCCTACCTCAAAGGCATCCTGTTTAGTCGGGATATCCTCATGCACAGTCAAAAATAAAATAGGTAGCTGTTGCCACCGATCGTCTGCCCGTAATACCTGGCACAGGTCTAACCCATTTACCTCTGGCATCTCTACATCTAAAACAAGCAAATGTGGCTGTACGGTCTCTAGGGTCTGTAGTAACTTGGTTGGATCACCAAGGGTGGTTAGCTGAAATCCCCAAGGAGATAATATTGTTTTCAAAAAGTCCAACACCTGGATATCATCATCCACAATCATCACCTTGGAAGCGGTGGAATCATCTTGAAGCAACTGCTTTAAATCTTGGATTATTTGTTGCGGCGATGTAGACTTAGGCAAAATACGATCTACCCCCTGTTGCACCCAGCTCAATCGCTGTCGAACATCCATCACATCAGAAATTATCAACAGCGGTTTCTCTTCTACCTGTTTGCCTAGGCGCTCTAAAAAGCCCATAGCTCTGGCTGCCTCCTCCTCCTCCTCTGGCAGCCAGATGACAATTCCATCTGAGGGCTGGGTTGATTTTGCCTGGGCCAAGTCAGGAATAGCCACAATACGCAATCCAGACGCTGCGCCAACGGTGATTAAAGTCTGACCAAATTCTGTCCCAGCGCCAAGGAGGGTAATCTGAGGCGTACTGGCCATGGCCGTGGAAACGGTTTGCTGACTGCCGCTATTTGCTAAGTTCTGCTTCAGTCCCTCTACCAAACTTGTCATCTGAAATACCTGCTCGTTATCGAGCGGTACATCAAGCTGTAGCAACTGCTCTAGCTGACGGGCCAATCGCGAGCCTTCTGCAAACCCAAAGCATCCCAAGGAACCCGCTAGCTTATGGGCTTGAGAACGTCCTGCATGCTGTAGCTCCGGGCTCAACTGACCGCCATTCAGCGCGGCCACAGCCGCCTCCAATACAGTCAGACGCTCTTGCATCGTGTCTTGATGCATTTCCCAGGCTTTTGCGATCGCAGCCTCCATATCTGCTTGAGTCGGCAATTCAGAGTCTGACCCCAGCGTTTTCTCTTCAGCCAGAGCCACAGCCTCCAATGCCTTTAAGCGATATCCCAACCCATACACCGTTTCAATAAAGTTTTTAGGGGCTCCACCTGCCTTTAGTTTTTGCCGCACCCCCTTAATATGGGTCCTCACAGCATCCCCACTGGGTGGGTCTTCAAACGTCCACAGATTGTCAATAATGGCATCCAAACTAAAGACGCGATTAGGATGACGCACAAAAAGCTCTAGTAGTGCATATTCCTTTGGTGTCACATGCAGCTGATAGTCAGCATAAAACACCTCAAAGGTATCTGGTGCAATCGATAGCCCTCCCCACCTGAGCGTCGATGTCGCATCCTGGCCATCTCGCCGCAGCAGTGCCCGAATGCGTGCACATAGCTCCTCAAAGTCAAACGGTTTGACGACATAGTCATCAGCCCCGGCATCCAGAGCCCTCACCTTATCTTTGCTGTTGTCCTTAGCCGTCAGCATCAAAATAGGACAGCTAATTTTTTTTTGCCGACATGTCTTGCAAAGGGTAATCCCATCTATATCGGGCAGTAACATATCTAAAACAATCAGGTCATAGGTAAAGAGATCTAGAAATTCATAGGCAATCTCACCATTGCTAGCGATGTCAACGGCATAGCGCTGCTTGATCAAACGCTCGGCTAGCATTTCCATCAAGACCTCGTCATCATCAATCAGCAATAAGCGCATAGCTCAAACACAATGCCAGTCATAACCATCTAACACATCAATTTTAAGCCAGGTCATGTCAGTGGATTTCTATATCCCCATTAAATACTCATATTGAGTATTTAGCATGCTAACCAGCTGCCAAGAACCAAAAATCCAAGCACTATTCAGCATAGTAATTTTCATTAAGCTTCATGCTATGTATCCATATGAGCATGGGGTACAAAACCAAACTTGAATTCTCAACAATTGAAAAATCGATAAGAACAATGAGAGCTAGAACAGTTTGAACAACACATAAACAAGTTCCTCTCACCATAGCCCCTGTCATCAATAGGCGAGTATACGATGACTATTCAATCTCTCCCATGCCTAATTCAACACATGCAACGGCCCAGTTTTTATCCTCACTGGACCCAAAACACCATTGAACTAGTGCAAACCCATACTGCCTATGTCCTACTAACAGGAAACTATGCCTATAAAGTTAAAAAACCGATTAACTACGGGTTTCTCAACTACTCTACCCTGGCAGCGCGCAAACACTATGTCGAAGAAGAACTGCGACTGAACCAACGCACCGCCCAGGAAATTTATCTAGAAGTCGTCCCCATTTACAAAGAAGGACCTATTTTTAGCCTCTTAGCCCATGGAGAACCCGTTGAATATGCAGTGAAAATGAATCAGTTTCCAGCCGGTTCTCTATTTTCTGACTTATTAAATCAAGGACAGCTGACCTGGGAGTTGATGCAGTCTCTGGCTCATCAAGTAGCAGATTTCCACAACCGAGCTGCGGTCAATGAACACATTCAATCCTTTGGTACCATCCAACAGATTCGTCTGGCCTTTGATGAAAACTATGCCCAAAGTCTTGCCTATATCGGTCGCGGACAAACTCAACAACAGCTACAAGAGACCCAAGCCTACACAGACCGTGCCTTTACTCAATGGAAAGATCGGTTTCAAACCCGCATCCAACATAATAAAATTCGTGAATGCCACGGTGACCTACACCTGAGAAATATTTGCCTATGGCAAAACCGCATCTTTCTCTTTGACTGCATCGAGTTTAGTGAAGCATTTCGATATGTAGACACGATGTACGACATAGCCTTCGCAATCATGGACTGTGACGCGCGGGGACGTCGTGACCTAGGCAACGCATTTCTCAATACCTATTTGGAAGATACTGGAGACTGGGAAGGCTTAGACGTTTTACCGCTATACCTTAGCCGTCAGGCTTATGTCAGGGCTAAAGTGACCTCATTTCTTCTCGATGCTCCTACCATTACAGCGGACCAAGCCAAAAAAAAACAAACCCAGGCTCAAGCCTATTACACCCTCGCGTGGCGCTATACTCAACCCCAAGCAGGACAGTTGATCTTAATGTCTGGTTTGTCTGGCTCAGGCAAAAGCACCGTGGCTCAAAGATTAGCTCGTCTCATCGGTGCCGTCTACGTTCGCTCTGATGCCGTTCGTAAGCATCTTGGCGGTATCCCTTTACAACAGCGAGGAGGCGCTCACCTCTACACTCCAGCCATGACTCAGAAAACCTATGCTCGCCTATGCAATTTGGGTATCCGACTAGCGAAACTGGGTTACACCATCATTCTCGATGCGAAATACGACCGCATTGGCACCCGACAAACCGTCTTGAAGCAGGCGAACGCTAACAATATTCCAGTGTCTATTCTGGTATGCCAAGCGCCCCTCGCCGTTCTCCGCCAGCGGCTGCAAGAACGAACGGGTGACATTGCCGATGCCACGGCTGAGTTAATCATTAGACAACAGACAACAGCAGAAGCGCTAACTAATGAGGAGATATCTTTGGCAACGTATCTCGATACGACCACCAATATGGACGAAGAGATTCAGGCGATCGCAACTCAGTTTACTCCAGCTGCAGTTGCCTAGGGGAGCGAGCCTTAATAAGGTCGTTCTCTCAAATCCCCACAATTTCCTCAATTTTTCCTTCTAAACTGGAGCTAAGGCTAAGCAGAGAGTAACAGCTACATTCCATGGGCACAAATACACAGGTTTAGTCCTTATCTAAAACCAGTTTCAGAGATTTTTGCAATGATGCTTACACACTGGCAACCATTCCGAAAAATCGAACAGTGGGAACCGTTTAGTGAAATAGAAACACTGGGAAAAGAGGTTGACTCGTTGAGTAAACAATTCAACTTTTCCATTGGCTGGCAGCTACATATCCAGCCGATGCCGTCTCAACATATTATTCCGTGAGGCAAGCAGAGGATTAGGAAGGTATCGCATATGAAGCAGCATCAACTCAACGCTTATCTAAAACTTATTCAAGAATTATTAACTTGTCCCAACGGTGAAGAATGGATTCGTCTAAAGCAGCATGAAAATTTAGTCGATGCCAAATTGATCGAGATCATGGAACAGGTGGCATCACAACTTTTGCAAGAGGGCAATCGTCAGGCGGCTATGTTCTTGCACAATTGGGCCGCACAGCTGCATCATATTTTAGTTAAAGAGAAACAACCCGGTCAGTCGGATGATGATGATGTATCTCAGGCATATTTATCGTTAATTCAGTCTCTTCTAGAGTGTTCAGAGGACACCAAAGAAAAACTATTAGCCGAGCATCGTAACTTGATTGGACCAGGGTTGGTTCATACGATGAAACAAGTGGCTCAGCAGCTTAGAGTGCAAAATTCCGATGACTCAGCAGCCTACTTAGAAAACCTGGCGACCGAACTGCATCAAGCATGGATCGAAGCTCACGATTTCCAGCATAGGTTGACTAAGGAAGCTCCCAATACACCTTTCAAGACACAGGACAGTACTGCTGCTGAGGTTGAAGCGGCGTCACCTGATTCTGCTGCAAAATCAGGTGACGGTAGCTCTGACCAGGAGATTGCTTCTAATTCCTCTTTGACCACTGCATTGCCCCTAAACGTACAGCAGCCACTTGCTAATGCTATTCACGAGATGTCACAGGCACTGTACCAACTCAATCAAACGCTTAGTAACCAGCACAGGCAGGCCACATTCTCAAACCCACTTTGGTATATGGATGTGCTAGAACGAGCCGCAACTGCACAATGGTTACTAACCACTGACGAAATCGAGCAGCTGATTGGCGTTAAACCCAAATGCCACAGCAAAGACAAAACCTACCAACGTGGCACATGGACGTTCGTGAAGGTGGGAAAACTGGGTTCACAAACTGCATGGACAGTCTCCAAAACCCGACTAAGCCAACCAGTTCTAGATAGCGATACTCAGGTCAAACATCCTTCAACCGACTATCCTGATCGAGCAACTCCCATGACATCTGTTAAGTCTCTTGCCAAACATCCTCCATTAAAACAGACCGCTCTAAGCAATGGATCATCGGATAGTGAACAACTTAGTTCATTAGAGATACCGGAAATGAACGATGTTTGGGCCTAATGACACAGTTTCAAGAAAACCCATGGCCTCATAAGTTCCTCACACTTGAACATTAGCGTTACAGATATCCAACATTAAGGGGGATATCCATGGCAGCAGATTACTTAATCGTAGGTAGCGGTCTATCTGCCCTTGTATTCGGTGCACTCATGGCCAATGCTGGTAAACAGATACAAATCCTAGAATCTCATGAGTATCCCGGTGGCTTTGGTCATACGTTTACCATGGCCAATAAATACACCTTTAACGCTCAGCTGCATTACGTCTGGGACTGTGGTGAAGGCAATACCGTCAACCGAGTATTAAAACAGCTAGGTCTAGATCAAGAGATTACCTTTGAACGCTACGATCCTGAAGGGTTTGACCATATGAGGATGCCAGATCATCACCTTGATATTCCCTCAGATCCAACAACGTTAGTGCAGCGGCTTTCTCAACAGTTTCCCGACCATCAGGTCTCAATACAGAACTTTATCGATGAAGTCCAAACCGTGCGGGCCGGACTCAAAATCTTATCTCCTCCCATGCAACCGTTAGCGATATTACAGCATCTAAGTAAGGTAACAACAACGGTTCGTTATGTACGCAGTACTCTACAGGACGTTTTCGACAAATTTAAGCTACCCCTAGACGCTCAAACGCTGCTGGCCCTGCAATGGCCAGATTTTCTACTACCGCCCAACCAGCTATCTTTTTACGCTTGGGCAATTCTATTTACGGCGTATCAAGAAGGTGCATTTTATCCCACCCAACATTTTGAGGCAGTGATTAATGCCCTGGTTAAGGTGATTAATGACAACGGTGGAAAGGTCCTATGCGATCAAGAGGTGGTGAATTTTTTGGTCACTAACAACGCCGTTAATGGCGTACAGGCCATTGATCGCCATACCCACATTAGCCATGATTTCACAGCTGACACAGTTATCTGCAACATGGACCCGAAAAAAGCCGCCAAAATGATTGGTCTAGAAAAGTTTTCAAAAGCAGTCCAGAAGAAACTGGACTATGACTATTCACCTTCAA
>JBCDFI010000273.1:0-7072 GCA_039178155.1 Cyanobacteria bacterium P01_H01_bin.105
ACATTACAGGCAGGGGAACAAACAGAGGCACAAGCAAAACAAGCACAGCTACAACTAACTCGTCTGCCAAAATATTTCCAAACAAACGGAAACTCAGCGAGAGAGGCTTAGTGAAATCTTCAAGGATGTTGATTGGCAGTAAAATCGGAGTAGGCTCAATGTACTTAGCAAAATAGCCTAGTCCTCGCTCCTTGAAACCTGCATAGAAATAGGCCAAGGAAGTCAATAGTGCCAATGCAACAGTCGTATTAATATCGTTTGTCGGCGCTGCCAATTCACTAGCCGGAATGTGAATCAGCTTCCAGGGCACCAAAGCGCCTGACCAGTTGGAAACGAAGATGAATAGAAACAGCGTTCCCACAAAAGGAACCCAAGGTCGATACTCTTTCTCTCCAATTTGATCCTTGGCTAGGTCTCGAATAAATTCAAGAGCAAACTCCATCAGATTTTGCAAACCGGAGGGGACGCGCTCAACCTTACTAGTGGCTAAAACTGAAACCAGAATCAGTACGGCAGCGACAAACCAAGTGGTCAGGAATACCTGACCGTGAACTTTGAGTCCCCCTACATGCCAATACCAATGCTGACCGACTTCCAGCTCGGCCAATAGAGAAAATGGGAAATTAAATGTGCTTAACATCTCCGTCCAGAATCTTAATTTTTTTCGCAGATGCTCACGGAAACACGAAATTGCCCTTATTCTTGAGCCATAGACTCAGGCAAAAACGATGTCCACAGCGTATAGGCAATCAAAGCGGCCTTATAAGTAAGGAAGCCTAGAAAAGCAGGCACTATCTCCAGCTGCTGGTACTGAGTTGCAAAAACAATCAGCCCAATAAAAATCGCCAGACGACCACTGCCCAACTTGCTACGCTCACGACCTAGCTCGGCAACACTTTTTGCCAGCATCCTTAAGTAAACCACACCGACGCACGCCCCTATTAAATAATTCAGGGCTATGTGAAGGGAATAAGCAAGCCAAACAGAGACGAAGATAAACGCTGTGAACCCCAGAGTGGTCAACAACAAGTTTTGTTGAAGACGAAAATATTCTCCCATCGCTTTGTCAGATGAGGGAGGTAACTCTGTAGCAACAGCTGCTGACTCTTCATGTGTTTGGGCCTCAACGGCTTCTTCAGGAGAAGTCACAGGTGATCTAAATACGTAGAAGCCATAGCTAAAAACCCTGACAGCAATTACTTGAGCCAGCGCTTAAGCCATGGCTGATCATATCACGGCACTATTACCTATTGATGGGATTTAGTTAGCTCTTTGGTGGGTTACGGATGGTTGGGTATCGTATGCGACAGTACGATCAGCTGTCTACGCTGTAGCGATCGCACATCATCAAGGACAAGTTCTGTATCCGCTATCAGCTCTGCAACCGTTTGCCCCTCGGCCATACCGGGGTCGGCACAATGACTTAGAAAGTCGTATTCAGCATCAGTCACTTTGGCGAGCTGATAGTCATAATCAAAGAAGCTTTTGGCAGGCCAGCCCGACATACAGGCATGACGACTGGGAACAGCGGCTAACACTGACTCATCATCTTTCCAGTCAGTCTGGGGCAGTGGTGGACAGCTAAGAAAAAATTCATAGTGGGTCAGTTCTGGGTCCAATAGCTCAATCAGACGGTACTGTTCACGCTCATTCAGGTGTTGCGCCCGCTCCATAACATCTTCAGAGGTGCCAACCAGTCGGTTTAAGTTCCAATAGCGCGGATTGGAAAAACCGACAAAATCCAAACCTGAAGCATCGATTAGCTCAAAAAGACTATCAATGGTGTAGTCCACTTCCTGGGGATGAACATACATATCCGCAAAGCATTCATCCTGATGATTCTCAAGTGCCCAGCGCTCTTTATCCCGTTTAACAATGCGATTCGTCTCAGGCAGAGCACTAAACAACTGTCGTCCCACCTTGACACCATCGCGATAGTCGCCGCGACGCTCCCCCTGAAGCATAGCGATGGCCTGCTGCATGAGGGAGATCTCCCATCGACCCAAAGCGGCATAGACAAATATATGCAGCAATCCCCCAGGGGCTAACTTTTTTGCTAGTGCCTGAATTCCTCTGACCGGATCAGGCATGTGATGTAGCACCCCCACACAGTTAATCAGATCAAACTGACCGTCTAGCTGCTCGACGTCATAAATGCTGAGCTGATGAAAGGAGACTCGATTAGCGCCTGATCGCTGACAGCGTTCCCGAGCAACATCCAATGTGCCTGCGCTCAAGTCAATACCGGTGACCTGGGCTTGGGGGTTGAGATGCACCAGATACTCAGTGCCCACCCCTGAGCCACAGCCTGCATCTAGAATTCGAATGGCGTTTTCACCAGGAGCATGACCTGTGCAAAAGCTATAGGCAGAAGGCCAATGCCAACGCCAGTTATAGCCTGGAGGCGGTTCATCAATCAGGGGCTCGGGGGGAAAAGGATAGGTATCGTAAAGTTTGGCAACCGCTGCGCTAACAGCGGCATCATTTTTAGGAGTCATGAAAAAAATTGTGGTTTTGAGTTTGTTCAGATTACGTAGCTTTGTCTGGCGGTATTCCCCTAACGTCAGAGTTCAGAAGTCAAAACTAAACACTTAAAACTCAAAACTCTAACCTCCTAAGACTGCCATCTTTAGCTAAGTACTTCGTAAACCCAGGTAACAAAACTTATCTTTTCTCTCATTCTCTGCGCCACCTTCTTTTATGATGACCCAGTGGGCTAATAACAAGATGTTACACAGTCCTTAGACAATCATCTTGGCGTTCCGTAATCGTTTTAATCTGGAACTGTCATAAGAGCCGATAGGCCCATCGCGCTGCCTGCTGGTATTAACCACTGCTCATACGACCATTTTTTGAATCTGAGCAGCTCGGCGCTAAGGGAGGGGTCTGATGCAATCACTATTGCAATCAACTATTTAGAAGGGAGCCTTTGAAAAGGAATGACTGTAACAGCTAGTGGCGGAAGCTCTTTAGTGCGGCCACAACTTTATCAAACCTTGCCGGTTACCACGATTACCCAAGCCGAGCAGCAGGACCGCTACATGGAGCGGGGTGAGTTGAGCGAACTATCTGACTTTTTCAGGTCAGGTCGAAAGCGAATTGCGATCGCAAAGCTCATCACTCAATATTCGGAATTAATTGTTTCTCAAGCTGCCAATCGTATCTTTACCGGCGGCTCTCCACTGACTTATCTAGAAAAGCCTGAACCCGACGAATCTGAGATGGCAATGGCTGCCGAGACAAGCGGTAGCCCAGGGACAGAAAGCTACATCGAAAGTGCTAGTAGCGGCGGCGGTCTTTTCTCAGGACTGCGCAACCTAGTCAGCAATACGGGTGACCTGGGAACTATTCCCGCAGGGTTTCGCCCCATCAACGTAGGGCGTTATGGTCCTAGCAACATGCAGAAGTCCCTACGGGACATGAGCTGGTTCCTACGTTATCTCACGTATGCCATTGTTGCAGGCGATCCTAATATCATCGCAGTCAACGTTCGAGGCCTGCGAGAAATTATTGAAGACGCCTGTTCCTCTGCAGCTACAGTCGTTGCTCTCCAGACTATGCGAGCTGCAAGTATTGGGTACTTTCGAGGAGACGATGAAGCACAAGAGTTAGTTCGCTTTTACTTCAACGTCTTAGTAGATGAGTTCAAGGCTCCAGCTCCCTCAAACAAGCTACGCCAACGGCCATCCAAAGATCAGCAGGGGCTAGAACTGCCACAAATTTACTTCAACGCTTCCGAGCGTCGGCCTAAATTTGTAATGAAGACTGGGCTATCCACTACTGAGAAAAATTCCGTTATCAAAGCAGCCTACCGGCAGGTATTTGAACGAGACATCAAGCGAGCCTACTCCTTAGACCTATCGGATTTAGAATCCAAGGTCAAAAATGGGGAAATCGCGATGAAAGAGTTTATTCGTCGTTTGGCGAAATCTCCCTTATACCGCAAGAACTTTTTTGAACCTTATATCAACAGTCGTGCCCTAGAGCTAGCCTTTAGACATATTCTGGGTCGCGGTCCTAGCTCCCGTGAGGAAGTCCAAAAATACTTCTCAATCGTATCTAGCGGTGGGTTGGCCGCTCTAGTGGATGCGCTGATCGATTCCAACGAGTATGGCGATTATTTTGGCGAAGAGACCGTACCCTATCTGCGTGGATTGGGTCAAGAAGCCCAAGAATGTCGCAACTGGGGTCCTCAGCAAAATCTACTGAACTATAGTGCTCCCTTCCGCAAAACCCCCCAGTTCCTAACCACATTTGCCGCCTACGAGCAGCCTCTGCCTGACCAGCATCCTTACGGTTCCGGTAATGATCCGCTAGAGATCCAATTTGGAGCCATTTTCCCCAAAGAGACTCGCAATCCTAGTAACAGTCCAGCTCCATTTAATAAGGACACCCGGCGGATCTTAATTCGTCGCGGTGCAGGCATTGACAGCCAGGTTAGTAATCCAGCGGCTCGCCCTAAGGCCCCCGGCAGTCTCGGCCCCAAGATATTCAAGCTCGATCAGCTACCAAACGGCACTAGAAGTAGCGTCAAATTCTCTGAAAGTTCAACTCAAACTATTATTCGGGCCGCCTATCGTCAGGTCTTTGGTCGTGATGTCTATGCCGGACAAGAACTGAAGTCAGCCGAAAATCGCCTGGAAAATGGGGATATTTGTATTCGTGACTTTGTTCGCACCCTAGCTAAATCCGAAGCTTTCCGCAAAACCTACTGGTCCTCACTGTACGTAATGAAAGCAGTGGAATATATTCACCGTCGTTTGTTGGGGCGACCTACCTATGGTCGTCAGGAAACTAACAAATACTTCGATATTTGTGCCAAGCAGGGATTTTATGCTCTGGTCGATACGCTAATCGACAGTCCTGAATACACTGAGGTATTTGGTGACGATACGGTGCCCTATGAGCGCTATGTCACTCCTGCTGGTCAGGCTCAGAGGTCATTCCGCACCGGTACTCTAGCTAGCACCGGTGTCAAACCTGTAGCTAAACCAACGGTTCCACGATTTGTTGAACTGGGTACCGTCAGTACCTCACGGGGTAATATCGAGGTCAACAAGCGCGTTGGTCAAGGCGTCAATTCACGTCGTGTCCAGGCCAAGATATTCAAGCTCACCAGCCTATTTGACAAAGCTAACATTAAGCTAGTTACTCAGGCTGCTTATCGACAGATTTTCGAGCGTGATATTTCTCCCTACGTGGTCAAGACTGAGTTCACTTCACTTGAAAGCAAGTTAGGTAACGGTGAGATCAATATGAAGGAATTCATCGAAGGTCTCGGCTGTTCTGACCTCTATCAGAAGGAGTTCTATGCACCTTATCCGAATACTAAGGTGATTGAGCTAGGTACCAAGCATTTCTTAGGACGTGCTCCTCTCAATCAGGTGGAGATCCGAAAGTACAACCAGATCTTGGCAACTCAGGGTATCCGTGGCTTTATCCAAACCATGGTTGAGACCCCCGAATACGCTGAATTCTTTGGAGAAGATACAGTGCCCTATCGTCGCTTCCCGACCCTTCCAGCTGCTAACTTCCCGAATACCGAGCGTCTATACCAGCAGCTGACTCGGCAAAATGATGATGTCGTAGTCCCAAGTTTTGTGCCTTCAGTATCGACAACAGCGTCAATTGACACCTAGATTTGTTGTCTGGGTTGTAATTTATCTCTCATAATTCAACTATGCCGTGGCCTTTACTAGCCAGGGTATAGTTGGTTGCGATCATTTAAGACAGTTTTTGATTGGTTGAATGAGATAATTCTGAGGGGTATTATTACAAAATATTACGCGCCTTCTAAGAAGGTTAGCTGAATACCGGAAAATACTCTCGGAAGGTAGCTAAGCTGATATTAAGGTTTCTCGAAATCTGAGCTGGTATTTGGCATGCTTCAAAAGTCGAATTAAGCTTTGAATCGGCGCATCGGTTACCAGCTTAATTTGATCTAGAGTGAAAACTAGGACTGCTGTTACCCTGATTTTTTTAGCAAGGTAATTTCAGTTTCTCAAGGTGAGTGCTGATAAGTTCACCTAAATATATTCTTTCGGAGGAATCCATAGATGAGTATAGTCACGAAATCTATCGTGAATGCCGATGCTGAGGCCCGTTACCTTAGCCCCGGTGAATTAGATCGAATCAAGGGATTCGTTACATCTGGTGAGCGTCGTCTTCGCATTGCTCAGGTTCTAACTGAGTCTCGCGAGCGCATCATCAAGCAGGCGGGTGACCAGCTTTTCCAGAAGCGTCCTGATGTTGTTTCTCCCGGTGGTAATGCCTACGGTGAAGAAATGACTGCAACTTGCCTACGTGACATGGATTACTATCTACGTCTCGTTACCTACGGTATTGTTGCCGGTGATATTACTCCTATCGAAGAGATTGGCTTAGTAGGTGCTAAGGAAATGTACAACTCCCTAGGTACATCTATTCCTGCTGTAGCTGATTCAGTCCGTTTTATGAAGGGTGTTGCATCTTCCCTATTGTCTGGTGACGATGCTGCGGAAGCCGCTTCTTACTTTGATTACGTTGTTGGTGCAATGTTGGGTTAAGGTCACTCGATTTTCCCATTAAGCTATTGAGCCACATCGTCAAATTTCACTAAGGAATTCAACTCATGCAAGACGCGATTACTTCTGTAATTAATTCTTCAGACGTTCAGGGTAAGTACCTTGATCAGTCTTCTATGGATAAGCTAGCAGCTTATTTTCAAACTGGTGAGCTGCGTGTCCGTGCGGCTACTGCCATCGGCGCTAATGCGTCTGAAATCGTTAAAGATGCCGTAGCCAAGGCGTTACTATACTCCGACATCACTCGTCCTGGTGGTAACATGTATACCACTCGTCGCTATGCTGCTTGCATCCGCGACCTGGACTACTATTTGCGCTACTCCACCTACGCTATGTTGGCGGGCGATCCTTCTATTCTTGATGAGCGAGTGCTCAACGGATTGAAAGAGACCTACAATTCTCTAGGTGTACCTGTAGGTGCTACTGTTCAAGCTATCCAAGCTATGAAAGAAGTAACTGCTGGCCTTGTTGGCGCTGATGCTGGTAAGGAAATGGGCGTTTACTTCGAC
>JBCDFI010000274.1:0-7065 GCA_039178155.1 Cyanobacteria bacterium P01_H01_bin.105
AAATACTGGACAGCTAGTACCCATATTGCAAGACTTTTGGGATCGGGATCGCGCTACGTGGATTGTGTATCCAAATCGTCAGCATTTGCCCCTCAGGGTACGCCGAGCAATTGATTTTTTGGTGCACTACTTTCGAAAGTGGGAAGATGAGCTGGCTGTGTAGTGGGTGATGTATCTTCTAAAACTAAGAATACAACAGTAAAACCAAGAAAACAACAGAATTCAGTCGTGATATTTAAGGTTGCGCTATGAGATCAGGAAGACCGGTGTAGTCCCAAAACAAGTCGATGGATTGCTGACGATTGAGGTGTTGTTGAGCGACAAAGGAACTCCTAGCTTCCACACTAGCAAGAACTCCAGTTAAAGCTAGGGACAGTAGGAAGTAGTACAGCCGTCGCGGCATGACGGAGTTTCTGCGGATGTTGGGAGAAAGATTGACGTTCAAGATGTGAGTGCTCGTAGAGAAGGTGTCAGAGAATTAGGTAAATAAATGATGCCCTATTTTAAGTGAGAAGATTTAAATGAGAAGATTGTCGTCCATCCAAACTTTTTTGAGTGGTTGGGAGGTAATGTGTTCACGAATGGAATGGTTAGGGACAATAAACTCAACCCGTATGTATCAAAACAAACAGGTCTGTATCTAATTGATTAATAACAGACAGGTCTGTATCATGTCAATGGATTTGCTTTTTGAGACCTATGCCACGTAAGTCTACTGCTACCGATAAGCCGCTTAGGGAGCACATTCTAGATGTGGCGGATCGGTTATTTTATGGGCAGGGGCTGCATTCGGTGGGTATTGACCGGGTGATTGCAGAGGCAAAAATTGCTAAGACGAGTCTCTATCGCTACTTTCCATCAAAGGATGCGTTGATTCGGGCGTATTTGGAGCGGCGAAATCAGCAGTTTTGGCACCTGTTGGAGGCGGCTTTGGCTGACTGTGACCCTAAGCCGATGGCGCAGCTGGTAGGGGTGACTGATTTTATTGCGCAGCTACTGATACAGCCTGAGTGTCAAGGGGATCCGTTTTTGCTGGCAGCGAGTGAGTTTGCAGATGCGGAACATCTATCGCGGCAGGTGATTGTGGAGCATAAGGCTGGGGTGTGCGATCGCATCACTGCCCTAGCCAAAGCTGCCTCTCTCAAACAGCCCCAACTGCTGGCAACCCAGCTAACGATGGTCATCGATGGTGGATTTTCCCAGGTACGATATCTTGATAGTAAGCAAGTCAGCGATACCTTCCAGAGGGCAGCCACAGCTCTGATTGCTCAGGCTACAGTTATCTAAAAACGATAGTTTTCCCTGAGACCAAATTTAGACTAAACGCTGAGCCCGCGCTGTCTTTTGCTGAAACCACAGCACAACTAACAAGGTAAACAGTACCAGTGGCCAGCTCATCTGGTTGAGAATCGTCCAGTCAAAGCGATGGAAAACCCGTCCTGCCAAAAACGTGACCACGGCGACAAAGCTAAACACGATAAAGTCATGAATGGCCTGGACCTTACCTTTCTCGGCTGGGGTATAGGTTTCTGTGAGTAACGTAGTCGAGCCGACGTACATAAAATTCCAACCCAAGCCAAGCAAGAAGAGAGCCGTAGCAAAATGCAAAAAGCTGGTTCCAGCCAGATTTAACCCCATACAGCCCAAGTTCAAAATTGCTCCGGTCATAATGATTTGCAACACCCCTAGACGCTTAATTAGCCACCCTGTCATCAGTGAGGGGGCAAACATACCCAACACATGCCACTGAATCACCGAGGCAGTTTGGGTAAAGGAGTGTGATTCTACCGTCATGGCTAAAGGAGTGGCCGTCATGACAAATACCATGACGCCATACCCTACCGTGCTACCCAACGTAGCGACCAAAAACTTAGGCTGTCGCACAATGAAAGAAAGAGAACGGGTATTCTGGGCTTTTTGATCTGTTGTTGTTGAGGGAATCTGTAACCCTAACAGCAGCAGACCCGTAAATATCTGTAGTCCCAGTATGGCAATGATGGCCCCGATATATAGCTCGCTGTTAAACCATCCTTTAGAACCAGTTGCTACCCAAGGCCCTAAAATTGCTGCGATAATTCCGCCCGCTAGTACCCAGGAAATTGCCTGGGATCGAAAAGCCTCATCAGCTACGTCAGCCGCTGCAAAACGATAGTAGCCCACAAAGCTATTGGAGACTCCAAGGAGCGTTGTTGATAACGTAAACAACCAAAAATTTTCAATAGTAAGACTATAAATTCCAATAGCGGCACCTATAAAGCCCACGAAGGTACCCACCAAAAATCCACCGCGTCGCCCAATGCGCTGCATTAGTAACGACGCTGGAATTGTAGCGACCATGGTAGCAACCTGACGCATGGCTAGCGGTAGTGTAGCCAAAGCCTTGTCTGTTGCTAGAGCGTAGCCAATCAGAGCCGCAACTGTAACCAAGACCGTGTTGGTGGTCATGGCTGTCGCCTGACACAGACCGAGCAGAGCTACCTGAGATTTAGCAGATTTCATGGGAGTGAGCTATAGATAGGCTTTGAGCCTAGCATGACCGCACAACATGACCTATAGATGGGCTGTATTATTGCTATCTATGGAATTGATTTGGGTCAGTAGCAGCGCATTAATTATGATGTGATGGCTCTTGGACTGTGCTTGTTAATACAGCATGAAATCTCGATGTAGTAGTTTCTAGTGGGACATTAAACGAGGCTGAGATAGTCGCGCAGTCGTATTGTGACTGTTCAGGACTGACTGTTGAAGCTGCTGTTTTGCAGAGATTTTTCGATCAGATGATGACGTCATAGCCAGCTTTTTGATAGGGGTGTGAGGCAATTGGGCATGGCGATCTGTAATTATTTGGTTCATCCACTGCTCTAATTGAATGGCCAAGTTCTCTAGCCAAGCAATTTTTCGATTTCCAGTCAGCCAGCGTAGTACCGGATATAGAAATGCTTTACGACGATGATGTCCTAGCTGTTGGTATCGGTGTAAAAAATAGTGATCCATATCCAAATCCCATTTTTGCTGGAAATACATCAGACTCTTTACTTCCCATGTATCGCTCCAGCGCAGCATAAAGTAGACTAAATCTGACCAATGATAGGAACTCTGTGAGACGTGGGTAACGACAGAAGCAGGTTCGCAAAGTATGTGTCGACCTGTCTGGTTAACGCTTAGACAAAAGTCTATATCTGCTTGGGCACCTAACAGTTTTTCATCAAAGGGACCAATTTTATCAAAGATCTCTCGCTTAACCAATGTGCAGCGTAGCTCTGCCAATTCGCAAGAGCGTCTATGGAGTTGAGATTTGATAGCGGCGGCAGAACGATTGACTAGAAAGCGCTTTTCATAGAGATGTCGACGGAGCCGATCGCCTTTAATATTCATAAAAATTCTGGCTTCTCCCCCTGCTAAATGAATGCGATCATGTAGAGGTTTACCGACACAGGTCAAAGGGCAAACAACAGTCGCATTAGTTTCTTGAGCGCAATACCAAAGATGTTCTAGCCATCCGGGAGAGACGTGAATATTGTTATCAATAAAAACTACATAATCGGTAATGGCTTGGCTGAGTCCGAGATTGCGTGCTTGGTTAGGTGAGAGAAAACGATCGGATCGCAGGAGAGTAAACCCTTCTTTAGCAGCGGCTCGCTTTAAATACTTTTGAATATGTTTTGGAGAACCGGCGTCAATATACACCAGCTCAAACGGAATTCTAGTGTGCTGATAAATACTGTCTAGAGACTGCTGGGTGTAGCTAAAGCTTTCTCGTGGAGAAATGATGAGGGTGATAGATGGCGGTACCGTGGGTGCGGTGCATGGAGAGAGACGTGTAGCAGTCATGGGAACTATACAAAATTTTAAAGCGGGAATAATGGAATAAGTAGCGGTCAAAGCTGACCGTGATTCTGAATCCAGATGCGCTTTTGTTTTTCCCTGATGGTACTCAACCCCTCTGATAGAAAAAGGGTCTAAATGATTTAGTTCAATACTTTGGCAGACTTTAGTAACGGCAATAATGCCGCTTTTGACGATGACAGATACAACCTTGTCTAAATCATAGGCTAGTTTTCATCAAGAAAACTCAGTATAAATGGGTATCTTTGAGAAACCCTTTAGAAATAAGGGTTACGAGATTGACTTAGACGATTTTGATGGATATGTAGACGTTCTCAGAGGCTGTTAGCAATAAATGCCTATGTGTTCTTAGTGCTGCAGTGATAGCCGTGTTTTTACCGATGTTAAAAGAGATAGAGCTGCTGAGATCTATGCTGATAGAGGAAGATCTTGGCTCTGATAATAGTCTTGGTACCAGTCGATAAATTTGGGGAGACCGATTTCTAGGGGGATAGTGGGCTGGAAACCTATGGCTTGGTGCAATGCGGCAACGTCTGCACAGGTCTCTAAAACATCACCTGGCTGTAGCGGCATCATGTTCTTGTGAGCCTTAATGCCTAGATGATCTTCAATTATTTCAATGAATCGCATTAGCTCGATAGGACGACCGTTGCCGATATTGTAGATGTGGTAAGGGGCATGACTATGACCGGGGACAATGGCTCCCCCCGGTTGAGGAATATGGGTAAGGGTGCGTACTACCCCTTCAACAATATCGTCGATGTAGGTGAAATCACGGCGCATGTGACCGTAGTTATATACATCAATGGTGCGTCCTTCGATGATGGCTTTTGTGAATTTGAATGGAGCCATGTCGGGGCGACCCCAGGGGCCATAAACGGTGAAAAAACGCAGTCCTGTTGTGGGTAGGTCGTAGAGATGACTATAGGTGTGGGCCATCAGCTCATTGGCCTTTTTAGTGGCGGCGTAAAGGCTGAGGGGATGGTCTACGTTGTTGCTGACGGCATAGGGCAGCTGGCGATTAGCGCCATAAACTGAACTAGAAGAAGCAAATACTAAATGTTGTACATGGTGGTGACGACAGCCTTCGAGGATGTTGACAAAGCCGGTAAGATTACTGTCGGCGTAGGCATGGGGATTTTCGAGGGAGTAGCGCACCCCTGCTTGGGCGGCGAGATGAGCGACTTGCTCTGGGGTGTGGTGAGCAAATAGATACTGGATGCTGTCGCGATCGGCAATGTCAATCTGGTGAAATTTAAACTGAGTGTAGGGTCTAAGTTGGTCTAGCCGCCCCCGTTTGAGGCCAACGTCATAGTAGGTGTTGAGGTTGTCAATGCCGATGACGGAGTGGCCTTGGTTGAGTAGGTGACGGGCGACGTGGTAACCGATGAATCCGGCAGCGCCAGTGACGAGAATCGTAGCCATGGTGAAGATTTCCTATGGGGAGTGGTATGAGAAAAGATGTTCTATAAAACGTCCATGCGTTATTAAACGAGAAAGGTTAAATATTGATCGCCTGAACGATGGGACGATGATTTTGGGGATAATGAATAACGCTGAGATAACCGGGTTTGAGGAGGAGTTTTGCTCCTTCGTAGGAATGACCGCCCAGGGTTTGGATAAGAAGGGTTTGGATGCTGGCAGTAGGTGCGATCGCAATCCCGGTCATCAAATGTTGATCAGTCTTACCAGGTTCAAACGCGCCAAGTTCAAAGAATGTCTGTTGCCAGTCTTGCAGAAAATCAGTGTGTCTAGCAGCAAACTGAGTGATCTTTGGATGATGTTGCAGCAGGCTAGGCAACCAGTTTTGCCCAGCCGAGAGACAAAACTCTAAATTAACGGTGGCTAGACGATGAGCTACCTGTTGACAAGCGATGGGAGTGAGCGTCTCCTCCGGCAACAACAATAATCGGAGCCCCTGTTTCCCAGCCTTGAGTTTGGGCAAGATTTCTCGAATAGCCGTGGTTTGATTGAGTTGAGTTAGCTGTACCCCCTGTTCTGAAAACTCCAGTATGCTAATGCCGCAGTTAGACTGTTGCAGGCTGTGATGACATTGAGGTGAAAGGCCCATGGCGGTGCTAATCAGTGCATGGTTTGTACCGCCATGGCTGACAATCAGCACAGTTTTGCCGGTGTGATTAGTCAGGCTATCAGACCAAAATTGCTGGGCTCGCTGGTAAAGATCCTTGACCGGAAAATGATAATAACCGCTGGCAACTGGCAGCTTAAACTCATGGGGCCGCTGCTGCCAGCATTCGTAGGCATCCCGATGATGATGTTGCACATACTTGTAGGTAAGGCCTTCCCATATAGACAGATCTATTTCCCTGAGATTGTGGTTTACGGTAATTAGTCTTAGCCGTTGATCGGCCATGGTCTTGAGAATCTCCTCGGTGGTCTGTTTAGCTCTCAGTAGCGGGCTGGTATATACTACATCGATAGCTTTTTTGCGGAGAAACCTGCCTACATGCTGAGCGGTTTCAATACCTTTTTGGGTCAGTACAGCTTCGTTAGAACTGCCCTGGTAGCGCCCCTGGTCATTAAAGGAACTGCGGCCATGGCGCACTAAGATAAAGCGGCTAGATAATGCATCAGTTCGCATAGCTCTTTTCGGATAAATAACTACCGGATTGCAAGCGATACATCTGGGCATAGCGACCTCCGAGGGCCATGAGATGGGCGTGGGTACCCCGTTCTAAAATGCATCCTTGTTCAATGTAGAGAATCTGATCAGCCTGTTGCACTGTCCTCAGGTTGTGGGAAATCCAGAAGCTGGTTTTTCCCTGGGTAAGTCGATTGAGTGCATCGCTGACTAAAGTCTCACTGGCACTGTCAAGACCGTTGGTAGGTTCATCGAGAATAATAATCGGAGCCTGACGGATGGCAGCACGGGCAATAGCAATTCGCTGTCGCTGGCCGCCTGAAAGCGTAGCTCCGCGCTCACCCAAAACCGTATCATATCCCTGGGGCAGCTCCATAATAAAGTCGTGGGCGTTGGCCAGACGAGCTGCAGCTTTAATCTCAGCCTCGTTAGCCCCAAGGGCACCGTAGGCAATGTTGTCACGGACGCTGGTGGCGAATAGCACGCTATCTTGTAAAACAATGCTAATCTGTTGTCGCAGAGACGATAGGGTGTACTCCCGTAGATCATGACCGTCGATGTGTACACCCCCTTCAATTGGATCGTAAAAGCGCAACAACAAACTGATCAAGGTGGAT
>JBCDFI010000275.1:0-7058 GCA_039178155.1 Cyanobacteria bacterium P01_H01_bin.105
ACGGCTTTGGTGCGTGAATCAGGAAGCTACGGAGCTGTAAGAGCCGGTAAAGTGTAGTTACCACACAAACACGGTACCGATGAAACGCCCTTACAAACTCCGTAACTGGTCTGAGTATAACGCCGCCTTGGTCAAGCGAGGAAGCCTGACGCTATGGCTGAGTGATGAGGTGATTGCAGCCTGGGAAACCACTCAAAAGACCGGTAATCCTGGGGCCTCAAAGACATATAGCGATTTAGCCATTCAGACGTTATTAACTTTCAAAGTGATCTATGGGCTTGCCTTGCGTCAAACCATCGGTTTTGCGGGGTCTATCGTGGAACTGATGGGGGTATCCGTGTCCTTACCGGTGCATACGACGTTGTCTCGTCGTCAAAAGACCTTAAGCATTGACATTCCGACGAAACCCACCACCGGGGGACGTCATGTGGTGATCGACAGTACGGGCATTAAAGTCTATGGAGAAGGGGAATGGAAAACCCGTCAACATGGGGTAAGCAAACGTCGCACGTGGCTCAAATTGCATTTGGGTGTTGATGAGAAAACGGGCGAGATATTGGCGGCGGTGGTGACCTCGAACGCCATCAGTGATGGAGAGATATTGCCAGACCTACTGGACCAAGTTCCAGACGAGATTGACCAAGTTAGTGCCGATGGAGCCTACGACCGAACCTATTGTTACGATGCTATTGATGAGCGGGACGCAACGGCTGCGATTCCCCCTCGCAAAGATGCCAAAATTTGGTTTCATGGCAATCGCAAACAGGCCCCGCATCCACGAGATGAAAACTTACGAGCGATTCGCAAACAGGGACGCTCTACCTGGAAAGAAGAGATGAACTATCATCGACGGTCTTTGAGTGAAACCATGATGTATCGCCTCAAAACTATTTTTACCGGTGAGGTGTCTGCACGAGGGATTGAAAATCAAACGACAGAATTACTGTTGGAATGTTCTATTCTCAATCAGTTCACCCACTTAGGAATGCCCGATAGCTATCCTGTTGAAGCCTAAGATCGATAGCCTAGAAGACCGATCTGTCTGCCAAAATATTCACGCACCAAAGCCTTTGGAGACTAATAGATGGATGCAGGGTGAGATCGCTAAAGCGGAGATAATCGGCATATAAGATGCGGATAGAGTGAGCTTAAAGCTCTGACGAATCTGGGTTGGGAGATGCAATATAAGGCTTAGCGTCTCTAAAGTCGGGATCGCGGTATAGTTCTGGAATAAATGAGTTGAGCACGTCCTCAATGGGAATAGGCTTAGCATCTCCCGGATTCCAGGTGCAAATACCATTTCGACGAACCTCATATTGATAGCATTGATAATTGCGAATATCAAACGGTAATGAATGATTATCTTCTCTTTGCCGGAACAAGATAAACTTTTTACCCAAAATCATCATCATGCCCAGTTCTAACATGACATTAGAATTACAAGTTGTAATATCGACAATGCCAAAGTGCGCATCCCTGATTTGGTTCATTAGTTCAGAAAGAATATAGTCTTTCCCAGGAGGATGAATATAGCGCTTTGCCTGAATCTGGTGACTAGATAAAAAATCTCTGGTAGACTCTTCTAATTCTAAAAAGTCTGTATCATCAGTCCGAAAAGGTCTGGCGATAAACCCAGTCCGATAAGGGTTCAGATGCCACTTTGACTTTCGGACAGTTTCCTTGAATTGGGCAATTGCCTTTGTTGTTTGAAAATCGTTCAGCTCATGGGCATCTGCTTTCCAAATTAGATTAGCCATGGGTCGAGAGAAACGCTTCAGCATTTCCAGCGTTTCGATAGTCAAAACATTGGACATTGGTAGTTCAACAGAATAGATGCCCCATAGCGCATCCCTAAAAAATAAAGGCACAGCGACTATCGAATCAGTATCACCAAAAAAGTCTAAAACCTCTGGTTCGAGCAGCTCTGCAGTTGCTAGATTCTGAACAGGTTCTAACAAATTTTGATTATGAATGTCTTCTATCCAAATGGGTGCGCGATGATTATAAATCCAGGGCCAAACCCCTTGGGACTTTTTACTAACCTCAAAGGGCTTTAAGTCACCTCTTCGGCTATTGTTGATGCTTGCAAAGGGTTGTAGAATGTCGTGAAATCTCCCTTCCTGCTTCCATAAAACATCAATAATGTGAGCATTGAGACTCTCTTTCACACGCTGATTAACAATATCTAGAATATGACGAGCCTCATCTCTAGTAAGAAAGTCAATTGTTAAACTTAGCTTTTCTAATTCGCGCAACATGTCTATCATAACAACTCTCTCGTCTTTTACTAGTCGTTTGTCAATGATAGGCATGGCTCAAATAAGCCCATATTTTAGAGCTATCATTACAGTAGAAAACCCCTTTAAAATCCCTTTGTATATTTTACCTAGACTATTAAGAGATTGATCTATTTAAGATATCTTGAACTCATCTATGCAACAGCCTAAGCAGCCTTTTGCAAAGTAGCTATCGGTTTTGACGAATTTTATTTTGTATTATATTTTGTAAATTCAAGTTCAAATTTTAAGCTATACAGAGCTTTGTTGCATGAGTCTAAGGAGCAGTATTTGAGCTGAATAGCCTTAAGCACCTGGTTGAGAAAACTCTTAAGGCAGGAACTCAGGTAGTGGCATGGCAGCAGGTAGAGAACTGGATGATAAATAAATCCTAAGTAGCACCAGCCCAATTGCAGGAGAGATGACTATACTAAGACTTGCCATTGCTACTCCTCGTTATGATTTGATTTGTCACATCCAGGCTATGAGAAAATTTTACAGATCATTTCATTTCCCAAATCATCAACGGCTCAAGCTTTCTATCTGACGCCCGTATCGGCAGATTAGATCGACGTATCTCCACCTAATCTGCTGTGCATGGAATTTTTTCTCTAAATAAGTAGTTCTATCGCTATCTCACTAAACATATGACATGGTTTCGCACACTAACTGGATTTGATGAGCAGTCTCCGGACCAAGTACGCGCATCGATGACCCTGAGTGACACAACGCTGACCTCATTGATCAACGGTAACTCTTGGAGCTGTGGCACACTCTCAATGCCGACACTTCGGGAACTTCGTTTGTCCTCAGCTGAAGCTTCAGTCCGTGGTGCAATTTCCGTTGCTGAAGTTGTTGCTGATGTCCAAGCACTTCACCTGGATACAGCAAATGCTGGTGCCCTATTCCAAGTAGCGTCTCAATTCAATCTGTTGGAAATGACACACCCCGATGTAACGCCGGAAGAAGGTGTTGCAATCTACGACTATGATCGCACCCAAGGTCCTGCCTGTGCAATTGCTGCAGGTGCCGGTACAATCTATCGGAATTATTTTGTACAGCTACGGGGACAAGTCGGTCAGTCACACAGTAATCAACTGGACTGTCTAGAAAAGATCGCGACAGCTCTCGGTAATGAAGATCACAGCCTGTGGTCGATGACTAATGGCTACGCGCTACCTCGTAAGGGCGCTCTATCAAAAATCAATGAACATCTCGCCTCTTTAACGAATGCGGAAATCGATGTCCTGAGGTCCAGTTTACAAATCGGTATTCAGTCAGACACACAGGTTACACTTGATCGGTGCACACACACTGTCTCACAAGCGTATTGCTCAGCTATGCCGGTTGCCTACTCTGGAGAACTTTCGCAGGACTGGGAACCATTCGCTCGCTTAATTCTGGAAGCAGCTTACGAAGCCACAATCTGTGCCGGAATAATCAATGCTAAAAACACTGGCAATCGAACAGTATTCCTAACATTGTTAGGTGGTGGTGTGTTCGGCAACGACCAACAATGGATTATCGATGCCATTGACCGTGCATTGGCACTGCATGCGAATAGTGGAATGGCCGTTCGAATCGTTAGCTTCGGACGATCAAAACCTGCTGTCGCAGCACTTGTCCGTAAAGTACACGATAGAATAAATGGATAAACCTGAGCTGTGTTATTGCAATCAATCCTAAGCAACACCAGCTCAATCTAGGAGGAATGTCTATCTTATAATCTCTCATCTATACGCTACTAGGGCAAGCGGTTCCGCCTCACGTTTACTGATGCAGCCAATGTTGTTTTAAGTCGGCTAGGAAGCTTGGCATTTATCGCTGTAATGCCAAGCTTAATTTAGTGTGGTGAGCAGGTATAGATAGTGCTAAACCTATGCTTGCAGGTGCGATCGCAAGTAGAGATAGTTTATGCTAGGCTAACGCTCTGGACTACAATTTGTGGCCAGTCTGTTGCAAGATTGAAGCATTGCTTTTCAAAGATTATGGAGATAAACATACGTCCTTATAAATCTACAGACTGGCCTAGGCTGTGCGAAATACATGACACATCACGTCTCGACGAACTCAGTTTTACCGTAGGTACAGATGCGTTTCTTACCCTTGAGCAAACTGCCAACAATGAAGGCCTTTTTGATAACAAGCTATTTGTAGCAGCCATCGATAACATCGTGCAAGGATTTGTTGCCTATAGTGCTGAAGAACTCACCTGGCTTTATGTCCATCCTAAGTTTTACAGAAAGGGGATAGGGCGTGCATTGCTCCGACACGCTGTTGCAGACTCAGAATCAGCAATGGAAATTGAGCTGCTTGAAGGTAATACACCCGCGCTAGAACTTTATCTGTCTGAAGGATTCAAGGTTGTCAAACGTATTGAAGGCAGTCTGGAAGGCAATGAAGATTTTGCGGCAGTCGGTCTCGTTTTAAAGCGTGAAGATGCCTGAGACGATAACGCCATTGTTGTTTAAATCCTTGGTTGTATCTAGGGAAAGAGAGCAATGTTTGTCACTAGGAGAAAGGTTTTCTCTCGCCAGTTGATGACTAAAAACTTGAATTGGTTGCATCTTAGTACTTTATTCTAGAGGCTGAACTCGGTTGGCTGGCCAATAGATTTTGTAGGCGGCACCTAGAATATTTGCTTTAGGCACATAGCCCCAATCACGCGAATCGTAGCTATCTCGACGGTTATCACCCAATACAAAATAACTATTTGCAGGCACGGTTTCAGGCCCCCACTCATCGGTTGATTTCACCTGAGCGTAAGGTTCTGCTAGCGGACGATTGTCGATGTAAACACGACCCTCTTTAATAGCTATCTTCTGAGCTGGCAAACCAATCACACGTTTCACATACAGCAGGTCTCCGACTTGTTGTTCGCGATCTCGTAGAGCGTTCTCGGGCGGAGTGAATACAACAATATCGCCAACATTAGGCTGATACGTCTGACTGCGCCGCGTAAAGAGACGGTCGTTGACCTGTAGCGTTGGGGTCATCGAATCACTGGGTACAATGCACTGTTCGACCATCTGTTGAACCCAGCCTGGGGTTGACCCCACGCACAGCCGTACTACTAAGAGCCCAGCAACAAGAAGTGCGATCGCACTTGATTTAGCTTCAGTACGATGAGAAGAACTAACATATACGTGATAACAACTCAGTGCCCAAATCAGCGGTGGTATAGGCACCCATTGAGGGGCAGAATTCGCTAACCAGGCGCTCAGAAGACCAGAAACCAGAAATACCCCTCCAGCCACCGCCTGCTGTCGATACAAATGGCCTAACCCAGGCAGCAGCTGTGACAAAAAAACGGCATACCACGGATCGGACTTGCCCTGGGGCACTGAAATCCGAGTGGCGTATCCCGGCTGGGTGCCGCGATAGGCATCTAAAATACTAAAGCTATAGACAATGAGAAAGCATCCTATTGTCCAGAATCCCCATAGGGTCTGGCCATTGGCCCCAAAAATAGACCAGGTGGCGTAGCCGATCATAAAAATTGTTGTCAGTATTAGACTGATTCCTTTTAGCCAGAACCCGCTATATAGCTGCCCGAGACCTGGAAACACCAGCGAATAGTTAACTGCAAGCCACGGATTTAGGCGATTTATTGACGGAAAAGATGATTTCATTCTTTGAGTGTCAGCCTTGAGAGAGAAATGGGATAGTTCTCTGCACTGCAATGCTAGCAATCTCGCCTTGTAGGTGCCATAGTGGACAGCTTTGGGGGTGCGATCTCAAAGCACCCCCAAGTCATATCTCGCTCTATTGCTTAATCGCCACCCGTTTAGTCAAAATGACCATGACCTCATTGGGCCGTCCGGTGGAGATGGGTTTACTCCAGTCGTTGGGTTCGGCGTAGTGTTTTCTATGCAGATCTTGAATGGTGAGGCGCACCCCGGTAAGGCTACCGAACACCAGGTGGCGAACAATTTCGTATTGATACTTGGGTAGTGGATCGGTGCCGAGCGGCAGAGTGGACGCAACAGCGCCCTGGGTGATATCGAGAAGCATAAGCTTTGGTCTCCAAACATTAGCGTTGTTAAACCATTGCCGTGCCTAGAGCCTACAGCCAAAAAACTACAGGCCTCAACATGACATGGTTAGGTAAGAAACCAAAGCTCAAAGTTTAGCTGCCCCGATTATATGATGCAAACCGGGGCAGCAATGAGATAAAGTATCCCAAGCCTCGGACTGCTGATCCAGTCGGGGGTTAGCTGGCGGTGCGGTGTTGGAAGCACCTGCCGCCAGTGCTAAATATTGAGCTTTGTAGTGTGGCCCCGCAGGGCATGAGAACTAAAGTACCGCTAAGACATTCGTGACGTCAAGCAAAAAATATTGTGGTTAATTTGGTTCGCATGAATGATTTTCTATACAAATAGCATCACGCACGTTTCTCATAAGTTGAGCCAATGTAGAAAGCTCAACAACTTATGCTCTGATTATTTCTGCTGATTCAGCAATTGTGTTTAACTATTCCAATCCAATTACAATGGAGAGTTGAGTCATCTGATTTTGAGTTCAAGTCAATCTGAACCGCTGATTTGAGACGTTAGTCCAAACTTTTTTCATGGATCTTGAAAAACAGCTAAATATGGCGCATAAGAAAATGCGCGATTTCGTCTTTGACCAGTGATCTCTTCTAGAAGACCTAGATCACTCAAATGGACTGCGCTCAGAACCTCACACACCTTGCATCAGTTCTTGGTGAATTTCGCGAGTTAATCACAAAGATACAGGTAGATTCTTGAGCCGCTCAAGACCGTAATTATATAGAGGCAA
>JBCDFI010000276.1:0-7055 GCA_039178155.1 Cyanobacteria bacterium P01_H01_bin.105
AAGCCTACTTACGATGGCTATCAGCTTTTGTCCTTCAAGCAGTGCCAACAGTCTTGAGCGATAGCCCAGTCTTCTTGTGTGTGAATGACGAGTACTCGAACAGTAGAGTCAACGGTGGTAATGTCTTGATCAACAGGATGATCATTGTTTTTATTAGGATCTAGTTTGAGCCCTAAAAAGGCCATTGACTCACAGGCGGTGGCTCGAATCGATGCGGCATGTTCACCAATACCAGCGGTAAAAACAACCACGTCTACACCACCTAGACTCATCAGCATTGAACCAAAACAGGCCTTAAAACGATGGAGATACATATCTTGCGCTAATTTGGCCTGTGGGTCTCCGGCAGCAGTGGCCTGTTCGATTTGGCGCAAATCATGGGAAATACCAGAAATACCTTTGAGACCCGATTCTTTATTTAAGATTTGATCTATCTGATTGGCACTGTGTCCTTGTCGCATCAGGTAAATTAAAATCCCAGGATCAACAGAACCAGAGCGCGTCCCCATCATCAAACCATCAAGGGGCGTAAATCCCATGGTAGTGTCGATACTCCGACCATGGCGTACAGCCGAGAGAGACCCGCCATTACCCAGGTGACAAATGATTAGCCGTAAATCATTACGACCTAAAAGCTGAGTAGCCCGCTGAGCACAATACTGATGACTAATGCCGTGAAATCCATAGCGACGTATACCTTGTTTTATCCAGTCGTAAGGACCCGGATAAATTGCTGCGACATCGGGCATCTGAGTGTGAAAGGCCGTGTCAAAGACGGCTATCTGGGGGATCTCTCCCAGCAGCTCTTCCATCAGTTCAATGCCTTCGAGATTAGCGGGGTTATGATTGGGGGCCAGCTGTTTTAGACGGTCGATTTCTGCTTTGACCTCAGGTGTGACAATGGTGCTGGCTTGATAGATTTGCCCACCATGAACGACCCGATGGCCAACGACGTTAATCTCCTCTGGGCTTATGAGCACCTGTGTTTTTCCCTGCCACAGAGTACTAAGCACCTCAGAGAGAATTTCTCGTCGGGAGGTAAAGGCTAGTTTTTGCTCTAAAGACTCCCCCGCTTGGGTGTCGATTTCTACAATAGCCTGCTGAGGGTACCAATCAATTTGCGCCTCCCACACGGGTGTGGGGGCTTTTTCTGGTAGAGCCTTGTCTAAGGCATACAAACAGAGTTTGTGACTACTAGAACCGGCATTAAGGACAAGGATTTTCATGATCTTTATGTTCCACTGCGATCAAACAAGAAGACTTCCCCCATGGGGGAAGTCTTCTTACTTAAGGCTACTAATCGCAGGGATTTGTATAGGGCCACTTCCAATCAACAATCTCACTTTGGTCCTTGCCATGCTCATGGGCATACGCCAGACATTCAATGATTTTGTTTTTCATTCTTTCTTTGACATGGGCGGCAGCCGACCCTAGCTTAGGCACCCGATTAATCACATCAATTACTAGATTGAAGCGATCCACCTGGTTATTGATAGCCAGCTCTAGCGGTGTGTTGATATTTCCTTCTTCCTTGTAGCCCCGTACATGAATACGTTCCTGCTTAGAGCGACGATAAACCAACTTGTGGATCAGCCATGGATAACCATGGAAGTTAAAGATAATTGGCTTATCTGGTGTAAACAGAGAGTTGAAATCCCAATCCGATAAACCGTGGGGGTGCTCTCCGGCTGACACCAGCTTAAACAGGTCTACTACATTGACAAAGCGAACCTTAAGCTCGGGAAACTCTTCTCGCAAAATTGCAGTGGCTGCCAATGACTCCATCGTCGGAATGTCGCCACAAGATGCCATTATTACATCGGGTTCATCCGGCTCAACGCCACAGTCATCATTGCTGGCCCAGCCCCAGATGCCGATGCCCTTAGTGCAATGAGCAACGGCCTCATCCATAGGTAGATACTGCAGATGCTTTTGCTTATCTGAAATAATCACGTTGATGTAGTCAACGCTGCGGAAACAGTGATCTGCCACGGATAATAAACAGTTAGCATCTGGTGGGAAATAGAGCCGTACCACATCGGGGTTTTTATTGGTCACCAAGTCAATATAGCCTGGATCTTGGTGGCTAAAACCGTTGTGATCTTGCCGCCACACCAGCGAGGAAAGTAAGATATTTAAAGAAGAGACTGAACGTCGCCAGGGTACATGGTGACGACAAATATCTAACCATTTAGCATGCTGGTTAAACATCGAGTCCACTACGTGGGCAAAGGCCTCATAGGTATGGAAAAGACCATGACGTCCGGTCAGCAGATAAGCTTCTAACCACCCCTGTAGAGTGTGCTCGCTCAGCATTTCCATCACACGGCCATCTTGGGATAGCTCAGTTCCTCCCTCATCTTCTGGATAGATGTCTGCCATCCAGACTTTCTTTGTGACCTGATAGACATCCTGCAGTCGGTTTGAAGCTGTTTCGTCGGGACCCATCAGCCGGAAGTTGTTCGGGTTATTCCGCATGATGTCTCGCATCAACAGACCCAGCACCTTAGTATTTTCAAATTCTTCGGTGCCGTGCTGCTCCATCTGAATGGCGTAGTCACGAAAATCTGGCATTTTTAAGGCCTTACGTAGTAGACCTCCGTTGGCATGGGGGTTAGTTCCCATCCGACGATTGCCGACTGGAGTGAGAGCCTTCAGCTCAGGGATCAGAGTACCGTTCTCATCAAACAGCTCCTCTGGCTTATAGCTGCGCATCCAGTCCCCTAATCTACTTAGGTGATCGCTATTGTCGTGCATGCCTCCCATCGGTACCTGGTGAGACCGCCAGAAGTCTTCTACTTTTTTGCCATCCACTTCAGCTGGGCCGGTCCATCCTTTAGGGGTGCGGAGCACAATCATCGGCCATCGAGGGCGTTCGATTTTACCTGATATTCGAGCTTCTCGCTGAATCTCTTTGATTTTTAGCACACACTCTTCCATGACTGTGGCCATCCGCTGGTGCATTTCCATCGGATCTTTCCCTTCAACAAAGTAGGGAGTGTAGCCATAGCCACGGAATAGATATTCCAGTTCTTCGTGAGAGATGCGGGCTAGAATCGTGGGGTTAGCAATTTTGTACCCGTTCAAGTTTAGAACGGGAAGCACGGCTCCGTCTCTGGCTGGGTTGATAAATTTGTTGGAATGCCAGGCCGTTGCCAAGGGACCTGTTTCTGCCTCTCCGTCACCGACGACACAAGTAACAATCAGGTCTGGATTGTCTAAGACGGCACCATAGGCGTGGGAGACGCTATACCCGAGTTCTCCCCCTTCGTGAACTGATCCCGGTGTTTCAGGAGTGACATGGCTGCCGATATATCCGGGAAAGGAGAACTGCTTAAAGAACCGCTGCATGCCTTCAGCATCTTCACTCTTGTCAGGATAGATTTCAGAGTAGGTTCCCTCTAGATACACAGGCCCCAACACACCCGGTGCGCCATGTCCGGGACCGGCCACAAAGATCATGTCTAGATCGTATTTTTTAATCAGTCGGTTGCAGTGAACATAGGTGAAACTGAGGGCCGGTGAAGCACCCCAATGACCCAACAGACGATGTTTTACATGACCGGGCTGAAGCGGTTCTTTGAGTAGTGGATTCTCCCGCAGATAAATCATGCCAACTGCAAGATAATTGCAGGCTCGCCAGTAAGCATCTAATAAATGCAGTTCATTGTCTGTGTTGCCAGACGATGGGGAAATTGAAGATTGAATCGGAGTCTGGACCATAATTACTGTTCCCTCTAGCAAAAATTACCAATGTTTTTAAATGAGCGTTTGGGCAAATCATAGAAGGCTCTTACAAAAATCTCTCAGAGTCTTGCGTAGAACTTGTCAATTGAAATCCAAATAAATTCCAAATAAAGCTGTCCCTAAAACTAACTCACACTCTGAAGAGGTCCCTATTTCGATAAGCCACAGATTGGCAATGAACTTATCATTGAATCCCTAAATGAAAAGCGTAACGAAGCACAATCTCTAGCTATTTTCACTTTTTCTAAGTTCTAAACAAAATTTAGACTCATTTGGATATAACGTCACTTAGCCTAGCGTAAGAACCAGATACGTTTAACTTATGGCTGATATCATGTCACTTGCTCATGACAACCCTATAAATACATTGTTACTAAATCCTAGCAAATAAGTCTCGCTGTTAACTGAGTATTCTATGTATTTTAAATATCTCCTGTCCCTACTGGACATAATGTAAGTGAACTGAATTCTTCATAATTTAAATTCTATTTTTGTTATCTGATGATGTCATTAGAGTCTTAGCTTTCTTTTAAGGTTTTTTGTTGGATAGACGACAAAACTGAGTTCTTAGAATTCTCATCTTATATAAATCTCTATGGTATCTATGGTGAAAGGTATAAGTATCTGAGGTATTCAGGATCTGAAGCATCTTTTGACTGTACTGATAGCCATCAAAAAACTTCATTAGAGAGGGTTTTTCTGTATCACAATTTTATTTCGTGCATTTTATCAATCAGGTCCTATAGTGGAGCTAAATAGTTGCTATCTAGCGCATTTTTGTATCTTCATGATGACAATGTGCAGGATTATTTGAGGCTAGTAGTTGGGCCAGTGCTATTGATGGTCGTGAGGTAAGAGGGGCTGATACAAGGTATGAAAACGGCTTTTTTTAGCGCTAAGCAATACGATAAGCGTTCATTTATTGAGGTTAATGAAAATTATGAGCATGAGCTGACTTTCTTTGAGCCGCGTCTGACACTTAGTACAGCATCCTTAGCTTCGGGGTTTCCAGCTGTATGTGTCTTTATCAATGATGAACTAGATGAAGAAACACTCCGTGCGATCGCAACCACAGGCACCAAACTCATTGCCCTCCGCTGTGCAGGTTTCAACAACGTCAACCTAGCCGTAGCCGTAGAGCTAGGCATGACTGTCGTTCGAGTGCCAGCCTATTCACCCTATGCTGTAGCCGAGCACGCTGTCGGTCTGATCATGACCCTTAACCGCAAGCTATATCGTGCCTACAACCGTGTACGAGACGATAACTTTGCCCTCGATGGATTACTCGGGTTTGATCTCCATGGCAAAACCATTGGTGTCGTAGGCACCGGTAAAATCGGCCAAGTCTTTGCCCAAATCATGAGCGGCTTTGGCTGTAAGGTACTCGCCTATGACATCCGTCCTAACCCTACCTGTATCGACATGGGGGTAGAGTATGTCGACTTGCCCATATTATTAACGCGCTCTGATATTGTTTCCCTTCACTGTCCCTTGTTACCCTCCACCCATCACCTCATTAACGCAGAGTCGCTACAACACTTTAAACCAGGCTCCATGCTGATCAATACCAGTCGGGGTGGTTTAATCGATACTGGAGCCGTGATTGAAGCCATCAAATCAGGTCGAGTAGGCTACTTTGGCATTGACGTATATGAACGCGAAGATAGCCTGTTTTTTGAAGACCTCTCTGATACCGTCATACAAGACGACACCTTTCAGCTGTTACAGTCTTTCTCTAATGTAGTCATCACAGCGCACCAGGCATTTTTTACAAAAGAAGCCCTAGCCAATATAGCTGAAACCACCCTATCCAATATTAGTAATGTAGAAACAGGCTGTGGTTGTGCTAATGAAGTAAAACTAGCCTAGGGTATAGCTCACCCAAAACACGGTCAAAGATAAGCTTATTAATTAGCAGATATTCCTATGAAGCCCCTTATTCATCGTACTAAGATTGTGGCCACCATTGGCCCGGCCAGTCGTTCTCCAGAAACTATCAAACAGCTAATGTTAGCTGGTATGAATGTTGCCCGGTTAAATTTCTCCCATGGTACCTATGCTGACCATGCAGAACAAATTCGCCAGCTGCGGGCAGTTTCTGATGAATTAGAGATGCCTCTAACACTTTTACAAGATCTGCAAGGTCCCAAAATTCGCGTCGGTCAGCTTCCCGATGGTGAGATTGAGCTACATCAGGGCGATAGCTTAACCCTTGTACCCATAACCCAAGACTCACCGCAATCAGATACAGTCGCCATCGACTACCCACACTTAGCAGCAGAAGCCATTCCAGGTAGCCAGATCCTATTAGACGACGGTTTATTAGAACTGTGTGTTCAAGCTGTTCAAGAGAATTCTGTTCTGTGTAAAGTTGTTATTGGTGGCATCCTCAAAAGCCGTAAAGGAGTCAATCTGCCTACCCTCAATCTGCGGCTGCCCTCAATGACAGAAAAAGATAAAAAAGACTTAGCCTTTGGCATAGAACAGGGCGTTGACATTATCTCTCTTAGTTTTGTTCGCAGTCCCGAAGATGTAAAAAAGCTAAAGGCACTGCTGGCCGCCAAAGGAGCCAAAATTCCAGTATTAGCCAAGCTAGAAAAACCCCAGGCGATTGAGAATCTAGAAGCTATTGTTGACGAATGCGATGCCATTATGGTGGCGAGGGGAGATCTGGGTGTGGAAATGAAACCCGAAAAAGTACCTCTGATCCAAAAACGAATCATTCGGCTATGTAATCGCAAAGGCATTCCTGTTGTGACAGCGACTCAGATGTTGGATAGCATGACCCATAGTCCTCGCCCTACCCGTGCTGAAGCCAGTGATGTTGCTAACGCCATTATGGACGGTACCGATGCTGTTATGTTATCAGGAGAATCTGCTGTAGGAGATTATCCAATAGAGGCAGTCAAAATGTTGGCGCGGATCGCCACCGATGTTGAACCCGAAATTGACTACCCCAATTTTCCACCTCAAAGAAATGAGATACCCGAGGCCATCAGCGAAGCCTTAAATACCATTGATCATGTTCTCGATTTACAATGCATTGTCGGATTTACAGAGACTGGTTACACCGCTCGCCTAGCCGCCGCAGAACGCCCCAGGGCTGCCATCGTTGCGTTAACAGCTAACCCTAAAGTATATCGACAGCTCAACCTAGTGTGGGGAGTACGTCCTGTCTTGTTAGAACAGCTAGATGGTTCCCTTGAAACACTGTTTGAACAGATCGAAACCTGCTTATTAGAGAAAAAATTTGCAACCCCCGGAGATCGAATCTTACTGTTAGGAGGATTACCCGTAAAAGTCTCTGG
>JBCDFI010000277.1:0-7023 GCA_039178155.1 Cyanobacteria bacterium P01_H01_bin.105
ATAGGCCAGCGGAGCCGACAAACACACCGCAGCAAAGGTAATCAGCTCATTCCAAATGGCCCGTTGCTGGCGCTGCCATACTGACACACCGTCAACCAGCGTCGCCACCACAGCCGCACCGCAGATAGCCAGAAGAGACCAGTTCTCCGGATGTTGCCAGAAAAGCCATAGGGCAATCGCCCCGGCAATGCCTCCATACACCCCAGCCCACACCAAAAAACGAGGTTTCCAGCTGCGTCGCTGTTTAATTTGCAGCCCCAGCGGATGCTCCGCTTGAAAGCCACAGTAAGCACACACCAGTGCCAGCGTTGTTGCCCAGGTCCACTGCTGGGCCGCCGCTGCCCCGGTTAAAAAAGATAGCAGCAGCACCACATAAGCTCCATGTTCTGGAGAAACTGTCGGGTGATACCATTGCTTTTGCTTGCGACCGGCAGGTTTTGCAGCGTTGGTCGATGTGGTTGTCATGGGACCTCCTTCTTTCTGACAAGATGGATATAGCTCTATGTTAGTTGCTTAGACGCTTTAAATAGTCCCTGGGGGTGGTGCCAAATTTTCGCTTAAAGGCAGTGGCAAAATAGCCCCGGTGAGAAATACCGACGGCGGTTGAGATCGCACCCACCGTCATCTGCTCTGTCTCTAATAATTGGCGGGCTTGCTCCATCCGATAGTCATGGAGAACACCAAAAACAGTTGTGCCAAATAGTTCTTGAAATCCTTTCTGGAGCTTACGTTCGCTTAAGCCCACCTGTTTTGCCAACTCAGAGAGCGATGGAGGATCATCCATTTTCTGTAACAGAATACTTTTGGCCTGGTGTAGGCTATCTAAATCTTTTCGTTTTATTGTGACTGTTTGCACATCTGATGGAGCAGTTAATTCAGAAAAATAAAGGGCAATCAGCTCCAGGGACTTGCCCTCCAAGTAAAGCTGCCGTAGCGTCCCTTGATAGGGACAACGCAACATCCTTTGGAGAATCTGTGAGACCTCTTGAGAGATGCTGGTCAGAGAATAGAATGGTTTGGATGCCAGAGTTTTCAAGGCCTGCTGCCAGTCTCCCGGCATCGCGTTTAATTCTCTTTCTAAGAGTGTCATGGCAAACCTTGGTGCCATAACTAATTCAACAACACAGATTTTTCGATCGGCTAAAAGCTCTATGATGCCCGTCGCATAGGGAACTGTAGAAAAGGTTGTTTGCCAAGAGGAGACATGTATTTTATCTTTAATTCCTGGCATTGAGCCACTGCAGTGTCCAGAAACACAAAACGATAGGTTAACAAATGAATTATCTAGCGAAAGTTTCTGAAAATCTAAGATAAGATTACAGTTTAAGTCATATTCATAAATAAATAGATCGAGCCCTTCTCGCAGATTGATCCCACGCAGGTAGCCCTGGCCAATCACTGCAGGCATCAGTAAAACAGTTTCTCGACTGGCTAGTTGATAATTGCCACCATAGGTTTGCTGGAAGTCTTTAGCTACTGTTTGGATATCGTTAAAGGCAAGAGAAATGTCCATATATCCTCTTTGTTTATACGACAGTAAGCACTGCCCCAAATCGTATGAGTCAGATACCCATACGATCTGAGGAATAACCTAGATCAGAGCTAACGCCTGATCAGGATTGGAAACATCCGGTACCATAGCAAAGCTATCTGTGCCGAGGGCAGACGCTTCAACATTGTTGAGCACCGCTAGAACTTCGCCACTGTCGGCCACGCCCAAGAGAGTGTTACTGCCGTCTTGAGTTAGTGTGAGGTCTTCAAACACGAGTTCGCCTTCCACCAGGCCGATGCGGTCGATACCCACCTCAAAGTCGAGGATAGTATCGGTGCCATCGCCATTGCCAAAGACAAACAGATCGCTACCGCTACCACCGGAAAAGTTATCACCCACGAGAATGTCGTTACCAGTGACGCCCATCAGAATGTCATCACCGGCATCGCCCCAAATTAGATCGTCACCTGCATCTCCGCTAAGGATATCGTTACCGGCTTTGCCTCCGATGGCATCATTGCCCGAGCCACCAAAGATAATGTCGTTGCCACCCGCTTCACCATTTTGGGGAGAACGAGAGTTGAGATCGCCTCGTAGGATATCAGCGCCTTCACCCCCTAGGATGATGTCATTGCCAATACCGCCAGCGACAATATCATCCGCCCGACCAGCATCTAAGGTGTTGTCGTCATCATCGCCAACCAGGATATCCGCCGTGCCCGCATCTCCTATGATGAGATTGGCCTCAAGGGTATATTCCCCTGTGTTGATGCCAAATCTGGGGAAGACACGACCGCTGCCGCTACCGGCCACGTTGGGATCGTAGGCGCGATTGCTCAGCATGGCAACACCCGCGTAGTAAGTGCCAGTTTCAGTCGCGGTAAATTCTACATAGGCATCGCGTCCGGATTCAAACAGCTCACCCGGTGCTGGCGCTTCAGTGTTGAGGACGAGCTCTTCACCGGCCTCATTAAAGATCCGCAGTTCGGTATCCACCCGCTGTTCACGATCAAACTCCTCTAGCTCGTAGGGAATCGAATCGACATCCAGCATCACCGTATCCCCTGCCTGTAGCGTAAAGGCATACATATCAACGTCTTCAGTGGCGTCGATCAGGTTACGGGTGGCACGGGTAGAGTCAATCTCGGCTTGGATTATAAAGCTGGTGCTGTCGGCACTGAGTTCAGTGTCGGTCGCATCGGCAATGGTGTCATTTAACTCAACTTCAAAGGGGATAGCGGGCTCTTCACCACCGTCGCCATTGTCTTCACCGGGGGTGATTACAACAGAATCAGGATTGTCGGCAATGGTTACGGTAACTGCGCTGGCATCAGGTGCGATCGCATACCCCACACCCGGATTGAGCGTAAAGGTCAGCTCATCGATCCCCTCTAGCGCATCCTCTGGCGAAATAGCCGGATTGGTCGTCTCATCAAAGGCCGACAGCGTAATGGTCGCAGTCTGTTCGGTGATGGTGAAGAAGAAACCGCTAGCCCGGAAGTTGGGAGACGGGAAGTTACCGCCGACGATTTCAGCATCAAATACGTTGAACTCGCCTAGCGCCGCGCGAATGCCGCTATCGAGGTTGACGGTGACGCCCTCAGCCGGAGGCGGAGAATCGAGGGTAAAGGTGAGAGTCGTAGTGTTGCCCTCGGACTCCACCAGCGCCGTTTCACTGACGGAGATTCCTACGGTGGGCACCGTTGGCAGCGCGGGCACGTCGTCTATGGTGTCATAGATGGTAGTAGAGAACGTATCGTCTCCGACCGTGTAGCCCGCAGCGGCCTCTAGGGTAAAGGAAACGGTTTCTTCCCCGTCGGTGGGTGCCTCATCTGGGTCATCCAAATTGAGATTAACAAAGCCGCTATCGGCCGTCATGTTGACTCTCAGACCCACTGGTTCACCAGCCTCGTTAAAGACTGCTCCGACCACCTCAACGCCCTCTGAACTGAAAGGTGCACGAGTGCTAAACACGGTGGACAGGTCAATGTTGCTAGTGAGGAAAACCTCAACGCCCTCTTCCGGAATCGTACCCTCAACATCGAGACCCAGGGTCAAGATTGAAGCTGTTCTGCGCTCGGGCGTGAACTGCACCAGCGCATTGGAGATCAAGTTGTCACTGCTGTCGTAGGTGGCAGGTGTCGCCGAGAGCGAAACAGTAGGACCTTCACCAGTGCTGGCCGGAATTTCTGTCCCCCCAGCAGCAATCTCCTGGTTCAGAGACATATTGAGAATATACTGGCCAAAGCTGCGACCAGTGCCGCTGCCAACAACGTTGGGATCGTAAGGATTGTTCTCAAACCCAAACTCACCGTTGCCAAAGCTGCTGACTCCGACATAGTAGGTACCAGCGGCCTCTGCTGTAAACTCAATGTAAGAGTCCTGACGACCGGGGCCAAACAGCTCATCGGGCGCAAAATTATCATCACTTTGAGCCACCTGATTTCCATCAGCATCAAATACGCGCAGAATGGTATCAGGACTTTCTGAACTATCAAACAGCGCCCGTGCATCCGTATCTAGACGCAACACATCCCCTGCGGCTAGATCTACGGAGTACATATCCACATCTTCAGTGCGATCCACTGCAGGACTACGCTGCTGATCTAGCTCCCCCGTAATCGAAACAAGTTGATTATTGGCACTCAGACCACTAACAACTGCTGTTGCAATAGTGTCATTACTTTCAGAATCGCTGGGCGGCGCCACCACCGGCTCATCATTCAGAGTAAACTCACCACCGGCGTCACTGGGGCTAACCAGATAGCCTGTCCCTGGCTGCAGCGTAAATGTAGCCGTTTCAATTCCTTCAGCAACACCATCATCGGCAATGGGCAGCTCAATGGTGGCACTTTGTGCGGTGATGTTGAAATCAAATCCGGTGTCAGTCACACCGACAACTTCACCCCCTGTGACCGCAATCTGAGCCAGGTCAAATTCGCTTAGCTCAGGGGCCTCAACCGAGACTGTAATGCCCTCGGCGGGTGGTGCGGTGCTGACAGTAAATTCATGAACCGAGACCGTGCCTTCAGATTCAGCCAAAACGGCAGGAGAGGTTTCCAAACTCACCAAAGGAACAGAATCTGCGGCATCGGCAATGGTGTAGCTGACTGAGCCAGCACTGGCGTCAATGGTGTATCCAGGCCCCTCAACAATTGAGAAAGTAAAGCTCTCAATTCCTTCTACCGCATCCTCTGGCTCAATTTGGGGATTAGTGCTTTCATCAAAGACGTCTAGGGTGATACTGGCCCCATCTTCAAACACTTTGAAATAGAAGCCGCTGCTGGCAAAGTTAGAGGAGGGAAAGACGCCGCCGCTAACCTCAGCGGCAAAGATGTTAAACTCTCCGACCGCTGCTCGAACACCGCTATCAACGTAGACCAGCACCCCATCATCTGGAATGGCACCCTCAACAGTGAAAGTTAGCTGGAGCTGATCGCCATTGGCCTCCACCAGTTCAGTATTATCAATGCTAATGCCGACTGTGGGTGCAGATGTGGGCGCAGGTACATCGGCGATGGTGTCATAGAAAGTGACAGTGGATGCTTGGGCATCACCGTTGATGGCGTAGCCTGCCCCTTCAGCCAAAGAGAATGTTAAAGACTCAGGTCCGTCGGTCTCAGCAGTCTCAGTCTGAGCAGCGGTAAATGAGAACAGCGCATTTGGACCGGTAACCAGGACTTTGATCCCGGCTGGAGTACCATCTGCATCATAGACTGCTTCAATCACCTCGCCACCAAGGCTAAAAGGCTGTCGACCCAAACGCGTAAAATACTGACTAAAATCACTGTCACTGTCGATGACAACTTCGATACCTGCAGCAGGTATCTCGCCATCCACATCGAGTACCAGCGAGAGCACACTGGCACCGGGCTGGTCACCCAGGAATTCAACTAGCTCTGACGATAGAACGCGATCGCGATTTTCATCACGCGTACCATCAAACGTACCAGTAATCGTTTGCAATGAAACGGTCGGAGTAGACATATGTTGTGCGTATTACAAAAAGAAAAAATCTAACAATCTGCAAAAACCTAACGTCTCCGCACATGCCCAGCTCTAGCAATCTAAACAAGCCATTCTGCTTAGCACAAACATTCTTTCCTAATCAGAAAAATGTTAGACAAATGCTGCGTATATGAAGAGAAGTTAAAAGAAAAAATGATCTTATTGAGATTTAATCTCAATAGTATGTCTCTGTTATGCTAACACTGCTAGACAGTTTTATAAACAAAAAATCAGACTATTCTCAGGTAAATCTCATAAAAAATCGGGTGTAAGCACTGTAGTTCAATCAGAAGAACATGATATTAAGAGCTTGTTAAATGTAAAGATAATGAGCTTTCAAGAGAAAAGGGACACATAGTTGTGTCCCTTTGAGAGATATCGCTATAAAACAGATGCTAGGCCAGGGCCAGAACCTCGCTGGGATTAGACACATCAGGAACAATTGCAAAACTGCTCTGGGTCAGGGAAGATGCCTGAACATTGTTGAGAATGGCTAAGGTTTCGCCGCTGATGGTAACGCCCAGTAGGGTATTGCCAGCTTCTTGAGTCAGGCTAAGGTCGGCAAAAGTCAGCTCACCTTCCACCAGGCCGATGCGGTCGATACCCACCTCAAAGTCAAGGATAGTATCGGTGCCATCGCCGTTACCAAAGACAAATAGATCGCTACCACTGTTGCCGGAGCTATTATCACCAACAAGAATATCATTGCCGGTAACGCCCATGAGGATGTCGTCGCCTGCGTCACCCCAAATCAGGTCATCGCCCGCATCTCCGCTGAGAATATCATTGCCTGACTTGCCGCCAATGCGGTCGTTGCCGTCACCGCCAAAGATAATGTCGTTGCCCCCAGGCTCGTCATTTTGGGGATTGCGAGAATTCAGGTCACCCCGCAGCACATCATTACCGCCACCGCCTTGAATAATGTCATCACCCAGACCACCAGCAGCCGTATCATCGCCATCCAGCGCATCGATAGTGTCGTTATTTTCTGCACCCACTAAAGTTTCGTTGGCATCAGTGCCCATAATGTTGCCCTCCACAGGGGGGCCTGCTTTGATAATGTCGGCATCTATGCGAGTATCACCAATGTCAGCGCCGACAAAATCGTTGAGACCTAAAATTCCAGCAAGTTCAGGGGCCAACAGCAGGTCAGCATCGGCTACGGTTAGATCATTTTCACTCACCAGAAACCGATCTGGATTGCTGATGTCAAAGAGAACGTCAATGCCTAGGCCATCGTCTAGGGTATCGGCAACAAAGAAACCACTGTTGATTTCAGTCGCGCGAGTTTCGTCATAACCAATGGCAAAATCTCCAATGGTCAATAGTGCATCGCCCCCCACGAGGAAGGTAATATCGCCGGTGTGGTTGATGGTGCCACCTGCTGTCAGCGAGGGCAGGGCATCAAAGGTGAAATCTGTGGTGGGTGCGATCGCAAACCCCAGCTGAAACTGATTCGAAAAGGCATCCGCCGTCGGTGTAGCATTCTGAATCACCAAACCGGCGGTTTCAAACAGTGAGAA
>JBCDFI010000278.1:0-7021 GCA_039178155.1 Cyanobacteria bacterium P01_H01_bin.105
CAGAGCCTCATCAATAATGTCAGGCAAACTGTTGTTAGATTCGGGCAAGTTTAAATCAATCGCTTCGAAATACTCTGGGTAGAGTTCGACTAACTCTAAAAATGAACGAGTTACCTGCAGGTGAGAAATCCGACGATCCCAGTCTCCGGCATCCATCCAGCCTCCCCAAGCATTGGGCACTTCCTCATCGGTACGAGTAGCCACAAGCGCTTCAAAGGCATCGGTCTCATGGGCGTAGTTATAGCCCATGCTAGTATCCATCAAGGGTACAGTAGAGCGATAAATCACCATACCGTCGTCAGGATGAAAAGGACGGGGCCGTTCGTAATCGGTATAGGGCTGTTCTAGCGCAATGCCACTGCGCTGATGGTACATCCCACGGGCAGACACATAAAAGGCATCCCGCCAGGTATCTTCGCCAATTTCAAATTTATAGGACGTGCCCACACCGTCTACATAAACGCTGTACTGACCTGGTTTAGAGAAGTCACTAAAGTCCATAACGTAGACATTAGTCTGGTTATGATTTCTATCTCGTAGATTTTTATAATCTTTAGATTGAGAAAGCGCTGTTACCCCTTGATAAACTTTTTCACCTGTGGCCGTATCGATTAGCCAAAATGGCTTACCTACTGGGTAATCAAGACCGCCGCCATTGCCCATCCAGGTCGACAAAAAGGCTACTTTAGCAGCGTCATCAGGATCAAACCCTATGTGGGATATCTGAACGGCTTCACTGCGGGTTTGCTCGGGGCTATAGACAAACTCAGTGTCCTGCAGAAAATTATTCGCGAAGTCGAATCGATAGGTTTCGCCAACGGTCATTGCTTCAGGCAGTTCCAGAAATATTGTGTGGACCATAGGCCATTCAAACGCCCAGCTGTCTGTTTGAACTACGCTGTCAATTTTGCTTTTACGATAGATATGGGTCGGAGTGATTGTACTGCCACTGGCCGCCGTGATTTTGTAATGGTCTAAAGCATCGGCACATTTAACATTGAGTTTGGGGCCAACATACTGGTCTACAAGCCAGATAGTGTCTTGTTCTTGTGGCAGTAGCTGACCGATGACTTCACCATTTCGAGATACCCAGCCGTCTTTTTGAACCACATCTCTTGGTTGGGCCTCGTAGGGAACCTGTCTACCACGGACCACTTCCCCAGTATTGATCTGTAGGGCTACTATCTTTTCACTGACGGCGTAGATACGAGTCACAGACGCTTTTGATGCATTAACATTTTTGGCAGTCGCCCTGTTGACAAGCGCTGGAATTTGAACGAAAGAGAGCCTCGCCTCGCACTGATCCGTATTAGTCCAGCCAAGCAGAAAAGACAAAAGATTTTCTAGCATCGAAGCAAAGAGGGGCGTAAGACTATAGACAGTGGTAGTTGGTATACAGTCTGTTCCAATGATTGAAAAGTTCCTTGGTGTCCGGTGACTGTTCAAAAGTTCCTTGGATAAGCGTTACGATGCTCCAGTACCCTTGACCCTTTAGTTTTATTAAGCCGTGTCCCAATCCGTGCTCTATGTTGTTGCCTATGCGGTAGTTGAAAATCGACAATTGCTCACGGTTCGCAAGCAAAATACTCACAAGTTTATGTTTCCCGGTGGTAAATTCCAGCCAGGTGAGGATGCAGTTGCAGCAATTCAACGGGAGGTTAGGGAAGAACTGAGCTGTGAGATTAACCCCAACACTATGCAGAGTCTAGGAACCTATAGGACGACCGCTGCTAATGAGGCCAATACTCAGCTAGTGGCCACGGTTTTTCAGGGCAGTCTCATTGGGACCCCGGTGGCGTCTAGTGAAATTGCTGAACTGCAATGGATACCAATTATGGCAGAGACCTATGGTATTGAGCTGGCTCCTCTACTGACTGACTGTGTGTTACCCCATTTACGCCAAGCGATTCCACACTAATAAACAGTGTCTGCAAGTGTTCGCATAAGATAATATCTGCATAAAAGAGGGTCTGCGCTCAACTTGCTAGGCTGATGTCTTATAGAATGGCTTTCTCACCACTGTGGCAGGTACTGTTTTTTGACGAATTTGGACGTTGACCACTGTGCCTACTTTAGCCAGGTCAATGGGAACGTAGGCCAACGCTACAGGATATCCCAAGGTGGGTGAGAGGGTGCCGCTGGTGACAATGCCTACGGTTTGATCATTCTGGACAATCGGGTAATCGTGACGGGCAATGTTGCGTCCTTCGAGCTGCAAACCGACCAGACGACGGGTTACGCCACCTGCTTTTTGTTGGGCCAGGACATCTCGACCGATAAAGTTTGGCACCTTATCTAAATGGACTAACCAGCTGAGGCCTCCTTCTAATGGGGTAGTTTTATCAGTAATGTCTTGGCCATAGAGCGCCATGGCGGCTTCTAGCCTGAGGGTATCGCGTGCGCCAAGGCCACAGGGTTGAGCGCCGTGCTCTTGCAAAGCCTGCCAAATGTCAGGAGCGGCGCTGGTCTCTACCATGACTTCAAAGCCATCTTCGCCGGTATAGCCTGTGCGAGCGAGAAATGCTTTGTGATTGAGCACAGTGCCACGAGCGTGGTTGTAGCGAGGAATAGCGCTGAGGTCAAGGTCTGTGATTAGCTGTAGGGTTTTGACGGCTTTAGGCCCCTGCACTGCGATTAAGGCATGGGTTTGGGAGAGATCTTGGAAGTCAACTCCCGATAGGTGGTCGAGGAGCCAGGTTTTGTCTTTAGCGGTGGTGGCTGCGTTGACAATTAAGCTAATCTGTTCGCCTTCGTCATAGATAATCAGGTCGTCGATAATGCCACCCTGGGAGTTTAAAAATACGGTGTACTGGGCTTTGCCTGGGGAGAGCTTGCCTAAATCGGAGGGGACGAGCTGCTGGAGCGATCGCAACACATTATCCCCTTTCAACACAAACTTTCCCATATGGGAGATGTCGAATATGCCCACCGCTGTACGTACAGCGGCATGTTCTTGCTTGATACCGCTAAACTGTACCGGCATTTCCCACCCGGCAAATGCAGTCATACGGGCTTTGTTTTGAACGCACAAATCGTAGAGCGGAGTGTGTAGCAAACTCATGGCAGGCGGAAAGACAGTATCCATCATCCTACTCTCTCTTCTGACCGGATTATTCACTCCCTAAAAAGTATCTATAGATACGCAATAACTTGCTCTATGGGTTGTGAATTACGTTATTCAGAAGAAGTTAAGTTTCGTTGGAATTGATTGGAATCGCCCTTAAGGGAATACTGGGGATTCACAGGCTCAGCAATCATGACAGATATGTTATCGACACCGTATTCTTCTTGGTTCGCCTATCAGCTTCAGGGGCTGATAAACCGTAGTCATTGCAGTTTAACTACCATGTCTCAGCCGTCCCATCGCTTTGTTTTATTTGGTACAGAGTTTAGCGGTGGTCGTATCATGATTGATTTGCTGCGTCAGGTAGCGGCTGATGCTCAATATAGTCCTCTACCCTCTACATGGACCGTAGACCCTCTGTTGGACCAGAAGCATTTTTTCCCGCTACGACATATTCAGCGGCACAGATTGGCCTGTTCGAACTATCTATTTGGGTTTAAGCTATCGGCGACGGATCTAATCGCCACCCATGGCATGAACGAACCCTCTCGGTTTATGGCCATACTCTACGAGCAAGGATACAAGGTGGTGCATCTACAGCGGCGTGATTTGATGCGACATGCGATCGCAGTGCTTAAAGCCCGCCAGCTTCGTAACCCATATATTGATCCCCAAGCGCTGCTCGCCACCCTCCGACACCTAGATGAGCAACGGATTGCCGAAGCGGCTATCGTATCCCAGGTACCCCATCTAAAAATCATCTATGAAACTGATCTGATCGATCCCAATATCCACAACGCCACGGCCCAGCGCCTATGCCGTTTTTTATCGCTACAGCAGCGGCAGCAAACCCAGTATTCTATGAAGCTGGTACACCAGCAAATCTCAGACCTCATTGCCAACTACGATGAAGTTTGCGCCACCCTAGAGCGCTCAGACTATGCCTATGTCTTGACTGAAGCATCAGCCAAGCTAGTGATTTAGGCGTTAGGTCAGGCACTAAGAAGCAGCCTACGGGGCTGTTATTGCTTATGTCCGGTGGTTTCCCCTCGACTATGATCTATCTTTGGCTCTGGCTCTGGCTCTGCTAAGGTCTGGCCTGATAATGCCGCTGCTGCATTCCGTCGCCACATTGCAGGTTTAATCCGTCTCAGAGCCGATGCAGGAAATTTCTGTTGCCATTCTGGTTCGCTGAGGGTTGCTAAGTCTTCTAGCTTGGGTGCGACATTGCCTGGGTAGGGTGTGAAATCAGCCACATCCGTCGGTTGAGCAAAGCGCTGATTCCAGGGGCAGACATCCTGGCAAATATCGCAGCCCGCCACCCAGTTATTTAGATGTTTCGCTATAGGCGGCGGCAGGTGCTCACTGCGATTTTCAATGGTGTGATAGGCAATACAGCGACTAGCATCAACCACACCAGGAGCCCGAATCGCGGTGGTAGGACAGGCCTCAATACAGCGGGTGCAGGTGCCGCAATGATTGGTATGGGGCTGAGACGGCGGCAATACCAGATTGGTTAAAACCTCACCTAAAAATACCCAAGAGCCATAGTCACGGGTAATGACATTACCATTTTTGGCCACCCAGCCTAGCCCCGCTTCCTGGGCCCAGAATTTATCCTGTACCGGCCCGGTGTCGGCATAGTAGCGAGCCAGGATAGGTTGGGCTTCAGAGGTCTCCTGGTCCTGCAGCCACAGCGACAGTTGTTTGAGTTTTTTATGCATGACTCGGTGATAGTCACGACCCCAGCCATAGCGGGCAATTTTGCCGTATTCGACTCCCTCCGGTCGCTGATGGGGGGTGTAGTAATTGAGCGCCACACAAATAATCGAACGCACCTCCGGCATGACCCGGCGAATATCTTGGCGTTTGGGGTTAGCCATCCAGGCCATATCAGCCTGATGGCCCTGGTTTAACCAGTGCTCTAAGCGAGTCTGCATGATCTGCTCTTGAGCCGTTAGCTCAGGAGACACGGCCACAATGCCAAAGCGATGAAAGCCTAGTGTTTGGACCTGCTGCTCTAGTTCAGCCAGCAGAGCTATTCGATGAGATGGGAGGATAGAATCTGACACTGCATTACTACCCGAACCTGAGGACTAAACCCATGACGGGCTTCATGGTTAACAATGGCGCGGATGTCTGGAGTGTAGTCTTCTGGAACAACAATTTCAAATCCTAACTGCCGGTAAAAGGGGATAGTCCAAGGCACATGGCGAAATGTGGTTAGGGTTACCGTCTGCAAACCCTGCTCATAAGCCGCCTGATACACCTGCTGCATCAAGGCTGACCCCATACCCTGCCGACCATAGTCAGGCAAAACATCTAGCTCTACGACGAAATAACCATGGAGTAGACGATCCACAACAACAAAGCCTGCTATCGATGCTGCGGTTCCTGGCACCACAGCTGGCACCACAGCTACCCACACATGCTGCTGGTTCAGCGCTTGGTGTAGAAAATCAATGGAGACAATATCTTCTAAGGTATCTGGGGTCAATCCCAGTTTGAGCAAATAGGGTCGGTAGCGCTGGGCCGCTGCTTTTTCGATCGCAGGCAAATGTTCAATATCTGATGAGCGTGCTAGCCGAATGAGGTAGTCCATGGAGTCGTATGCTAACTCAGACGCGATCGCAAAACTAATGATCGGCAAAAAAGGTTTTAATCGATAACAGCCACTGCTCTACAGTCATATCTATCGTTTCAAGCTCAATACGTTTGCTATATTCGTTAGATATTTCCGTTGCAGCGGAGATATCTGTTGTAGCGGCACTATCTAACCAGCTAGAAAGAGAAACGGTCCCAGGCTTTGTCTCAAGTACAGGTATTTCAGCAGGGTTGGTCAATTGAGGCACAATCATCAACATTGAAGGTCGATCATTGCGAGACGGCTGAAAATCGGCAGATGACTCAACTGGCACAGCAACAGTCGTAGCCATAACCAGCCACATCATACAAATACCCATCAGACCACTCCACACAGCCTTACTCCACACAGCCATTATGTTGTTCTTGCTCCATTCTCAAGCTTTATTCTCGGTCTTATCTCCAAAAATGCGGCATTTGCAGCCAGATTTTGAACGTAATCTTTATTTCTCTTTTCGTTGAAAATAATACGTCATAATTAAATCCAACATTTGGTAACAAACTATACTCCTAAAAGTTTGAGGAGCTTGAATACTGGAGCCAATAAGCAAGGTTTCTAGGGTTCCGATTTAACATCTCTCAATGTTGAGTGTCTGGACCGAGAGAAACCGCCAGTTTTCTGGTACACGGCGGGATAAAAGCCCGGGAGAAATCGTTCAGCAGATTGCGTCTGCCACGGGTTCTCTCGGGCTTTTGATTTTGTAATCCTCTTTATGGATCCAATGATGATGTAATCTCCTGGCCACCTTAACGTTACTGTACCGACATTATGAGTGATACACCTACTTTTCGTAGCCCAGCTGATTCAGAGGCCAACCGTGCGTTGGAGCGTGAAGCTCAACTCCCTCTCACAGGGTGGCAACAGGAAGTTTCCCAGGGGTTGGAATATGGATTAGAGGCCGCTGAGAGTATTCGCGATCGCACCATTCCCACCTTCTCTCGCGGTGAGCTACCTCACTACGCTGGCATCAATACCTTTCTCAAAGCGCCTTATATAGAGGATGTACGTAAAGTTGGTGAATACGACGTTGCCATTGTCGGAGTACCCCACGATTCTGGTACTACCTATCGTCCCGGTACCCGATTTGGTCCCCAGGGCATCCGTCGCATTTCTGCTCTATATACCCCCTACAACTTTGAGATGGGAATTGATCTACGAGAGCAGATCACCCTCTGCGATGTAGGCGATATTTTTACCATTCCAGCCAACAACGAGAAATCCTTTGATCAAATTTCTAAAGGAATTGCCCACATTTTTAGCTCTGGCGCATTTCCCATAATTTTGGGTGGTGACCATTCCATCGGATTTCCCAC
>JBCDFI010000279.1:0-6969 GCA_039178155.1 Cyanobacteria bacterium P01_H01_bin.105
ACAATATTAACTTTTGAAAAGAAGCAAAAATAAATAGGGTTCAAACACCTAATATTCCATTCACACGAACCAAGTGTATTTCTCGATACAGAATGACTTGACTGAAATTGGTGGAATCTATCTAGATAGATATGCGCAATGAACCAGCACGGGTATACCTACCTCTAGGTTAACCGTGTTCGATGTGACATACATGCCGTTGGTCACACAGATTCTTAATTGATACCTAAATTTTGAGTCTTCCCAATTTTTGGCATGGCCATATCACGGTATCAAGCCCATCGTCGGTCATTGAGTATCTGGAACTGTCAAGGTCCCCTCACACACAGACTCTACTGTCTAGGGCTGGATCCTCTGAGAGTGAGTTTTAGTTGATCGGATTGTGTTGTAGGAACGTCTGTTGAGATGTCTAGTCTAAATTTGAGCCGCAAGGCGAGACGACGTAAACCGTCTGTCTGGGATACTTACGCACCGCCATTTGATCAAATGGCAAAGCGCTTTTTTGGCAGAAGCTTTTCTTGGGCTTGGTTAGGCTGCATTCCCCTGGCACTTGTTATTGTTGCCACTTGGAATACAGCAGCCCATGCTCAAGAAGACGCAATAACTGCTGACAATGTTCAGTTTGTTTTAGATAACATCTGGGTGCTGGTTGCAGCCGTCCTGGTGATTTTCATGAACGCTGGTTTCGGCATGCTAGAAACCGGTTTCTGTCGCCAGAAGAATGCTGTTAATATCCTTTCTAAGAATCTAATTGTCTTTGCCCTAGCCACGCTGTCCTTCTGGGTACTTGGCTTTGGCCTCATGTTCAACGAAGCAACGCCGTTTATCGGTCTGGGTAATTTCTTTTTGACCGGCTATTCTACCGATGGACCTGAGTTTGGCAACTTAACCGCCCCTGTGTTCTTCCTATTCCAGGCAGCCTTTGCGGGTACTGCAGCAACAATTGTTTCTGGTGCAGTTGCAGAACGCATCAAGTTTGTCGACTTCATCATCTTTAGCATTTTGCTAACAGCGATTTCTTATCCCATTACTGGCCACTGGGTGTGGACAGGTGCTGGTTGGTTAGGTGGCCTGGGTTTCTCTGACTTTGCGGGTTCTACCGTTGTACACTCCGTTGGTGGTTGGGCAGCTCTGTGTGGGGCCGCCATTTTAGGCCCTCGGATTGGCAAATATCAAGATGGTCAAATCAATGCGATTCCTGGCCACAATATGAGTATTGCTACCCTTGGCTGTCTTATTCTCTGGATTGGCTGGTTTGGCTTCAACCCAGGCTCCCAGTTAGCAGCCGATGGAGCCGTTCCTTACATTGCTGTAACGACTAATTTGGCTGCTGCTGCTGGTGGTGTAGCCGCCACCCTAACAGCTTGGATCATGAGCGGTAAGCCTGACCTCTCTATGATTATCAACGGTATCTTGGCTGGTCTAGTCGGTATCACAGCTGGTTGTGCTGGCGCTAGTTTCTTTGGTGCGGTCATCATTGGTCTAGTGGCAGGTGTGTTGGTAGTCTTCTCTGTCGGGTTCTTTGACAGTATCAAGATCGATGACCCTGTAGGCGCTATCTCTGTACACCTGGTATGCGGTATGTGGGGCACCCTTGCAGTAGGCCTATTTGATACGTCTGCCGGACTATTCTATGGTGGCGGCATCGGTCAGCTCATCTCTCAGGTTATCGGTATTGTTGCAATTGGTGCATTTACCGTCATCTTCAGTTCTATTGTCTGGACAATTCTAAAGTCTGCTTTTGGTCTACGTGTATCAGCCGAAGAAGAACTCAAGGGTTTGGATATTGGTGAGCACGGCATGGAAGCTTACAGTGGATTCCTCAAAGACACTAGCGATATGGGTGGTGTTGCTTAGAACAACTAAGTAGCTTTAGTTCTTTCAATATCTATGGGTCTTAAGAAAGAACGTCTGCTCTAAAAGTGGGTGGTTTCCGATCGGAAACCGCCCACTTTTATATTTAGGATTCATTGTCATTATTACTACGTTTTTCTATGCCATGCTTTTTCAGGCTGCCTATCCTTCACATATCACTCGCTAAATTCCCCTAAGCTTAGTTACAATTCTTCCCCAGCCAGAATAGGCACTGATAAGGTTAATGCAGCTGAGTAGCTTCATTCAGACATTGGTCTTAATGACTAGGGCATCAATGCCCGCCGTAGAGAAATCTATAGAGATTCATACACAATAGTTATTTAAGCAATTAGGCATACAAGTTTCCTAGTAAATTAGGGTGTTTGCCATAGCATCAATCAAAGCGTAAGGGTGAATGGGAAATCCGGCTTCGATTCTCGATGAGTTACTTGAGGTCTTACCACAGTTAAGGCCACAAATGTATTTCAAGACATCGCTCACGGCCCTGTCCCATGCGATGGAAGATCAGGTACTAGCTGGGGATGATTGCCCCTTGATGATTGCTAGTTTTCAACAGGAGCGGTTCTATCGGCAAGAAGCCCATCGCTATCTGCGTCTAGCGGAGATTACTCCCCAGATTTATGTAATGGCTGCCGCCGACACAAAGTTCGCTGATATTGATGGAGCTGCCAGCCACGAAACTATTTCCTTTGATAAGGACGATGCGCTGATCGATGAGTGGCATCTGGTTGTGTTAGGGGAAAAATACACAGCCTGTTTGATCTGCCGCGAGCACAACCAAAGCTCTTTGAAACAGCCAAAAGCTTTAAACGGTGCGCCTGCACTTGATCAAAGTCGACGTTTTGAGGGCATTTGGACCCTAGATCGGCATGTGTGTGAGCAGGTCGCTTACATTTTATTAAAGCGAATTGCACAATATCGGCCAGATCTAGCCGATAAAATTACTCAAGCACAAGCTCAATTTTTGCCAGCGGACTTACTGCAAGGGAGAGTCTATGGTATGGAAGTTGCTGAGTCCTATCCTTTTGCGCAGCGGCTAGTAACCTATGTGCAGGCCAGCCAGTATAAGCTGCTTAAGGCATATAAGACGATGGCTGCTCAAGAAAATCGAGAGCGGTTAATCAATTCCATTACAGCCGCGATTCGTCAGTCATTAAATCCGACTGAGGTTTTTGCGATCGCAACCCACGAACTCGGCCAAGAAATTGCCACCTGTCGCTGCATTATTTATCGCAGTGACCATACATCCAATGTCGAAATTCACCACGAGTTTCGACAGCCCAGTGTTACCTCGCTCAAAGGTGAAACCTGGCCTCTGCTAAACAATCCCTTATATCAAACCGTTAACCATCAACGAGAATCTCTTACATACCTAAGAAATACAGGCGATCAGCCACAGACTGGATCGAGCAAAGAAGTCTTTACAGACGATGCCTCCACCATCGACACTCTATTCGAACAGTGGGATATTAGCGGCTATTTATTAGTACCTCTTATCTATCAAGAGCGACTGCTAGGGATGATCGAGCTACACCAGTGCGGACCCACACCACAGCCCTGGAACAAAAACGACATTAGCCTAGTAGAAGCAGTCGCAGCCCAGCTTAGCGTAGCGGTTATTCAAGCGGAAGCCTACGCCAATCTAGAAAGTCTCAATCAACAACTGGCAGCCCTTGACCGCACACGAAGCAACCTCATAGCAATTACTGGCCACGAGCTACGCACACCCTTATCAACAATTCGAGTGTGTTTAGAAAGCATTTTTACAGAGCCAGACATGCCTGCAGATATGCGTCAGGCAATGTTGCAAACGGCAATGGAAGACTCGGAGCGGATGCAACGCCTTGTGCAGGATTTCCTCACCCTGTCGCGTCTTGAAAGCGGCCGAATTGAGTGGAATCTAGAATCCCTCTCTTTAGATGAATGTATTGCCCTTGCCCTCAGCAGTCGGCGCACTACAGCTAATGCCATCACGGTTGACTTACCCGATGACTTACCTCTGATTCGGGGCGATGGCGAATGGATTGTCGAAGTCCTCACAAAACTAATAGACAACGCCTGTAAATTTACAACCCCCAACGACACCATCACGATCTCAACAGTCGTCAAGGACAATGCATTTATAGACGTCTCGGTTAACGATAGTGGTCGCGGTATTGAGCCAGAACGTCTAGAAACAGTCTTCGAACGCTTCTATCAAGAAGAAGGAGCATTACGTCGGTCTGTGGGAGGAACCGGTTTAGGACTCGCTATTTGTCGCCAAATTGTAGAAGCCCAAGGCGGCAAAATTTGGGCGGCTTCTAAGGGTAAGGATCAAGGCACACAAATCCACTTCACCTTGCCGATTGCAGCACAGCAATCAAACCAAAGATCGCAGAAGCGTCCAGGAATAAAATCATCCCGTTCAAAGAAAATCTCGGTCTAGCCGCTCTGATTATCTAGCCGCTCTGATTAGAGTGGGCAAGCTAGGCAATAGTATGTCTAGAGCCCTGTCGGTAGTGGTTGACCAAACTTTAACGGCGCAGGTAACTCAGTTTGAACAATCGTACGCTCGGCAGCAGGCTGTTGAATAGTTTGTGAACTAGGAGCAGAATCATCATCACCATCGTCTGAAGGAGCTTGATTTTCCTCAGGAAGAGAAGATACTTCAACCGGAGCAATTGCCGCTTCAGCTGGGATTGCAGGACTAGGAGCTGCAACTTCTTCAACTGCTGACTCATTGACTGCCGGAACATTGGCTTCCACCGGGTCTGAGATCACCTCCGCTGCAGTAACAGGCTGCTCAGCCAGAGCGGCCACATCCGACACCTCAGCGATGGTATCTACAGAGCCTTCAAGAATAATAGCCTCACCAGTATCATCCGCAACATCCCTCCCAGTCTCTGCACTTTGTAGTGACTCTGAATCAATCAGTTCATTTACCGCAGATTCTTCAGGCTGCGTATTTTCATTAGCCTCTAAAGTTGGTAAATCCGATGAGCGTGGTTCAACAACTGCGGCGACTGAGGGTATTACGGTACTCTCTGAGTCGATATCCTCCAGTTCTGGCACAGTCATGGGCGGTAGTTCTGGAGTATCCGTATTCACTGCAACTGCTCCAACATTTTCCACCAAGTCTTCCAATGGTGGAACACTGACAACCTCAGCTGAGGTCTCAGACTCATAGGGATCGATAGGTAGCTCTGTTGAGTTTACCTGTCCTGCCAGTCCCTGCAGATTGGCTGCTGACAGACTGATATTATCGCTAGAACCGTTTGCTGGAGTAGATGCGATAGCTCCCTCTACAGGCATATCGCTTTCAGCAATTAGAGGTCGAAATCGCCAACGGCGCTGACCGTCACCATCACTATCAAATTGAATATCCGCTTGCTCAGGCAATAACACTATTTCTGGAGCTAATTCAATCACAACCCTTGTGTTCTCTGGGGTGTACTGCGCTACCCGAATATTTTGTACAGCTCCATCATAAATCTGCTCTTGAGCAACATTACCGATTTCCGTATTAGGGATATCAAGCACCAGTCGTGGAGGCTCTGATAGCAGAAAAAACTCTGGAAATATCTGGTCCGATAGAGAAAACGTCAGCTCATTATTACTGGTATCAAAAGCCCAATCCTGAATTTCCTCAGCCAAAGCTGGAGAAATTGATAAGGCTAGGGCCACAAGGCTCCCTCCCAAGGATTGGCGAAACCGGTGCTTGAACCCCATACAACTAACCCGACGAGTACTAACAGATATATTTAAATCAAAAGGATACGGCACTTTGTCAAGCATGACCCATATTTTTGATAAAAATTCCCCACACCTAATAGATTCATCCGCCATGATAGGTGGAGTCAGAAAATTGTTGAACCTTATCCCCTTTTAGAAAGGAAATCTACAGTCTATGGAAATGCACGAACTGCTAACGCTTATATTGCTATTAAGTCCTGGTCTCCTGCTATCGGCCCTAGTGATGTCAGCTATGGCATTTGGGGGTTAGTTCCATTAGCTTTTAGCCGATATTGCGATCGCCTAAGGCGCTTAAAAGCATGATTGAATAGGCAACGAAGACCATACTTTGAGGTATTTGCCATGGTGATGGTTGAATCCACCATGCTGGCATTGGGAACCCAAGCTCCAGCATTTTCCTTAGTTGACGTTGTATCTGGTGTTCCGGTTACCTTGGATACATTTTCAGATAGAAAAGCCTTATTGGTCATGTTTATCTGCGTCCACTGTCCATTTGTCAAACACGTGGAGCAAGAGTTAGCAAAAATCGGCCATGATTATATTGAGCAAGGTTTGGGGATTGTCGCTATTAGCTCTAACAGCGTTGAAACTCATCCCCAGGACGCTCCTGAGCACATGAAAACTCAAGCAAAAGTTCAGGGGTTCAACTTTCCTTATTGTTACGACGAAACTCAAGCTGTAGCTAAAGCCTACACTGCGGCTTGTACCCCCGATTTCTTTTTATTTGATGCCACCTTCAAGTTGGCCTATCGGGGACAGCTAGATGATAGTCGACCCAGTAGCGGCAAGCCCGTCACTGGCAAAGACCTGCGGCAAGCAATCGATACCGTATTAGCTGGACAAGGCTTAGCTGACCCACAGCTGCCGAGTATTGGCTGCAACATTAAATGGTCTCCAGGTCAGGCTCCAGCTTATTTTGGAACTTAGGCTGATCCTAAATTTGCTCTAGGGTTAAAGGCTTCAATAGCTCGCAATTTTTCGTAGAGTTCAATTTCTGGATCACTCAGAACTTTAGGAACAGCCACCTCAATTGCCACAATTTGGTCGCCGCGCTCCTCCGGGGTGCGGCCATATCCTTTACCAGCTAGGCGCAGCTTGCGACCAGACTGAATGCCGGCTGGAATTGTCATCTGTACTGGGCCATCTAGGGTCGGCACAGTTACCTGTCCACCCAACACAGCCTCACTCGGTGTAATTGGCAAATGACACACTACGTCCTGTCCTTGCACCCTTAAAAAACGATGGGGTTCTACAACAATATTGAGATAAAGATCGCCCCCGTTAACGCCCTGGCCCCTTAGTCGAATACGCTGGCCTGTAACCATGCCAGGAGGCATGTCAACTTCTAAAGCTCGTCCATCC
>JBCDFI010000280.1:0-6968 GCA_039178155.1 Cyanobacteria bacterium P01_H01_bin.105
ACGAATTTAGACAAAATTTCAATGTTTGGGTATACGAACTTACGTCTTTTGTCGTAAGTTTGCCGTAAGTTCAATAATTAAATGCGGAACACTTGGAATCAAGCCTGTATCCTCTTCCTGTCACAGCTCAATGAACTTATGGGAGGGTAACACTACCATGGTCAACCAAAATCATTCTTCGTCTCAGCAACGTCTATCCGCCGAAAACCTAGCTCAGCAGGAGATGCTGCAGTCAGTTTTGGCCTCTCAATCACCTTACCCATGGACTCCTGCCGAATCTTCAGACTATTTTGCCGAAGCCACTATTGCTGGCGATGAGCTAGCACTCTCAGATGAGGAAGCTCAGCTAGGTTGGCAAGCCTTTTCAGCTCAGTTAGATACCGTTTGGGGTGGGTCTGCCGTACAAGCAGCCCTAGCCCAGCGCTTTGCTCGCCGCTTATCTGAAACTGTCATTGCCCAAATTACGGCTCAGGTGACCCAGGTGGTCAACACGGGGCGACCCCTAGCAGAGCAGCTGATTGTCTGTGTTCGCGACACCCTAACCGGATGGGATGATACCGATCTCCAAGTCATGGCACGCCCGCTTGCCCATGCGATGCGAGGGCAAGAAGAAATATTAGATGCCACTATTAATTCGGTCCGTGACGTTGAGTGGGACTCACTATCATCCATGGAGCAAGCTCGGATCAGTCTAGCCGCTGCTAGATGGGCAATCGACTATGTCACCGAACAGAAATAAATAATCAATCCTAGCAACACCTAAAGAAACATCTCAGATGTGACGTATCACTTTCGGGCTCTTTTATCTTCAAAAGGGTTGGTTAACGTTTGGTACGCCTATGCAGCTGATTGGCATGCTTGATTCGCCCTATGTCCGACGGGTGGCGATTGCCCTTAAGCGGTTAGATATCCCATTTGAACATCAATCTCTGTCGGTGTTTCGCGATTTCGATGCCTTCAGCCAGATCAATCCAATTGTCAAAGCACCTACCTTAGTTACTGACGATGGGATTGTACTGGTAGATTCCACGCTGATTTTGCAATATCTTGACGGTATTTCAGCGACTAGCCTGATGCCGAAGATCGCCCAGCCCCAAGCCCTGAGGTTAACTGGGCTAGGCTTAATGGCCTGCGATAAAACCGTACAAATTATCTATGAACGCACGCTGCGTCCTAGGGAAAAGCAACATCAACCGTGGCTTAAGCGAGTAACGACACAGCTGCAGGCGGCCTATGGTCAGCTTGAACAGCTAGCCGATGCTTTAACCTGCAATCCACTGATGCAGCCAGATATTACTGTGGCTGTCGCATGGCGGTTTACTCAGTTATACACAGCTGACGTTATTACACCTGAAAATTGTCCAAAACTCGCAGCCTTCTCTACCAAAGCTGAAAAGTTACCAGAGTTTGTCTCAACACCGGTAGAGTAAGTTTGGAATTTTGAGCTAGTTCACCAGCTACTCCGAAAAGCGTGGTACTCGGATAACCCACTCAAAACTCAGCACTTAAAACTCAAAACTAGCAATAAATGGGACAAAGCTTTCCTAAGGTCAAAATTATTGCGGTCGGTAAGATTAAAAAAGGCTGGCTAAAAGACGGTGTCAGTCTCTACGCCCAGCGCCTACCAGAGGTTGAGCTCTTGGAGATAAAGGATACTAACCCAGATACCGAAGCTAAAAAAGTCCTCGACTTACTCAAAACCTACGACAAACTGCTCGTACTCTCGGAAGATGGTAAGCATGTTGACTCGATTAAGTTTGCCCATTGGCTAGGTCAAGAAGCTTCTGGCACGTTGGTATTTTTTATAGGTGGGCCAACTGGAGTAAGTTCTCATCTCAAACAAAAGGCCTATCAAGTGATTAGCCTATCAGCGTTGACGTTTCCCCACGAAGTCGCAAGACTATTGTTGTTGGAACAGCTGTATCGCGGTAAGACTATTTTGCAGGGTGGCAGCTATCATAAATAGTGGTTCTGGGTAGCGGTTCTGGGTGATAACGTATCAATCCTGACAGCGTAAAACCTCAGCACGCTCATACTATTTGTTACCCCTTATCTCTTTATATGTTAAGTGCCTATAAAGACTCAGCGTTTTGTCGGAATATTTCTTCTAATTCACTGTCTGATCTCACGCCTGTGGCTCAAAGTATAGTATTGTAAAGCTTTGTAAATCACCTTTAAGGCTTAATGCGGGTGCTCTTTACCAATTCGCAATGCATTAGGCTGCAAAGTTTGATTTTAGACGTCAAACGTAGGTAATAAGTGCAATTAACTACCCGCCCAACTGGAGCTTCAGACTTCTCTAAGAGCGAGCTTCCATTTACTCTTAAAGACCTTAAGGAGGCGATTCCAGACTACTGTTTTAAACCCTCTACCGGCCGCTCCTTAGCTTATTTTTTCCTGGATATTGGCATTATCGCTGGTCTTTATGGCATCGCCTATAGCCTTAATTCCTGGCTCTTTTTTCCTCTATTTTGGTTAGTGCAAGGCACTATGTTTTGGGCTTTGTTTGTGGTGGGTCATGACTGTGGCCATGGCTCATTTTCTAAACACAAGTGGCTGAACAATCTTATTGGTCATCTCAGTCATACACCCATTTTGGTGCCCTTTCATGGCTGGCGGATTAGCCATCGTACCCACCATGCTAATACCGGCAATATTGATACAGACGAAAGCTGGTACCCCATTTCTGAAGACACCTACAACGAAATGGATGCCATTGGCAAAGCAATTCGGTTCAATCTGTTTCTCTTAGCTTATCCATTTTATTTATTTAAGCGTTCTCCCGGTCGTAAAGGGTCTCACTTTATGCCTGGAAGTGATTTATTCCGTTCTTCTGAAAAGTGGGATGTCATTACTAGCACTACGCTATGGACACTTTTTATCGGATTCCTCGGTTGGATCGGATTACAGTTTGGCTTAGTTTTTCTGATTAAGTTCTATGTAATGCCCTATCTGGTCTTTGTCATGTGGCTAGATTTGGTTACATTTCTCCACCATACAGAACCTGATATTCCCTGGTATCGCAACGATAGCTGGTATTTCCTAAAAGGAGCTTTGTCTACTATTGATCGTGACTATGGGATTGTTAACAACATTCACCACAATATTGGGACCCATGTAGCCCATCACATCTTTTTGAATATGCCCCACTACCATCTTAAAGATGCGACTGAGGCCATTAAACCAATTCTAGGAGACTATTATCGCGAGGGTAAGGACTCTGTCTGGACTAGTTTCTGGCGTTCTGCTCGTGAGTGTATCTTTGTGCCTAATGAAGGTCAAAAGGTATATTATCAACCTCGACGTTAGTACCAACGCTAACGATAAAAGTCTTCGAGACTTTCTCTTCGAGAATTCTCTCTTATAGCAAAAACGGAGTTACAAAAACTGTGGCTCCGTTTTTGCTATATATTCCTGAGTGGGTTAACTGCCTGCTAATTTTGCTTTGACAAATGCCTGCACTTTTCCGCCATCAGCTTTGCCTTTCATCTGTTTCATAGCAGGACCCATCACTTTACCCATATCGCGAGGTCCACTGGCTCCAGTTTTTGCGATCAATTCATCGATCACCGCTTCGACTTCATCATCAGACATTTGCTCAGGCAAATACTCTTGCAAGATCGCGAGCTCTTGAGCTTCCTTCTCTGCAAGGTCGTTACGACCTGCCTTGGTGTACTGTTCAATCGAGTCTCTGCGCTGTTTGGCTAACTGAGTGACAACCTCAATTTCTTGCTCAGGGGTAAGTGCATCCTGTCCTTTAGGGCGCACTTCTGTTTCCTTTTCAAGGATGACTTTCTTGATGCTACGAATGGTTTCTAAACGAACCTTATCGCGAGCTTTCATCGCAGCTTTAATTTCATCGCTGACGCGGTCTTTGAGAGACATAACACAGAAGGGTTAGACAGATAATAGATAAAAAATATCTTTTTCTTGAGTAAGAAAAGACCTTGGGAACCCCCACTCCCTAAAGAACTCCGGTGTATACACGAGTCTTGAAAACTAGCATTCTCGGTTACCTCGCCCCCTCTAACTCCCCCTTGGTAAGGGGGGAAATTGGAGTTTCCCCCTTGGGAAGGGGGGATTAAGAGGGATAATGCAGGATTTTGAGTCCTTGCCGAGATGTGTGTACACCGTAGCCCTAGAGAGAGGGATTGTGAGAGAGGGAGACCTTAGTACTGAGGTACCGAAGGGTCCACTTCACGACTCCAGGCGAGGATACCGCCGGTCACATTTGTACCTTCAATGCCAGCCTCTTTGAGAATCGAGAGTGCCTTAGCAGAACGACCACCCATCTTGCAATGGGCGATTAGTTTATGGCCATTGACTAATTCTCGTACCTTCTCAACACCGGTACCACTCTCAATCTCAGAAAGTGGAATCAGAACCGAGCCGGGAATCTTAGCAATTTCATATTCATTGGGATTGCGCACGTCTAGCAAAATATAGTCGCTACTTTCGCTGTCGAGTAATCCTTTGAGATCGGTAACGCTCATTTCATTCATAGCTGCTTTTTGTTCTGCCTCAGCCGCTTGGGCATCGGGAATACCACAAAACTGTTCGTAATCAATTAGCTTTTCGATCACCGGGCGTACCGGGTTGGGACGTAGCTTTAGCTCCCGGAATGTCATGTCCAAGGAGTTATACAGCAATAAACGACCGCTGAGGGTGTTGCCCTCGCCCAAAATAATTTTGATGGTTTCGGTCGCTTGAATCACACCGATAATGCCGGGAAGAATTCCTAGTACACCACCCTCAGCACAGGAGGGAACAAGACCCGGCGGTGGTGGCTCGGGGTACAGATCGCGATAGTTGGGACCGTCTTCATAGTTGAAGACGGTTGCTTGACCCTCAAAGCGAAAAATAGAGCCGTAAACGTTGGGTTTGTTGAGCAGTACACAGGCGTCGTTTACCAGGTAGCGCGTAGGAAAGTTATCGGTTCCGTCTACCACAATGTCGTAGGGCTCAAAAATCTCCAGGGCATTGTCGGAGCTGAGACGGGTATTGTGAAGGTCAACCTGACAGTGGGGATTGATGTCGAGAATACGGCTTTTGGCGGACTCGATTTTGGGTTTATCGACCCAAGCGGTGCCGTGGATAATTTGACGCTGGAGGTTGGAATAGTCAACCACGTCAAAATCCACCAGGCCGATGCGACCCACACCCGCTGCTGCTAAATAGAGAATTAAGGGGGAGCCCAGACCGCCCGTACCGATACACAGTACGCTGGAAGCCTTGAGCCGTTTCTGGCCGTCGACGCCAACTTCGGGCAAAATTAGATGCCGTGAGTAGCGTTCATAGTCTTCTTTAGTCAGTTGGATGTCATCCAGATTTGGATTCAGCATGGTTCCTTAAGAACGAAAAAGAATTGGAGGAGTCTTTTGAAACGCTGTAGGATAGCGTTTTTTTAATTTCAGGACGACAAGAGCGGCATTCGATCTTTTGCCGCAGAAGCTGGGGCAATTTTTAAGGGTTCGGGTTGAAATTGATGGTTGTGATCTAGCTGCCAGTTTTGGAGATCGACAGCGATGCCATGACGCACAGACACAATGATGTAAGCATAGGTGGACCAGGCCAGGTCGCGATCGCACTCTGACGGTATAGCCTCAGCATCGGGATGGGAATGATAGACCCCAATAATATTCAAACCATCAGCCCTGGCCTGTCGCTGGGTTTCAAATAAATCTTTGGGATCGATCCAATAGCGACGAGCTTTGGTCATCGTTGCCGTGTCGTCATGCCCCCGCTCGGCTCCTCGTGCAGCCAAATCTGCTGACACATTAGCAGCCCAGGCATTTTCTAGCAGGGCGATATGTACCAAGGTTTTTTGGTCAGTTGCCGCATCAAAGTGCCCCACCAACAAACCACAGCCCTCATGGGGGTAGGCTTGCTCCGCATGGGCTTGCATACGCTCAATATGCTCTTGTGTAAGGATTAGAGCCACGACTAGACTAAAGGCATCAGAACAACGCACTGAGGATCAGCAACGCCAGATTTTTTATTGTAGAGCAGATTTCGTGGGGCTTAATTAATCTCTTTAATCATCTCAGATGGCTCGTTTAATCAGCCTGATGAGTCAGTAACGGCTCCATCGCCTTATCCATTTCTACTGAGCGCGATGCTTTGAACAGCAGCCGGTCGCCGGGCTGGATAAATTTCTGGAGATGTCGTGCTAGGTCGGTGTGGCTCGCAAATTTTTGGTGGGGTACATCTGCGGCTCCTGTGGCCATAGCCTCTGCTTCGGCAGGATCTGCCAAAATAAATAACTGATCGATGCCTAGTGATTGGACAACTTTACCTAGGGCCCGATGCAGCTCAACTGACTTGTGGCCCAGCTCTTTCATCGTTCCTAGTACTGCAATGTGACGCTTGCCGGGTTGGTCTTTGAGTAAACGCAGGGCGGCTGCCATTGACTCGGCCCCAGCATTGTAGGTCTCATCTAAAAGGATGATATCGTTATCCAGCTCGTGGCGTTTGGCCCGACCGGTTGGCATATTAATGATGAGACCGCTAGCTAGACAATGCCAGTCCAGGGTTAGGGCCTGGAGAGTTGCGATCGCACTCAAATAATTCAGCGCATTATGCTGTCCTTCTAAGGGTAATGGCAGCGCCACATCGTCTACAACGACCGTTTGTCCGTGAAAATAGCCACGTACATCGCCCCCCGTAAGCCCGTAGGTAATCGTTTTCCCGGACCACACTCGGGCTGCCGTATCCATTAATCGTTGATTATCGTAATTGAGCACAGCGATGCCATCGGCTGGCATATGGGTCAGCAGCTCACATTTTGCATCGGCAATCGCCTGTTCTGAGCCCAGTCGACCAATATGAGCGGTTCCCACATTGGTAATTACAGATATATTTGGCTGGGCAATTTGAGCTAGTAGGGCAATTTCCCCTGGACCCCGCATGCCCATTTCAATCACTGCATAGTCATGGTCGGAGGTAATCTCTAGCAGAGTCTTCGGGAC
>JBCDFI010000281.1:0-6888 GCA_039178155.1 Cyanobacteria bacterium P01_H01_bin.105
GACAGGGGCATCGCGCTGTGGAACATGGCGCTGGGCAAGCCGGCGTACAAGGTGCGCGCGTGCGTGTGTGTAACCACCGCACACGAGCTCGCGCGCGCACCTGCATGCATCGTCTGACAACGCAGATTGAGGGATATCAAACGCAATAACCTTGCGCTTGTCACCTAGGGCATAAAAAGGAGGATTTTCTTGATAGGTATAGGCTCCAACCTCTTTGACAGAGTAAGTATGGGGATCATACTTTATCGGTCCCCAGTACCCTGTTTCCTCGGGGACTTGACCGCTAATAAAGGTTGTCCAGGGTGTTTCAGCGCGGTAATGCTCGGTATTAGACAAATGCCCATAGCAGCCCTGCTGCTTGAGGCGAGCCAACGTCGGTAGGTGGCCAGCTGCCATCCAAGTTTCTAAAACTGCTGGATCGGCAGCATCAAGACCAATAGCGATAAGAGCAGTCATAGTAGATAAATCCCCACAGGCTAAATGCAAAAGACCTTACATGAGCGTTCTAGCCATACGCCTAAAGACACAAGCTCCAAAGACACAAACTATTGAGTCGTCCATCTCTCAGCCCATAGACAATAGTTGAGCAAAAACTACAGCAAAGTAGGAATGAGAGTACTTGGAACCTCTATGGTAGAGAGCGTATGGCTTAGTCAGAGTTGCCAGAGCGTTGAATCAATAGTAGCTAATCAATCTGGAAGTTAAATATAAGAAGTTCCAGGAGTTTCTTAAAAATATGATGAAGATGATTAAAAGAATAGCAAAGTTGACACCGACTCACAGCTACAGGAATACTCCATGCTGAAATGATTGCTGTAAGTATCCCCAATGCCAAGCCAACCAGGCACCCGTACGAATACGTCGCTGTGGATTGGGTAAAACCTGTGACAACCAGCGCTTACCGTTGCAAATGCCTCGAAGTCCTTTTATGCACTGCTGCGTCACCGGTACCCCAAGAGTGTTATCGACGACAGCACCTGAACGCCCTTGCCAGTAGCACCGCTTCAACAACCAGCTACGACTGATGCGCTCTTTGGGAACCCAATGCTGCACCGACGCCGAGGGTACATAGTAAAACTGCCCACCATCGGCTTCAATAGTCAGGTTCAACAATCTCTCTTCATCCGACAGCAGACTCTTACCATCACGGCCAAGGTCTTCAGAAAAGCCGTTATGCTTGAGCAACACATCTCGCCGATAGACCATGTTGGCTCCGTAGGGATACTCACCGTCAGGAAACCAACCTGCCTCCGTCCCGTGATCTAAAACTGTAAAGTAGCCCTGAACGTAATAGTGCATCCAGACTGGCGGTTCTTGTTCCCAAATGGGATATATAGGTCCACCCACCACAGCTGGCTGAGGCTGGATAGTGGAAAAAGCCGTAACAATATCCTCTAGCCAGTTGGCACATGGAATGGCATCATCATCTAAGTACGCAACATAGTCGCCATTTGCAACGTTGAGGCCTGTATTGCGAGCCGTTGACAAGCCTTGAATCGGCTCGTAATGATAAGCCAAATGGGGTAGCTGCTGTTTGTAGTCATCACAAACAGCTTTGGTAGTATCAGTCGAGGCATTATCAATAACGACAATTTCGTACCTCTCTTTAGACAATGTCTGGGTCTTTAACCCTTCTAGAGCCAGGATCAGCCGATCGGCTCGATTATAAGTGCAGATAACAGCAGAAATAACTGGATTAGTCATACGGTATCAGCCAAGAGTCGGCACAGAATGACACATGTTGCTGACATTTTTTAACCAGCGTTGTCTTTTGGCGTTTGACAGATCACGGTCACAGCAAACGCTGTTTCAGCATGTACAGCGGACTGAGCATAGTCCATACGAAAAACGTCATCTCACAAGCAGCAATATCATCAGTTGCTAGCTTGCCACGATATTTAACCCAGTGTAGAATTGCACGTCGCAGTGCGCCTATAAATACCTTAGCAGCGATTATCGGCTGTCGTTGAGGTGCAACGTTAATCAATCGCAAAGGACAAATACATAAGCTAGCCGCCTTAACTAGCGACTGCATATAGTCGCGCTCTAACCGCCAACTAGGAATTTGATGATAGGCATGCATAGTAGGGGTGTACCAAATTTCCCAACCGTGATGGTGCATATGCAGCATCACTTCAAAATCTTCTCCACCCATCATAGAGGTACCAATACGCCCTACCAGAAGCTGCTTTTTTGGTACACTTTCTAGCCATGCATCACGACGCACGACCACAGCCGCCGTCGGAGGTAAATTGAGTGTCTCTGGCTCGTATCGATGGGGTTTATGCCCGCGTTCTCGAATTGCAAAAAAGGATTGAATACGCCGAAAGTCTGGCGATGGCGGTGATTCAAAGTCCCCATGGATCTGACCACCAAATGCTCCAGCGTGGAGGTGAGCGATACCAAACTGATAGGCCTGGGCGACCCAGTCTTCGGCAGGAATATTATCGTCATCCAGTAAACCGACCCACACACTATCAGACAGGTAAATTGCCTGCTGCCGAGCGTAGGCAGCTCCCTGTCGGGTTTCGATACAGTACCGCAAGGGACTGCCTGTAGGCCAATCGGCCTGAAACTGAGCTACTACCTCAGCTGTATGATCGGTGCTGTTGTTATCGACCACCAGTACATTCCAGGTGAGAGCTTCTGTCTTGATTTGCGATCGCAACGCCTCCAATAGCTGAGGCAACCGCTGAGCGCCATTGTAAGTAGGAATCGCAACCGTAAAATCAACCATAGCTAACCCCTAGATTAAATGGAGACGGCTTAGATAGCTGATATCCCTGAATATATTGAATACCCAAGGCTTGCAGCCGATGAAGTACAGGCTGGGTTTCGACCCCTTTGGCAACGAGCTGAATCCCCTGTTTTTGAATAAGAGCAATCCAGTCATCTCGCAGTCCATCAGGACGCTCCACCAGCTTTTTACTCAGCTTCAGACAATCCACAGATAGCTGAACCCCATAATCAGCCACTGGCATAATCTCGGTAATCTCATCAATAGCGATACGTACACCCAATCGTCTAAGCCGATCCACCACAACTCTAACGTCCGCTCTTAAATCCAGAACAACAGCTTCAGAAATTTCAAAGCATAGGTTTTTTGCATTGACCGGATACCGTCTATGTTGCTCTTCTAAAAAGTTTGGAAAACTTGGATCACTTATGCTGGCTGCCGAGAGATTGAGGGAGTACACAGCATCGGATACCGAGGAGTCCAACGTACTATAGACCTGTTTTATAATTCGCCGGTCAAGGGTACGCATTAGACCATAACGTTCGGCTGTAGGAAAAAAATGAGCCGGAGGGGTTGGTAACTGCCCGGGAGAATCTTGACGCAACCGCAACAAGATTTCAAACTGCGATCCTGTTGTCTTTATCTCCTCAAGATTTGTCGAATTGCCTAGAAAAACAACTTCTTGCTGATACAGATCAAACTGACCAGCCTCAAAAGCATCTGTCAATCGCCGTAGCCATTTCTGACGGTCAGGTAGCTGCAAATTATCCCAACGGGTTTGCCAAATATCCTGAGATAGCTTTCGTAGCAAAAAGACAGGACTGATCAGCGTGCTTGTCAATAATGAGCGTTCGCAGGCAGTTACGGTATCTAAACTCGTTTGTCGTAGCCCGTTTTTAAGATAGTGAAGAGCTAGCTTTCGTAGATCGTTGGCAACATAGGCTGGAGCTTTAAAGAGACGTTGCCAATCTTGTGTGCCTAGCCAACGAATATAAAATCGACTGAGGCCAACACAGCGAAACAAGGCAACTAGATACTCCTGCTGCAGTCGTTGGCTGGGAATTTGATGGGTAACCACCATATCAGAATTGTACCAGACTTCCCAGCCTGCTTTCTGAATATGGAGCATCGCTTCCAAATCTTCGCTGGCAAGCCCCGCATTTTTACCTTTGTGATTTAGAAACAACCGCTCTGGAACTGCTTCTAACCATGCTGATCTGCGAACAGCCAACCCAGCTGCTGGGGGTAAAATCTTAGACTTTGGATCATAGAGATGAGGGTTACTTCCTCGCTCAACAATGGCTAAAAAGCAAGCAATACGCTCAAATCCCTCAGGCACATCACCATGGAAATCGCCATGGATCTGACTACCAAATGCACCTGCTTGAGGATAATCATTCGCAAAGCGATGAACACGGCTCAACCAATCATACGCCGGAATGTTGTCATCATCTAGAAACGCAACAATCTGTCCACGAGCCTGCATCACCCCTCTTTGTCTAGCAAATGCAGCCCCTTGTTCAGCAACAAAACAGTATCGTAACGGAATCTCCTGAAGCCAATTGTGTTGATAATCGATCACCACATCAGCGGTGCGATCGCAACTATTATTATCACAAACAATAACTTCCCAGTTCAGACCGACTATTCCCTGCTGCTGCTTAAGCCGATCCAACACCTGAGGAATACGTTCGGCCCCATTGTAAGTGGGTATGACAACGGTAATATCCAAACAGGGTCGCCGAGACACAACCGAGGAGGATTCAGTCGTCTTATTCGGGTAATAATCAATGGTCATCATGACTAAACACCGAAGGGGTTATGTTAAAAACACGTAGACATCGCTTTAGCATTCTGGCTGAGCATGCCAGTCACCTAGCAACCAGATAGATCTTCACTGTTGATGATTTGAGGATAGCAACCCTTGAGCAACGTTGAGGCAAAAGCTGATGCTCCCCAAAATTGCTGGCTCCAAATGTGTAGCTTCAAAGAAATCAAGCTAGGTAGCCTCCAAACTCATTACACCATAAGGCATAGTCTAAGAAAAGTTACTTACCCGCTACATTCAAACGAGTCAAGGGAACGTTACGTAACCACCATGACACAAAGATTCAGGCCTGCTTTATCAAGGCTTTATAGCTACAGTTATACTTATATCTGAGGTGAATCAAGTCATTCATCCTAGGAAAACTTGGCTAAATCTAAAACTTTTCACCACTGAGGATAAATGTTGGCACGATCGGTTTTAACACCTGATTAGAACCACGGGTTTCTAACCGACTACCACCGGTCTGAACGACTTCGATATTACGCACCTGTAGATCAGCAAAACTCTCAGAAATCGCATACAGCGACTGAAAATTTCCTGCGGTCACCACTAAGCGGCCACGGAAAGCGAGCTTAGTCCAGGCATGGGCCAAAAGGGGTTTGAGATCTCGTCCCCCTTCCACCAAAATTGCATCAGGTATATGCGGCAGACTATCAAAACAATTAGGAGCATTACCTACTACAACATCAACATTAGAAAGCCCAAACCGCCGACAGTTATTTTTTATCAATGCTGCTACATCTTCATCACGCTCGACGGCAACGATCTCACCTTGTGGGCATAGCAAAGCGGCTTCTACAGTAATAGTTCCGGTACCTGCTCCAATATCCCAAAGCACCGCCTGAGGAGCAAGCCGCAGGGCACTCAGAAGCGCTAAACGCACCTCGCGTTGACTCATGGGGATACCAGGTAGTTGCTCAAATAAACGGTCGGGAATACCGGGAGTGGCATAGGGCCAGAGCGGCTCCATGAAAATCTGCCTCAAAACGCTGGAATAGCCTGAGGATAGCGCTGTTCTTAAGCATTAGCTAGAGGCAAAGTCCGTCCACTGTCTGCAATACCCTAACCATCTGAAACGTAGGGTCCACCAAACCGCTCAGATGAGCCCCCGACGTTTGAGACAGTCTCAATGCTGTGAGCACGTCTTCTGTAATCAGCTCTCCCGGCATTAGATTTGGAATACCTGGTGGATAAATACAGATGACATCGGCACTTAGACGACCAATGGCACTATCTATGGAAAGCACTTCTGTAGGAGCAAAAAAAGCGTCACGGGGGGACAGGTTGGCCACTGGAACATCCCAATACGGCTGAACTCGCTGCGCAGCTCCAGTTGCAGGCAAATGCGTTAACCCTTGAACCAAGCCCTCAATATCTTGCATCGAATTACCCAAACTGATAATGAAGGTCAGCTGATGCAATGTGGGTAATTCAGCAGTCACCCCATGTTCATGTAGCCAAGCATCGGCCTCAAATCCAGTGGTGTCTAGAGCCGATACATCAACCGTAAGCCGAGTTAAGTCTTGCTGAAAGATACTCTGCTCTGAAGCATTGAACACGGGCAGCCGGTCGCATAGCTGACGACGGGCCACATCAGCGAGGGCAAGAGTCTGCTCCATTAGCACCTGGCCGTCATTGGCCATCTGATGGCGAGCAGCATCTAAAGAGCCTAAGAGAAGATAGCTAGGACTACTGGATTGAGTCATCCGCAATGCCTGATGCAAGCGATTGAGATCGCATCGATCTCCTTGTATATGCAGCAATGCAGCTTGAGTAAAGGCAGCTAAAACCTTATGAGCCGAATGAATAACGATATCAGCATTCTGGCTTAGAGCCGACGACGGTAGCCCAGCATGGAAGGCCAAGTGAGGACCGTGGGCCGCATCTACAATCAAAGGGATGTCATAACTGTGGACAACAGCCGATATGGCAGCAATGTCACTACACACGCCCTCATAGGTAGGTGATACCACCACCACGGCCTTAGCATTAGGGTTTTGCCGCAAAGCAGAGGCGACAGCATCCGTAGTGATCCCTAGCGCCAGCTGCCACAAGGCATCATAGGTGGGGGCTATCCACACAGGCATAGCCCCCGATAAAATGAGCCCAGACAGCACCGACTGATGAGCATTACGAGGCACAATGACCTGATCGCCTGGATTACAAGTAGCCATGAGCGCCGCCTCAATGCCACAGGTAGACCCATTCACCAAAAACCAAGTTTTCTCCGCACCAAACGCCTCAGCTGCTAACTCCTGCGCAGCTAAAATCACCGACTCCGGTGCAAACAAATCATCTAACTCGGGTAATTCAGGCAGATCTA
>JBCDFI010000282.1:0-6881 GCA_039178155.1 Cyanobacteria bacterium P01_H01_bin.105
TAAAAATATGTAATGCAAAATATTTATTTTTGTAATAACCTGGAACTTACACTTCAGTCCTAGCTAAGTAGCTGTATAAATTCATGTTGCCATCCATCGGTCATCGGACGTCGTTGATAGCCCAGGCTCGATGCTTAGCGGGTAAGGTCAATCAAAAACTGACGCAGCCAATGGTTATTGGGCTCGCTATTTTAGTGTTGGCGACCGGTATGGGGAACGGCCTGCCCCAAGACTCAACGATGACAGCCGAACCCGCTCAGTACGACCATCAGCCCGCCAATCATCAGCCGACTCATCCCACGTCGCCGCTATGGCTCCAGGCCAACGAGCGTTTGTCCCATCGCCGGATGACGTCAGCGTTGATGACAAATCATAGCTTGACGTCAGCGTACTTCTTTAGTCGGCATCACGCTGACAAACTACCGACGGATACCCCAGTTAAGCATCTCAACGGCAATAGAGACTGATCTTTAATGTTGTATGAAATGTAAACGTTTTTCTTGCTTTTTTGAGCTAGAACGTACTGTTAAAAGGTACTACTTGTTAGTTAGATGTCTCTGAATACTGGGGATACACGCTTGAATAATTTGCATAAGTTCATGAGTTGTCTGGTCACAGTGAGTACATTGCTATGGTTGCCTAATAGCAGTGCCTCAGCTCAATCTGATAACTGTGACTTTTTAGTGGTCCCCCAGGCATTTAGCACTATTGAGAAAGACGACAGAATTGTCATTGGTCAGCTGTCAGATCGTCCCTACATTGTTCTGCAAACCTACGATCTTGAGGAAAGTTTGCCTGCTATTCGTACCTGTATTCCGGATGCGTTTTTGACCTCATCAAGATTAGGCCGCTATATTCATGTTGCATCCTTTGATAATTACAGCGATGCAAATGAGCTGACTGAAAGTATGCACGAGTTCTTAGATATCGATGTACGAATTATGCATCGGACTCGCTTGGGACACTAAGCGCTGTTGCTCACAATTTTCTCATTGCAGAGGCCTCTGCCTTTTAAGATCAGCTGTTTCGGCCAAATGGCCTGAATCCACAGGCCAATGTCATGACCTTAAATACTGTGGTTGAGCCCCTATGCCATGATTGGATTGGTAGTCTGTACGCACGACATGTAGAAGATGTATAGAAGGACCTGGAAAAATGATCGAGCTTAATCGTAATATGCTTCGTCATTTACATCCACAGCGTTTGGCATTGTTGGCGGGTGTGGGTATAGCCGTGGTGAGTCTTTCCCTAGAGACCCATGCCCGTCCTCTCTCGGTACGTGTAGATCGATGGCTCGAACTGAGAAATGTTAGCGGTACTGTCGATTTTCTAAACGGTGGTCAGTGGCGTCAAGCTCAGATAGGACAACGATTAGGTGCTGTGGGTGACGGAGTGCGCACAGGAGCTGGCTCGTTGGCCCGACTTGCTGTTGATACTCAGGTCGGCTTTGTGAGTGTTTCTGAAAATACAGCGCTGAGAATCGTACAGCTGTACACTACGCCTCGCGGCGGCAAAGTCACGGAACTGGATGTCAGCCGTGGCCAAGCTAGGGTGTTTGTACGTCCTTTTACTAATCCTGAGTCTCGTTTAGAGATTCGCACTCCAGCTGGAGTGAACGGGGTACGGGGTACAAATTTTGGTATAGCAATTCAGCCGAGTGGTCGTTCATCGCTCGTGGTTGAAGAAGGGATCGTCGCGTCTGAAGCTCAAGGTGTTTCGGTGCCGGTAAATGCTGGATTTCAAAATTTCACGATTCCAGGAGAACCTCCGTCAGAACCCGTACCCATTACAGAAGATCCAAAATTAAATCTTTTACGGCTAGAGCGTCAACGACGTGACGGCGAATTGATAGTTCTTATAGAAGGGAATACGTTCCCTGTAAATTTGCTAGTTATTGATGATGAAACTCAAGAAATCGATCGCGAAGGCAACTTTGATCTAGAGCTGCCGCTGCCTGATAATCGACGAATTGAGGCAACTGTTGTTACTCCCCTGGGCACAATTCAAGTCTATGAGTTGGTGGTTCCCTAATCTGCGTAAACTGCTACGGCGATGTGAGCCCCTGCTGCCAGGTTTGCTGGTCAGTGGTGTGGTTGGTTCTTTGTTTTCTCTAGGAGCCTTTAGGCATTTAGAGAATTTGTCTGCTGATTCTTTGACTCGTTTACGTGGGTCTCAACCCTGGAATGAAGAGCTTGTTGTTATTGGAATTGATGATCCTACTTTGAGGAAGCTGGGTGAATTTCCATTATCAAGACGACAGTATACTAAACTCATTCAAAAGTTAACTGAAGCTGGTGCGACGTTAATAACGTTTGATATTCTGATGCCTGAATCAGGGCCTGACGATGAGGCATTGGCCAAAGCGATGAAGAGTCATGGCGGAGTTGTTTTAGCAACTGCGAATGAGACGGATGATAAACCGTTAGAGCCTACCGTATTGTTACAAGAAAATGCGATCGCAGTTGGTCATATTCATCAAGAACCGGACATTGATGGTATTACTCGTCGCCACGCCCTCTATATCTCTAACAGTCGCTCACTAGCCTTGGCTACAGCCTACGCTTACAGTCTGATCGCCGATAAGATTGATTTACCATCCGAACAACAGCTTAATATTAACTGGCCTAGTCCTGTAAAAGATCAATCGCTTGCTTATTTTAGCCTGGTCGATGTTCTTGATGATAAAATTCCCCATAACAACTTTAAAGATAAAATTGTTGTTTTGGGCTCTACAGGCACCGCAATTGATCAACAATTACGCACCCCGTTTAACAGTAAAGATCCTGTAGGCGGAGTCTATGTGCATGTAGCTGTTATGCACAACATTTTAGAGAACAATCAGCTACGAGTGCTAGCTCCACGATGGATCTTATTCGCCATTTTAGTGATAGGGCCATTGATGAGTTGGGGACTTAAGGACCGCTCCTTTCTCAATCAGGTAGGACTTTGGTCAATTGCCGTAGTACTTTGGTTCGCGCTTTGTTTAGGAGCACGCTTTCAAAACATAGTGTTGCCAGTGGCTACCCCCATTGTGTTGCTAAGTTTGACGGAGGGACTGATTATTTTTACCGATCGTCTACGTAGCAGCGCTATTTTACGAGCACGAAATGAATTTTTGGGAACGATGAGCCACGAGTTGCGCACACCGCTGAATGCCATTATTGGTATCTCTGAAATGATGCAAGAGACTCCTCTAGATCCCAGACAGCGAGAGTTTAGCGAGACTATTCAAAATAGTAGTCAGGCCTTATTAGCCTTGATTAATGATGTACTCGATTTTTCAAAAATTGAAGCTGGCCGTCTGGTTCTAGAAGAATATCCAGTTAATCTTCGTAATTCTATCGAAGAGAGTTTAGATATCGTTGCGACTCGCGCAGCTGATAAACCTTTAGACTTGGTTTATATGGTGGCTCCTGATACGCCGCCAGTGATTATTAGCGATCCAATTCGATTGAGACAGATTTTGCTAAATCTCCTCAGCAACGCGGTGAAATTTACTGCTAAGGGTGAGGTTGCTGTGATAGTGCAGATGGCTCCCAGTGACGACCTGGGGGTTCCAGTTGTTCGCCGCGCTCATCCTTCAACTCAATCTGTGTTGTTGTTGTTTGCGGTGCGAGATACGGGTATTGGTATTCCAGCCGACCGCCTTAAGCAAATTTTTGAGCCGTTTCGTCAAGCTAGCTCATCAACCACTCGTAAATATGGGGGCACGGGTCTGGGGTTAACCATTAGCCAACGGTTAGCTGAAACGATGGGAGGACGTTTGTGGGTGGAAAGTGAAGTGAACCGAGGAAGTACGTTTTTCTTTACGATTCGGGCTCAGGTTGATCCGGTGACAATTTGGCCAGAACGTCCTGATCCCCTAACTAACTGGTCTAACCACCGCATTTTGGTTATTGATAAAAATATAACTCGTCGGACGAGTTTGGGTTGGCAGTTAGAAATACTAGACATTGAGGTAATATTCTGTCGCAGCGTAGCTGATGCTTTGCTACTTATTCAACAGAGTCAACACTTTGACGGAGTGATTTTAGACGCTGCAATTACCAAGATTGATAGTATGAGTGCTGTTGGATCGTTGAGACAAGCGATGGATCAGCCCCACATGCCAATGATTTTATTGGCTGACCTTAAAGAAAATCTCAGTCATAATCAGCAATCTGACTTGGCTATTGTTTGGAAACCGGTTAAACAAGCAGCATTATATCGGTCATTAATGCATATTCATCCAAGCCATTCTCTATCCTTGATCTCTGCGGAGGAGCATTTGGATACGACTAGTGACGATGACCAGACTATTAGTTTAAAGGTGTTGATTGCTGATGATAATCCTATAAATCAGCGGGTGGCTCAGCAGATGTTGCAGCTACTGGGGCATCAATCTGATACGGTCGCGAATGGTGGAGCTGCGATTGAAGCCGTTGAGCAAGGTGTCTATGATGTCGTCTTAATGGATATGCGCATGCCACAGATGGGTGGAGTAGAAGCTACCCGTCGTATTCGTCAGATGGGCCAGAAAATTTTTCAGCCTTGGATTATTGCTATGACTGCTAATGCGAGTTCTGAAGATCGGGATTATTGTCTAAAAGTGGGTATGAATGACTATTTGAGTAAACCGATTCGTCGTGATAGTCTTTCACGCACATTTATGAATATCAGTGCTAAGAGTTTACGAGCTGACTAGAACGCTGTTTGATTTTGCTCTGTTCTACCATCGCTTCGGCTTCCTTCGTGGGGCGTATCCGCAGCATATGACTAAACACATTAAATTGATAAACCATACTGTTATCGATGTCTAACGCAGTTAGCCAGCCACTTTTAGGATGGTAAGCGCCAGTGTCAATATCTACCCAACCAGGACCTCTGGCAATCTCTCCAGGATCAATACCGGGGAGAGTAAAGGTGATGGTATGGCCCGTAATAATAAGTTTGTCTGAAAAATAAGGTTGCTTATGACTGTGGAAACTATCGCGAATCCAACAGTATTCGTGACTTGTTTGCTCTTCTATGGTGCGTTGTGGATTGAGTCCGGCATGAACGAGCCAAATATCTCCTAAATCAAGGTATAAAGGTAGACTTTTAATCCAATTGACGTGCTCGAATAAATCGTCAACGTTGGTATAGCTAGATAGCGTGGATTGCCCTCCACTGTATAGCCACCCCTGGAAGGCAGGCATATGGGCTTCTCCATTGGGAAATGCTTCTAGCAGTAGCTGCTCATGGTTGCCCATGACACATCGGTGGCTATTGTCACGAACATAATTGACGACCTGACGGCTTTGAGGTCCTCGGTCAATCAAATCGCCGACAAAATATACCTCGTCTTGAAGATCAACATCTACTGCTTCAAGTAGCCGCATGAGACCGTCATAATGGCCATGGATGTCACCAATAAAAATACGACGGGTCATAATAGATATGTTTGTGTGTACTGGGGTGGCGCGCTCACCGAAAAATTAGTGCCGGAGTTGGACGGATGACTACGAGCGTGGTTAAAAATCAACATCCAGACTATGTATTGCTTTAGTATGCCTTTTCCGTATGTATAGACAACACCTTAGTTGGCAGGATTTTCCAATGCTTTAAGTAAGGTTTATGGCAGCAATAGACGTGAGCACAAATTAGTGCAGTGACCGTATTCAGGAATCTCAAGAATACACCTAAATACAAAGACGAATCGATGAAATCAGGAGTATTAACCAGCGTAGCTATGAACACACTATTGTATCCATGTTTACTGTCTTATATCAACCGACACTGACGAAATCTTTTCTGGTAGTGGTTTGCCGTCAGGTTCCTCTAAAACAAATCCGGCATCGCGCAGCATCTCGTAGTCTTGGGTAGCGCTTTGGCCAGCCGTGGTTAGATAATCGCCGACAAAAATTGAGTTTGCTGGATAGAGGGCTAGGGGCTGTTGCGATCGCAAATGCACTTCCCGGCCACCCGCAATCCGAATTTCCTGGGATGGCAATAAAAAGCGAAATAGACACAAAATCCTCAAACAACGCTGAGGCGTTAACTCGCTGCGTTTGGAAAAGGGAGTGCCTTCGATCGGAATCAAAAAATTCACCGGTACACTGGTTACGTTTAGCTCTCGTAAAGATTGGGCTAAATGAACAATATCTTCGTCAGATTCGCCCATGCCCAAAATACCGCCAGAGCAGGTCGTTAACCCAGCTGCTTGGACTGCTTTTACCGTGGCCAAACGATCCTGGTACCCATGGGTGGTACAGATGTCGTCATGATGGGCTTCAGCGGTATTGAGATTGTGGTTAATCCGATCCACGCCAGCAGCCTTGAGCTGGTGAGCCTGCTCCTCATTCAAAAGCCCTAAGGTCGTGCATACCCGCATGGGATAATCGGCTTTGACTGCGCGCACAGCATCCAAAATTTGGTCCAATATGTGAGGAGCTGGTGTTCGACCTGAAATCGCCATGCAAAAGGTCCCTGCCTTCAGCTGATAAGCCCGGTCAGCAGCGGCCAAAATACGCTCTTTAGTCATCAACGGATATTTCTCAATCTCTGCTGACGAAATCTTAGACTGCGAACAATAATGACAGTCTTCAGGGCAGAGACCGCTTTGAGCATTGAGTAAAAAATGCAGCCGCACTCGATTGCCCCAATAGTGGTGGCGCACCCGATAGGCGGCGGCTAGCTGTGCCAACAGCTCTGTGTCGTTAGCTTGCAGTACTCTCAGCGCATCATTGTGGTCAATTACCTGACCGGCTAATGCCTGCTCAGCGAGCAAGTTCCAATCAACTGAGGTACGTACAGCTTGCATCATCCTGGGGGCTCCTTCTCTCAATAGGGTTAGGTGTGCCACCCTCTAAGGTAATACAAACTCTTAGCGCGTGAACATTACGAGGTAACTTTGTTCGCTA
>JBCDFI010000283.1:0-6859 GCA_039178155.1 Cyanobacteria bacterium P01_H01_bin.105
AGTCAGGGGACCGCATGAATGCCATGTTAACGGCATGTGGGTTTAATCTGCGAAAGTTAGTCCGCTTCTTTCTCGATACCCCGACAACGTATGCTCAGGTTGGAACCTGATTTGAGGTATTTCAGGGACGACTAGCTAACCGAGTCCACGGCGAGTTAAATGATCCAGGCTTTGCTCAAACAATACTGATTGCGGTATCCGGCTGGGCAGGCGGTTGGCTGATTGGTTTCTTAGTTGCTCCTAACACCAGCCACGAACTTAAAAATCTCTCCCAGGCAACATCTACTATTACTGCCTTTGTCGCCGGGTTCATCATGGCGAAGATAGAGCCCTCGTTTACACCTATATTTGCTAATGGTCAGCTGATGAATGAACCCATCTACGGTATTCGTGTACTGATCTTCATCATTTGCTTTGTGGTGGCTGCTATCAATATGTATGTCTTTCGTGAGTTTAACGGGCGGTATTAGAATGATTTTAAATGATTTTATCGGCGCAAAACAGTTACATACTCAACTGCATTATCGTATTGACAGATTAAGCTTCACAACGGAAGCATAGGCAATTCCAGTCTTCTCTTTTAGCGTAGAGACAGAATAATTACCATGCTATGTTGACGCAATCTTACTATCTTCTACGTTCTACCCACGACGGACAGTATCTAGCCGCAAAACCCCGTAATCAAGAATCCAAAGGCTTTCTGATGTTGTTTAATGCTGACTATGAGGCCCTCAGCTATGTTAATCAGCATGCTGCTGAAGTCGCCAACCGTTTTGCTGTAGAAGCCATTAGCGGTCAGCAACTAAAGCAAATGATGGAGCGTTGGGGCTATGACGGTGTAGGTGTGGTCAACGATCCGCTAGTTCCCGATATCGATTTTTTGAGGAGACAGTAACCTTTGCAAAAGGGCTGACAGAAACCGCTGCTGAGCGTTCGACAGCCGCCATTAAGGCTAGCAGTCCTCCACTTGCCAAGAATCAAGCGCGATCGGTCCTGTGAATATGGGAGCTACTCCATGCGCTCTGCCAAATCCATCCACCGTTCGGTTGCCGTATCAATCTCTGTCGTCAGATCCGCCAATCGCTGGGATAGAGCCTGCATTTCGTTGTAATCGCTAGGTGGATTGGTATAGAGCTGTTTTTCTAGAGTTTCTTTTTCTTCTTCTAGCACCGGAATTTTCTCTTCTAGAGAGGCGTACTCATGCTTTTCTTTATAGGAGATTTTCTTTGATTGAGAAGATTTTTGAGCCTTAGACTTTGAGTTTTGAGCTTTTTGAGATTTGGCAGAAGCCTCTTGTTTAAGCTGCTTTTCAGTCTGTTCAGCTTTTTCCCTATACTCCAAATACACTGAGTAGTTACCGGGATATTTTTTGAGATTGCCTAACCCTTCAAACGAAAACACTGTTTCAACGGTACGATCGAGAAAATAGCGATCGTGAGAAACAACAATCACACAGCCGTTAAAGTCTTCGAGATAGTCTTCTAAAATACCCAGGGTCTGTACATCTAGATCATTGGTAGGCTCGTCTAGAATCAGTACGTTGGGAGCCTGCATTAATACCCGTAACAGAAACAGACGGCGACGCTCACCACCGGAGAGTTTATGGATGGGTGCATACTGTTGATCGGGGGGAAAGAGAAACCGCTCCAACATTTTAGAAGCCGTAATCACAGTGCCATCGGCGGTGGTTACCAGCTCAGCCACGTCCTTTAAGTAGTCGATCACTCGCTGCTCTTCGTTAATGTTGACATCGTCAGAATATTGATCAAAGTAACCGATATGAATGGTAGAGCCAATTTCAACGGTACCGGCATCAGGCTGTTCTCGTCCGGTAATGATATTCATCAAGGTGGACTTTCCTACACCGTTGGGACCAATAATGCCGATGCGATCCTCTGGAGTAAATAAATAGGAAAAGCCTTTGATCAAAATACGGCCATCGTAGCCTTTGGTAACGTTTTCTAGCTCGACCACTTTTTTGCCGATGCGGCGACCGGCGGTGGCAATTTCCACATTTCCCTGGGCCTGCTTAAACTCGGTGTTTTGCATATCGCGGATGCGATCAATGCGGGCTCTTTGCTTGGTGCTACGAGCCTTAGCACCGCGCTGGAGCCATTTCAGCTCGCGGCGTAGTACTCCGGCATGTTTTTTCTGACTGCTAGCAGCGGCATCTTCTTGGGCTGCTTTTTTTTCTAGGTAGTAGCTGTAGTTGCCTGCGTAGGGCAGTAGATCACCGCGATCAATTTCTAAAATGCGGTTGGTAACACGATCAAGAAAGTAGCGGTCGTGGGTAATTAGAAACAGGGCACCACGATAGCGACCCAGGTAGTCTTGGAGCCACTCTACCGATAAGGCATCTAGATGGTTGGTGGGCTCATCCATCAAAATGAGGTCAGGTTCGGCCAAGAGGGCGGTTGCGATCGCAATCCGCTTTCGATACCCTCCCGACAACGTACCAATCTTGACATTAAAATCCTCAATACCCAGTTTGGTCAACACTACTTTGGCCTGGGTTTCTAGCTCCCAAGCATTGGCCTGGTCGATCTGCTGCGATACCCGTGATAGCATCGCCATTAGCTGGGCCGTATCGCCTGCGCTCTCGGCAAGCCTAGTAGAAATCAGCTCATATTCTCGCACTAGCGCCATACTATCGCCACTATCCGCAAACACCTGTTCTAGGACCGTGCGTTCTTCATCTAGTTCCGGCTGCTGAGGCAAATAAACTATTTTGCTACTGGCATTTTTCCAAACTTCACCACTGTCAATAGGCTCTAAACCTGCAATCATCTTGAGCAGCGTCGATTTCCCAGAACCATTGGTACCAATCAGCCCTACGCGATCTCCTTCCTCAATGCTGAAGCTGGCATCCCGCAAAATTTCCTTAATTCCAAAGTCCTTATGTATAGCGCGTAGGGCCAGCAGAGTCATGAGTTCAAACAGAATAACCGTAGTTAGTGTAGCGTGGGCAGTTGCTCCATGAGTCCGGATTTGGCCCACTTACCTACGTTTATTAAAACGGATACGCAGACTATCAAATCCACTATTTTGAGTACGGGAACCTTGACAATAAAGTCCGGATCTCAAGCTTCTATAGAGAGGTCTTTACAAGCAAAACAGTGATACGTAATGTCTCCATTATTAGTCTACTCATGCTGCTGGGTTGTTCACCCCAGAGTCCCTCGTCTGTATCCATAAGCACTAACACGATCAAAATCGGTGGTTCAGCAGAGACCTATGAAGTGCTTGAGCTTTTGACAGCCGCCTATCAGGCTAAAACAACGGACGTTGAGTTTGACTTTCTTCCCCCGAGCCAAACTACAGGAGGCATCCAAGGAGTCAAAAGTGCTGCTATTAACATCGGCGGCGTCAGCCGCGTGCCAACGCCCAATGAAATAGACAATCAGGTTACTTACATTCCCCTCGTTGAGACTCCTCTGGTGGTCGTTGTTCACGACAGTGTCACCGGTATCAGCAACCTAACCAGCGATGAGCTAAAAGCTATCTACAGCGGCAAAATCAACAATTGGCAAACGCTGGGTGGCCCGAATGCAGCCATCCTCCTCTTTGACTTTACTGAAGATGAAAACGAAAAACAGATACTACGACAAACGTACCTGGATAATGATTTAGTCATCACACCGACAGCTATTGTCTTTGCCGAAGACGATAAGCTTCTAGAAACCGCTGCCATTACAGAATTCAGTATCGCAACTGTCCCCTATGAAAATAAGCTGCATACGTTACCACTCAAAACCTTGAGTATTAATGGGGTGTCACCATCTGCTAAAAATACAAAATCAGACCAGTATTCTATGACCTTACCCTTGGGAATTGTCTTAGACAAACAGCCCTCTGCTGCAGCTGAATCATTTCTAGAATTTGTGGTTGGCCCAGAAGGTAAACATATTTTGGCAAATACCAACTACATCACGATCGATACTAATTACCCTTCCAATGCTCTGTAGCTCATGGGCCTATCACCTTACAAAAAACTTCAGCTCAGATATCAAAACGCTTCACTACCGGTAAAAATTAGCGTACCTTTTATCCTCATGTTTGTAGGATTTTGGATAGCAGGTACAGCCTCACTAGGTTATTTTTTGGCCCATAAGCTAGAGCAGGGTGAACACAAACGGACTATGGAGCTAGCAGCTCTAGTAAAGCGAGAACTTGATCAAGAACTAGATACTTTACGCAAAGACGCTCGTTTGCTATCGATTAAAGAGCCAGTCGCCAAGGGAACCCTGATTCAAGACAAAAACCAGCTGCAGCAAATTATTTTGCCTCTAAAAGGCATTATAAATGCCAATATTATTACTGTCATTAACCGCGACCAGCAACAAATCCTAACTGTTCAAGATCCTGTATTAAAAGATATCGAGTTAAAACTAACAGCAGTCAATAAACTGTTGATTACGGGGGTAGACATTTCCACCATTGTAAATACTAAAGACGTTGGCCTACCTGTTCTAATAGGAACAGCACCCATAAAAAACGACCTGGGTGTCATTGGTGGAATTTTAGTCGGCACCGTCCTCAATAACCAATTACTAACTGAAATTAATCAGTCTATTCAAGAACACATTATTGTAGTTGCAGATGGAGTCGTGATTGCCTCCACTTTTTCATCTGATTTATTTCAAGCTAATCAAAGCGAGCAATTAAAAAATCCTCAAAATAATTCAGTTATCACCATTGATAATCAGAAGTTTTCGGCTCACCTAATCCATTTCAAGGGTCTAGAAGATGAGCATTTTGATTTAGTGTTACTGACATCTCAGCAATCCTTAATTCAGGCTAAGCAGACAGCTTGGCTTTTAATCATAGCCATGGCATCTGTCGGTGCCATTTCAACCGTTATTTTGGGCTACTGGATCGCTAAAAGAGTAGCCAGACCCATTCAAGATATCACCTTAATTGCCCAACGAGTCGCTGGAGAAAATCGCTTTGATTTACGAGCACCTGCCAATACACAGGATGATATTAGTATTTTAGCTCTATCTATAAATCAGTTAATTGAATGGGTCGGTCAGTATACCAACGAGTTAGAAATAGCTACTCAAACCTTAGATATCAGAGTCAAACAGCGGACAAGAAGACTGTTAAATACGCTAAAAGAACTTAAAGCAACTCAAGCCCAGCTGATTCAAAGTGAAAAAATGTCTAGCCTGGGTCAAATGATTGCTGGTATCGCTCACGAAATTAATAATCCTATTAGCTTTGTTCAAGGCAATATTGAACCTTTAAAGGAATATTTTGAAGACCTATTAGAATTAATTAGCACCTATCAAGCTGAGTATCCAGAGCCTGCTGAGGCTATCATTACAAAACAGAAGGAAATTGATTTTGACTTTTTATTAGAAGATTTAGATAAGCTGTTAGGCTCTATGAATCTGGGCGCAGAACGGGTTCATGAGATTGTTCAGTCGCTGCGTAATTTTTCTCGTTTGGACGAAGCTACTGTCAAAGATGTGGATATTCACGAAGGAATTGACAGTAGCTTATTGATCTTAAATCATCGTATCAAGCATGAGGTGACGGTTGCCAAAAGATATGGCGATCTTCCCTTAGTTCGCTGTTTTCCGGCTCAGTTAAATCAGGTATTTACTAACCTCATTGTCAATTCTTTAGACGCAATGTTTGAGGCTAATTGCGATCGCAAAAAGATCAAAATCATCACCCGCATGATCGAATACAACCAAATTCAAATCATAATCTGTGATAACGGTCCCGGAATCCCTCGTGAGATCCGCAAAAAGATTTTTGACCCATTTTTCACAACTAAGCCGGTGGGGAAAGGAACTGGCCTAGGTTTAGGTATCTGTTTTAGAATCATTCAACAGCACCAGGGTAATATTCGAGTTCGATCTAAGGTGGGAAAAGGAACCGAATTTGTCATTACCTTACCGATTGACGCTTTATCTGCCGATCCAACAGTCATGACTCTCAGTCAACCAGTTGCCCATCGCTAGTAGGGCAGGTCATCAGATGTCCAGTCAGGCTTAGACTCCGCTGCCAGCGGTAGCTGCACAGGTTTGGTTTGATACGTATCTCGCTCTTGTTTTCGAGGAGACTGTTTACGACGTCGAGCAATATTTTCTTCTGTCGTCTCTTCTGCGATCACTTCATACAGGATAGCCAGTTTATTACCGTCACCTTTACGCAGTACTCGTCCCAAACGCTGAATATATTCTCGTGTAGAACCGCTTCCCGAAAGCAAAATAGCAACCCTGGCGTCAGGCACATCCACTCCTTCATTGAGAACGTGAGAGACCACAATCGTTTTATAATCTCCTGTGCGAAAATTTTGCAAGACTTCGCGCCGTTCTTTGACAGGAGTCTGGTGCGTGATCGCCGGAATCAGAAACTCTTGGGAGATTTTATAGACCGTAGCATTGTCATTGGTAAAAATAATTGTGCGCTCAGGATAATGCTGGGCCAGTAGCTCTTCCAATAATCGGAGTTTGCCAGCGGTGCCTAAGGCAATATTTTTGGCCTCTCGATGGGCCAGCATAGCCCTGCGCCCCGGTTGAGATCGCGCGCTGGCTGTCACAAATCGCTTCCAGCCTTCAGGACTCCCCAACCAAATTCGAGACTGTTGCAAAAAGTCATTACGCTGCTGGATTAGGTCTGCATATCGACGACGTTCGATATCTGAAAGAGAGACTTTTAGCTGCACAATCTGATAAGGTGCCAGCGCTTTACCCGAAAGCTCGGCCGCTGTTTTATAGTAGACCACTGGCCCCAAAAGCTGGTCGAGATCAGTATGTCGTCCATCGGCACGGTCGGGAGTGGCCGTTAGCCCTAGACGATAGGGTGCGATCGCATATTCAGCAATCACCCGGTTAAAGTCACTGGG
>JBCDFI010000284.1:0-6824 GCA_039178155.1 Cyanobacteria bacterium P01_H01_bin.105
CTTTAGATAGTTAAACAAGGCTTAAAGGACTTTTAAATCAGTCTCTTACATAGTTTTTCGAAATAAAAAACATTTGCCAAGCCATTTTGTTAGTTTATGGATCGTGCTTTAGGATGATACTTGATTTTCAAGACTTTCCATTGGGAAGCCACATCGAGTGTGACATTTGCATTGTAGGGGCAGGAGCAGCTGGTATTGCACTAGCCTTAGAGTTAGCCAAGACTTCATTAGATATTGTGCTTTTAGAAAGTGGTGGACGCTTTACTGAGTCAGATACTCAAGCACTATATGATAGTGAAGTGATTGGCCTAACTCACTCTGGTATCCATCAGGGTCGCCACCGTATTCTGGGTGGTTCAACAGTGCATTGGAGTGGGCAAAGTTTGCCGCTAGAACCGATTGATTTTGAGAGAAGAGACTGGGTGCCCTTTAGTGGGTGGCCACTCAGTCGTCAGGAACTTGATCCGTTTTACCGACAAGCAGAAGCGGTAATGCACCTTGATAAATATGAATATGGTCAGGATGCCTGGCAGCGCTTAGAAATCAAGCCTCCCGAGTTTGAACCTAACAAAATTGGGAGTTTGGTCTCTAAATACACTTATAAGAGTAATTTTTTCGAGACTTATCGCGAACAGTTACAACAATTGCCCAGTCTTCGAGTGTTACAGCATGCTAATGCGGTACAACTGGTGCCTAATCTCGCTGGCAAAAAAATGGAAGAGGTACAGATTCGGACGTTGACAGGTAAGACTGGAACTGTTCGGGCGACAACAACTATTGTCTGTTGTGGAGGGATTGAGAGTGCGCGGCTATTATTGGCTTCTAATCAAGTCTGTCCAGCTGGGTTGGGCAATCAACACGATCTAGTTGGACGATTTTTTCAGGACCATTTGGACTGTTATTCAGCAGAGATTGTAACTGACAGTCCACGTCAACTACAGAGGCTATATAGTTGGCATCGTCGACGAGATTCTTTTTACTATCCTAAAATTCCCTTAGCAGAAACTGTTCAAAGAGAAAAACAAGTTTTGAATGCAATAGGTGATTTAGTTTTTCAGTCTTCACCAGATGATGGTCTGTTTGTACTGCAGAGCCTGCTAGGTAAGGTTCAACCCAGCACAGAGACTGCTCGAAGGGTTCAGCTAAAAGCACTGATACGAGATTTCCCAGGACTTGTTTTCAATGCCTATCAGTATGGTGTTTTACGGCACAGTCCAGTTTCTAATCGGAGTCGTATTTTATTGCGGTGCCATAGCGAACAATCACCCAACCCAGCGAGTCGTATTACGCTCAGTGATGAGAAAGATGTCTTGGGGATGCCTAGGGCACAGTTAGACTGGCGGTTGACAGATAGTTGTCGAGAGACCATTCACGAGTTTACAAAAGTTGTGGCTGATGAGTTCTCCTGTTTGGGTTTAGGTGAAGTCAAAGTTTTTGATTGGGTAAGTAAGGCAGAGGAGCAATGGACTGAGAATATTTGGGACACATATCACCATATGGGGACAACGCGGATGGCTGATAATTCGAAGACAGGGGTGGTTGATCGGAACTGTCAGGTGCATGGAGTGGAAGGACTATACGTGGTGAGTAGTTCGGTATTTCCCACATCTGGCTCATCGAATCCGACTCTGACGATCTTGGCATTGGCTATGCGATTGGTAGATCGTTTGAAGAGATCACAAGCCACATAATTGTTTCTCAGTGAGTTTCAACTGCCTGAGACTTATGGTTTTGATCATCCATCTACGCTAAATTCCGAACCGTTTCAAAGGATAGACCTCACGTCCTAAATCAACCTCTTCGGAGCGTTTCTCCCTTGCTTAAACCTTTGATCATCTCAAGATAAAGCTTGAGGTGATCAAAGGCACTAACCTGCATCAAATCCACCCATATGCACTTGATAAAAAGTAGCTAGGGTAGTTCATTTATGAGATTACTGTGAAATGTCTCGACCCAAATATTCAAACCAAAATCCTGTTTTTCCCAAATTAAAAAACAGTCCAAAGAAGCTGCACAGCACCCTGACAATTATCGGTCTCTTGATTGGGCTCTGGTATCTTCCTGCATGGTTCTCAGGCTTTTTGGATAAAGGTCCACAAACTACCTACGGTTTTACCCTCGTTACTTTTTTTGCTTGCTTTGGGCTTCACCATCTATGGAGACAAAAGAAACAGATTACCCAACTCAAAGCCACTCATGTAGAACGTCGTCTGGGGCATTATTTAATTCTAGGTGGTGTTCTTTTATTTCCAGTTTGCCGATTTGCTCTATGGCCTCAAGCTATCCTTTGGGCCTCTATCCTTGTCGGCATTGCTCTCTCTCGCTGGGGTTGGCAGTTCTATCGACAGCATCGACTGATCGTATTGTCTTTTCTAATTATAGCCTACCCCCGACCTGCTGCGGCTGCTCGGAGCCTTTGGGAATCATTCACCCCTTACGAAATTCTAGAGCGAGTTATGGCTAATGCAGGAGCTTGGGCTTTGCGACTATTCAATTGGTCTGCGACCGCCTCAGAGTCGTTTGTCAACGTTTCTCAAGGCTCAGTGGATGTGTATTGGGATTGTAATGGCTTTGACATGGCCCTGACTGTCATTGCGGCTAGCCTAGTTATTGGTCTGCTTAGGAAACAAAGCCGCTTACAAATTCTCAGCTTTATGGGTGTTGGTATTGTGGTCGCCCTGCTCTTTAATATCTCTAGGGTCATGCTCATGACCATCGCCCTGGTGCACTGGGGCGACCGCTGGCTCAACTTCTGGCAAGGTTCCTTGGGTAGCTTACTCTTTTCAGGTTGTGTTCTTGCAGCCTATTACCTGATCGTTACCAACATTACTCCTAAAACCGCACAAATCTCTACCAACTGAAACGCTGTATGAGGAAGAATGATTTACAGAACCCAAGATCTTCGCCGAAATCATAGTTGGAGGGGCCAATGCATAACGGTGCGCTTCACATGCTGCTAGTACCTAGTGGCTTAAGTAATCAGGTACTAGCAGTGAGAGGTTTACCCTTGTAAGTCCACTCGAATGGCTTTGCCATGGTTTTGAAACCTTGTGCTTGCAAAGCTCCTATGGCGTCTAGTCGGGACTGATTGCTTACTTGAAAAAGGACTGGATTAAGTACCAAAAGCAAGAAAATATCACTGCCTAAACAGAATGGCAACAGAGTCAATAGGCTAATTAAAGCAATTGTTTCTAAGCATCACGTATCCAGCAGTCACTATATCTACCTTGTAGCCTCTCATGTATAAATGATCAAGCCTGAAGGAAGTATGGCGAATTGAGTCATCGCCTTCGCGGCGTCGCTACTCTGAAGAATTACTCTCATCCGTTGAGTCTGTATCAGCAGCCTCAGTCATCGCAGCCTCAATCAATTCTAAATTATCCTGAGCTGCTTGAAAGTCGGGATCAATTTCTAAGGCTCGCTCATAAGCTGAGATCGCATCGTCAAACTGTTCTAAATCAGCTAAAACCGTACCCAAATTATTGTGGGCCTGGACATAGTCAGGATTCAGCTCTATGGCTTTCTGATAGGCTTCCACTGCCTGGTCTGGAGGGAGTAGATTACCCAAGTTCACATAAGCTTCAGGCAGTTCAGGATCTAGCTCAATCGCCTGACTATAGGCTGCAGCGGCCTCATCATATTTTTCCTGCAGTGCCAGGACAGTGCCTAGATTGTTGTAGGTATCGGCACTATCTCCATCAATCTCTAAAGCTTGCCGATACGCGTCTGCAGCGGCATCTAGCTCACCCAGCTGATAGAGGGTAGCCCCTAAATTGTTATAGGCGTCCGTATTCTCTGGCTCAAGTTCAATCATTTGCTGCCAGGCAACGACGGCAGCGTCATAATCCCCAGCCCGGTAAGCGTCTATACCCTGCTGTGCCAGCTCTTCAGTCGATTGAGCAATAGCTGACAGAGGACTTAGCAGTAACGACATCAATAGGAGCGGAATCGATTTCCGTAGGAGCATATCTGAATACCCTGCTTACTACGCTACCCAGCATAGCGTTTAATGATATTTATTCTCAATATAAATGCATGTGGTCAAAATTATAATCCAAAATTGCAGTCTGGCCCAGCGGTCAAAGAATCTATATCTGAGGTCGGTCCACTCTCGATATAACAAGCGCCGCCGCAGGGTGAAGTTTCAGCCTGCTCACGATGCGACGGGGTTAATGAGATAGATTCGTAAAATTCTAAGGATTCCTGAGAACAGATATCACAGCCATGGCAGCGCTGGGGTGATGGTAGTTTTTGAACCCGTCTTTTACGGATCAGCTGACTTAACATCCCCCGCAGAGCTGTGGCTTCGATGCCAAACTTAACCTCTATCTGGGCTAGAGAGACTTTATGCTGATCAGCGATATAGTTTTGAAGTTCACTTAAGATCATAAAGCGGCATCTGAAAAACAGCTGTTTGCAGCCTCCTACAAAAAAAGAGACTACAAACAGTTGACGTTAATTAGTGGGCCTCATGGGCCATCTGCTGCTGGCGTTGTCGATCGGGACCGGTCAGCTTCATGCCGATGTAGGTCAGGCCGAGGGCGATCGCAATCACTACGGTCCATCCTAACGATTGAGCTGGATGCTGGGCAAACGTACCCAATTGGTAAAACAAGGTGGCCATGGCATAGGCTAACCCAGTGGTCCAACAGCCAATAAAGGTGGTCCAACCCCAGTTGGTTTCCCGATAAACAGCGCCCATGGCAGCCGCACAGGGAAAGTACAGCAACACAAATAATAGATAGGCAAAGGCACCGACTTTGCCGTCAAAGCGGGCAACCATGGCCCCAAAGGTACCCACGCCGACTTCTTGTTCTGTGGCGGCTGTCTCAACTTCACTGACATCGCCCACACTCAGCCCTAGCGGGTCAAGTAGCATACCGGGCACTTCAGACAAGTTGGCCGGAATCGAAGCAAAGGCTTCGCCGATATTGCCCCAAAAACTGAAGGGTTCATCTGCTGAGCCAGCAGCTTCTTCCCCTAGGGCTCCATAGATAGAATCCAGAGTGCCAACAACTGCCTCTTTGGCGAATACCCCCGTAAAGATGCCCACCGTAGCAGGCCAATTGTCTGGTTGTAGACCCATGGGAGAAAATACCGGTGTGACTGTGCGACTAACGCTGCTCAGCACGGAGCGATCGCTATCTTCATTACCAAACGATCCGTCAATACCGATGGAATTTAACAGGCTCAACACCATCACCATCAGCACAATTACTTTACCCGCCCGGAACATAAAGCTCTTGAGTCGTTCCCAGGCCCGTAGGCACACCCCTTTGACCGTAGGTAAATGGTAGGGGGGCAGCTCCATAATAAAGTGGGAGACTTGGCCTTTTAGGAGAGTACTTTTGAGCATTAGCCCGGTGAAAATGGCCATGGCAATCCCAATGAGGTACAGGCCAAAGACAACATTTTGCCCCGCCACTGGGAAAAATGCTGCGGCAAACAGAGCATAGACCGGCAGCCGAGCCCCACAGGACATAAACGGATTCATCATGATCGTCAGCAGACGATCTCGTTTATTTTCCAGGGTACGGGTGGCCATAATCGCGGGCACATTACAGCCAAAGCCAATTAACATGGGTACAAATGATTTGCCGGGTAGCCCGATAAACCGCATGAAGCGATCCATCACAAACGCGGCCCGAGCCATATATCCAGAGTCTTCTAACAGAGCTAAAAACAAAAAGAGAATGCCGATAATGGGGATAAAGGTGGCCACGGTTTGAATACCCCCTCCCATACCGTTGGCCAAGAGCACAATCAGCCACTCTGGCAGACCGATCTGACTCAGCAGTTGACCAAATCCATCGACAAAAATGGTGCCTGCGGCAATATCAAAGAAATCGATAAAGGCACCGCCCACATTGATGGTCAGCAGAAATAGCAGGTACATCATTCCCAAGAAAATGGGAACCCCCAGCCAGCGATTGAGGACAATGCGATCTAGCTTGTCGGAGGTGGTACTTTTGACTTCATGGGTACGTTCTGCTGCCCCCAGCACTAACTGGCGAATCCAACCATAGCGGCTGTCGGCCAGAACAATATCAATGTCTTCTTTTTGTACCTGGTGAATGAGACGGCGGTTTTCTGTTGCTAGCTTAACCAGCGCAGGGTCACCTAAGCTGGGAGCGACCTGATTGTTTTGCTCCAATAGTTTTAGGGCCAGCCAGCGGGCATCTGCAGGGGATTGGGTCTCACGCTCTAAAATAGGCGGCATCAGCGCTGCGATCGCATCTTCCACCACCGCCGGATAGGCTACATAGGGCCAAGGCTTAGTCGGATTTTGTAAGGTATGAGCTAAAACCTGCTTTAACTCAGATATTCCTTGAGACCGTGAGGCTACCATTGGTATCACCGGACAGCCTAGCCGCTGCGATACTATGATCGGATCGATTTTTAGTCCGCGATCGCGAGCCACATCGGTCATATTCAGCACCACCACCATCGGCAGGCGCATTTCCATAATCTGGGTTGTCAAATAAAGATTGCGCTCCAAATTAGAGGCATCAACAATATTAATAACCAGATCCACCTCATTTGACAGCAAATAGTCTCGCGCTACCGTCTCATCTAGACCTGTTTGTCCATCTAGCCCATCCAGCGAATAGATACCCGGCAAATCCACTAAGCTAATTTGCCAATCTTCAACCTGAAATGCACCTTCCTTACGTTCAACGGTCACACCGGGCCAGTTTCCTACCCGCTGATTGGCTCCTGTCAGTTCGTTAAAGAGAGTTGTTTTCCCACAGTTAGGGTTGCCCGTCAGGCAAAGCGTTCGTTTAGGCATGATCTTTGGACTCCACTAGCTCCACAATGAGGGC
>JBCDFI010000285.1:0-6802 GCA_039178155.1 Cyanobacteria bacterium P01_H01_bin.105
GAGGGCAACAATATCCACCTGTTCATTGCCCTGTACCAGTAAGTCAGTGCCAGCTGCGGCGATAAACGGGGTCTCAGCGGTATCACGAATTTTGACTGTATCTGTGGCCAAGAGGGAAACATCTCCTAGACCTGCCAGCTGGGCCTCTAAATCTAGACTATTGCCAGCTAGCACCAGATTTCTGCCTGCTACGAGCTGTCCACGATTGGTAATGTCGCCTGAATTTTCTGTTAAGTAGTTCCAAAAGGATGTGCTGGGGTTAATGGCTAATAGCTGACTTTGCTGTGGCGCGATCGCACTAAACACTCCATCACCAATCTCAACCGCCTCAGCCGTCGTCGCGTAAAACGAACCATCGATATCCAGGCTGACATCGGGTCCAAAAATAATGCCGTTAGGATTAATCAAAAACAAATCGGCATTGCCATCTACGCCCAGAGTGCCACGAATATCGGATGTATTATTTCCGGTTACCCGGCTCAGGATAGACTCAATGTTGATCGGATTGGCAAAGTAAACCCGTTGAGCATCGTTAACATTAAACTCACTAAAGCTATGGAATAAGTTGGGTCCTCGGGTAGCACCCCCTTCAATCAGGTCAGCCAACTCTCCCCTCACGGCCCTATCAGTGGAGATAATCGAACTCTCCCCACCCAGAGATTGATCGGGAATCAGCTGAGCCTGGGCCGACAAATCCCAGAGCATCAAACCACTGACAACTAGCGAAGTCGCGCATAATCGGAGACTGGACATGACCGTACACCCATTACCAGCCAGAATTTACCATGACTGTTCAGCGCGTGGTGTTACGGACAGATATGTGGCAATAAAACGTTGCACAAAATTTGGCGTTGCGCAAATACGGTATGAATTTCATGATTAAGACACCATAGCTTTCATAAACCAATGGACTGTCCCGAGTGCCAATCACATCGATATCCGCACGGGTAGCTACAGATGAAGTAATAGGTTGAGCCATGGGTGATCCCCTAACGTCCAGACACTTTATGCTCATTAACCTGGCAGATTTCTGCAATGATAATGGCCTTTATCACCATAACCAATGGTTTAAATCTGTCATACTCAGAACCTAGAAAGGATTTATTGTTATTGCATAGGTGAGAGACACAGCAATCTCTCTTATTTGCCCCCTCAATAAATAAAACCCCCATGGCTAGGATTCCATCTGACCCTCTGTTTTCAGCGCAGTGGCACCTCCAGAATACAACTCCTGGATTGTTGGATCTTAACGTAGTTGATGTATGGGATGACTATACAGGTGCTGGTGTTGATGTTGCGGTTATCGACGATGGCGTACAGCGTACTCATCCAGATCTAGATGGCAATTACTCCACTAGAAAAGATTGGGATTTTCGGGATAATGATACCAATCCCAGCGGTGTTAATGGAGACAATCACGGCACCGCCGTTGCTGGCATTATCGGTGCCAATGCAAATAATGGTATTGGCGGTGTTGGGGTTGCCTATGGAACAACATTATTTGGCTTTCGCAGTAGATCATTTCTAGATCTTAGCAATGCTATAAACCATGCATCAGGGTTGGCTAGTGTTAGTGGCCTAGATCATACAGCTGATGTAGTCAATATGAGCCTTAGCAGTAGCTCACAAGCCTTTTTTGACATACATCCGGTTGGGCGATTATCCCTGGGGAGTCTCAACAAAGCAATTAACGATGCAGTTGTCTTTGGTAGAAATAGATTAGGAACAATCTTAGTAAAATCAGCTGGCAATGCCCGTCAACAAGATCAAGATACAAATGCGTCTTCTTGGAATGCAAATCCTCACACTATTTCAGTCGCCGCTGTTGACCAAAATGGGTTTGTTTCCAACTATAGTACGCATGGAGCCTCTGTGCTTGTATCTGCTTTTGGTACTCCTGGACAAGTTGTCACTACAGATCGTACAGGGAGAAGTGGCTATAGGTCGGGCGACTATACAAGTACATTTAACGGCACCTCTGCTGCAGCACCTATGGTGTCTGGCGTAGTCGCGCTGATGTTAGAAGCCAATCCGTTTCTAGGCTGGCGAGATGTGCAAGAGATTTTAGCTTATTCTGCTCGTCACGTAGGTTCTAATGTTGGTAGTAGTACTCGTGGTAGTGAAGAATATGCCTGGAGCTTCAATGGAGCCAGTAACTGGAACGGTGGCGGACTACATTTCTCCAACGACTATGGGTTTGGGCTGGTTGATGCAAAAGCTGCTGTACGGCTTGCAGAAACTTGGTTGGGCACGCCTCAAACCAGTTCCAATGACGTTTCTATTACTAAAGATTTTTTAGATACGTCAAACACTCTTAGTTCTAGTGGTACAGCATTGAAACAGGTTGTTACCAGCAACATTGATATCGAGCATGTAGAAGTCGATGTTAGTTTTGTTCGGTGGTACGATCTAGGCGATCTATCAATGCGTTTGATTTCACCCGATGGTACATCCAGTACTCTAATTGACAACAGTGGTGAGAATAATGGCAGTTCGTCTGGTGGCTTTGGTTCTGGTCGCTGGAAGTTTTATTCTAATGCTTTTCGCGGAGAAGAGACAGCGGGCACTTGGACAATAGAACTCTTTGATGCTGATAGTCCTAATGTATCGCCCATCACTATTAACGATATTGACATTACCTTTCATGGTAAAGCCGCATCGCTGAATGACACATTTATCTTTACTGAAGAGTATTCTGACTACGCTGGACTTTCTAGTCATACGCGAGTCTTTAATGGTGGCCAGGGTACAGATACGATTAATGCTGCAGCTGTGGACACGGCAACCTTTATAAATTTGGAGACTGGCTATGGTTTTATAGACGGTGTTTCGATCCGTGTGAGTAATATTGAAAACGTGTTTACGGGGGATGGAAACGACTATCTGGTCGGGAATGCTGCCAATAATCGGCTGTTGGGAATGCGTGGTGGCGACAATCTCTATGGCAGAAATGGCAATGACATACTGCTAGGAGGTGCTGGCAACGACTGGGTAGATGGTGGTTTGGGTAACGACTATTTGAATGGAACTAATCACTTTGCCCAGGGAACAGGAGAACAAGATACGTTAGTCAGCGGTAGCTTTAATGATCGGGATGTATTTGTCCTGGGTGAACGCCAAAATGGTGCTGGCCGTGTTTTTTATAATGATCGGCGTGGCGCTGATTTTGCGCTGATTCAAGATTTTGATGTGTATGATTTTGTTGGTGATGTAGCCGATAAAATTCAACTATTAGGCAGTGCGGCATCGTATTCAATCTCTAATGTTAGAGTCGGCGGTTTTGCAGGCGCAGGCATTAGCTTTGCCAATGATCTGATTGGTATTGTGGAAGGTGTGAGTGCGTCTAGTTTGAATCTGGCGAACTCTAACCAGTTTACCTATGTCTAATGTACGTATTTCCCGGCATATGCACACTTTATTCCTTGGGTTGGCAGAAAAGTGCAATATAGCTGTCATAGATTAGCGCTAAGCTTGGGAACAATCTGAACCTCGTGGCTCGATACATGTTTGTAATGTGTACATGGGTCCAGACGGTGAGCTTTCATCGCTAGCATACGGACCCGTTTGTTGTGAATACTGTATTAATCGAGGTAGCTGTGATAATGACGCTTGTGGGTTCGACCACGCTGTATTTAGCTATGCGACGGTGGCTGCGACAGCGACAGGCTTGGCAGTGGTGGCATCGACGACAAACCGACCAGCTGCATCAGCAAGCTGAAGCTATTCGGGATGATTTGCTGCAACAAACGTTTGCGTTTCGTCGTTATTTGGAAGACACTCTAACGACTCAGCCTGATTCAGCCCAAACAGAACAGTGGTTAGAACGGTTTCAAGCCTTTTATCATTCGCTAGAACGCTTAAGCGATCAGCTGTCTCCTCCTTTTGTCGCTGATAGTTTACCGTTGGCCCTACAGTTTATGGTAAGCACCTGGCAGCGGTCCCATCCTGGGTTAATCATCCAGCTTAGCGTCCCAGCTGATTGGCCTGAGCAGTCAGCGGAGAACAATCCGGCTATTCTCTCGATTATTACCGGTCTGATTGAGTTACTCGTTCCTGCCGGTGGTTGTAAACATCAGCTACAGTTGACACTAGAACGTCAAAATAATTGGTGTACTTTAACATTCAAACAAGTGCAAACCCAGACGGCCAACAGTCAGCCGTTGACCGATACATCTGAGGTTGACCACCTTAAGGAAATTTTTCGTAGTTTGACGGCGGGTCGATTAGAAGTTGTCGTAGACGATTCTGAACTCGTGGGTCAACTTTGCTGGCAAGATTCTTAAAGACAGGGCTGAGCCTAGCTCAATTTGGTTCACACTATTAGCAGCTCTCAGGAGATGATTAGAACGATGGCGCAAGCATCTACGAAGACATTTGTGGTGGTGGATGACCACGACTCAGTATTGGAGGGTACCTGCCGTGTTCTGCAGGCACAGTATCCCGATGCTAAGCTCTCAACAGCTAGCAAAGCAGATGAGGTGGAAGGGCTGATTCAGGATACTCAGCCGGATTTGGTGGTGATGGATCTCTCGATTCCTGAAAAAGCGGGGTATAAATCGCAGACGGAAACGGGTTTGAATTTATTGCGATCGCTAATCCAAAACTACCCCACTCTACACTTTGTCGTGCAAAGCGCCCATGTGAAGACCTTAATCCGGCTCAAGTCTTTGATTGACAAACACCAGGCCGGGTTTACCATCGCCGACAAAAGCCTGTCTAGTTCAGAAATGCTGATCAAAGTAGACTGGGCGCTCAATGGTTTACTGTATACTCCTCCTGAGATGCGGCTGGGGCTAGAAGTTAAACCCGAATGGTTAAAGGTACTACAGCTGGCCTTTACCGATGGACTCACCGATAAGGCCATTGCCCAACAAATGAATGTGGCAGAACGGACGGTGCGCCACTACTGGACCCGCGTGCAGGATGCACTAGGTGTCTATCCTGATGAGGGCATCAACATTCGGGTGCAAACCTACAACAAGGCCCGACAGATGGGGCTGTTAGACTAGTTTGCTGGCTGAAAGCGATCCCACCTATTTCCCTGGCATCTATGATCTTCTCCTGGCTCTCCAACTGGCGGCTTCGCCTTTTACCGGGGCTCTCGGTAACTGGGATAATTATCTTCGCCCGACTATTGGGCTGGCTGCAGCCCTTAGAATGGAAGGCTTTGGATCTGAGCTTACGGATCCGACCGGCGGAAGCCACCGATTCAAGAATTACGCTGATTGCGATTACCGAGGATGATATCCAGACGACCCTTAATCATCCCATTTCAGACGAGGACTTGTCGGAACTGATTGAGACGTTACAAGCCTATACTCCTCGGGTAGTTGGCATTGATATCTTTCGAGATCGGCCCGTGGGTGACGGACATCAACGTCTGGTGCAGACGCTACAAGCCTCTGACAACATTATTGGCATCTATAGAGTGGGTACCAATAATATTGTGCTACCACCACCAGCCCTGTCGGAAGAACAAATCGGGTTTGCCGATGCCATCATCGATAACGATGGGTTTTTAAGACGGAGTTTATTGGGCAGCACGGACGAGCAAAACAACTATCGGTTTTCGTTAACCATTCGGCTGACGGCTCGGTACTTGGCGGAGGATGGCCTACAGCTAGACAATGGAGTGCGCGATCCTGAGACCATGCGGTTTGGCACAACAGAAATTCCTCGATTTCGCACCAATGCGGGTGGCTATGTGCGGACTGACCAGGGTGGTAATCAAGCGTTGATCAATTTTCGAGCCGGTCCGGAGCCGTTTGAGAAAATTACCTATAAAACCCTAATGTCCGGGCAGGTAGATCCGGAATTACTGCGCGATCGCATCGTCTTAATTGGCTATACAGCAGCCAGTGTGAAAGATTTTGTCAGCTCAGGAGCCATCGCCGGGGTCAATCCCAGTTTGGTACCTGGTATGGATGCCCAGGCCCATGCGGTGAGCCAGATTTTGAGTGCTGTCTATGAGGATCGAGCTTTTTTGCAAACCCTACCGGACGGGGTGGAGTATAGTCTCATTTTCATCAGCGGTCTGGTAGGGCTGACCTTGGCCCAGTGGCGACGCAAACCGGTGGTGCATTTTCTGGTGATTGGTGTTATCGGTGGAGTCGGGGTACTGCTCAGCTATGGCTTGATCCTGACGAGCTGGTGGGTACCGGCGGTGCCCATGATAGCTGTGTTTATTCTCAATGCCGCTGTTCTATATGCGTTTTACCAGGCCCAGGCCCAGCTGCGATCGCAGCTAGAAGATCGGCAAAACCTGATCAACCAAACCTATAACACCATTCACAATGGCCCGCTCCAAACCCTGTCCCAAATGATCAGCACCTGGCCCGTGGATCAGCCCGCCCCCGCTTCCCTGCGTACAGAGCTGCACCGGTTAAATCGTGAACTACGGGAGATCTATGAAACGATGCGGCAGGAGAGTCTGTTGCCCACTGGTCAGCTGGTCTTGAGCGGTCAACAGGCCCTGGATTTACAAATGCCGCTGGATGAGCTGCTGCGAGAGGCGTATCACATTACCCTGGAGCGTCGCCGAGACTTTTTTGAACCCATCCTCAAGATAGTAGCCTTTGAACCTATGGATGATACCCAGCTCAGTGTGGATCAAAAGCGTGGGTTAGGTCGGTTTTTAGAAGAAGCCCTGATCAATGTACAAAAATATGCCAAAGACACCACTCGTCTCGCCATCGACTGTCGTCAACAAGAGGGGCATAACACTATCAAAATCATTGACAATGGCCAGGGTAAGTCCCCTCCAGGCCAGCCAAATCCTCTAGGAGGTTATGGCACCCGTCAA
>JBCDFI010000286.1:0-6796 GCA_039178155.1 Cyanobacteria bacterium P01_H01_bin.105
ACCAGGGTGTGTATTTCATCTATTAGCAAAATAATATTGCCAGCCTTGGTGACTGCGGCCATAATTTGCTTAAGGCGTTCTTCAAAGTCTCCACGAAACTGAGTACCCGCGATGAGCGAATTAATATCTAGGCTTAAGACACGCTGGTCAAAAAGAAGGTCCGGCACATCTTGATTGACAATTCGCTGGGCTAAACCTTCTGCGATCGCAGTTTTACCGACACCAGGTTCACCAATAAGCACCGGATTATTTTTGCTACGACGACCCAGGATCTGAACAACACGTTCAATCTCCTGAGTACGGCCAACAACTGGATCAATTTTGCCAGCAGCAGCCAGCTGTGTGAGATCAGTTGTGAATTCCTGTAGTGCCTTGCCTGTAAAACTGTTGGAATCTGTATCGGGGGTGTCTTTACGATTCGCTGGCAGACGTTCCCCCACTGCACGAATAATGGCAATGCGGAGACTTACTAGATCGATACCTAAGGTTTGGAGTATTTTTGCAGCGGCACTCCCATTACTACTAGTAATTGCAAGCAACAGATGCTCTGGACCAACATCACTCTGATCCAGCTGCTGTGCTTCCTTAGTGGCCTGTTCTAAAAGCTGTGTAGCACCGGGAGTAAAGGGAATATCAGTAAAAGTTTGTTTGCGATTGATCTCGCTTTTGAGGATAGATTCAACGGCTGTTTGAACGGCCTGTAGAGTTATCCCTGCTGCTCTAGCGATGGGAGATACCAGACTATCGCCTTGAGCAATAACGCCAATTAATATTAGTTCAGTCCCAACATAGCGTTGGCCTAGCTGACTTGCCTGCTGTTGGGCAATCATAAGTGCGGAAGTTGCCTTGTCGTTGAAACGCTCAAACATAGTAAAAAATATTTGGTAAGTTCTCTGTGAGATGAAGTGGATAGCTTAAAAACGGATGGTCGCTTGGGCCTAAACCTGAAGTGTGATGTTGGTAATGCCAGCCTGTGATGCCAAGTTACAAAACTGGTCGGGAAACACGCTGATACATAGATAAAAAGTTCCTTAGTATTTCAGGCTCATTGCAACCACTCCATATATAAACTTATGTAAAGCATTACATTAGAGATATTAATTGACCCAAGCAAAGCTCAGGGAGGGGGGAATCCGAACAAACTATTGATTCTCAGATGATGATTAAAGAGTTCGGCAACCCGTCTGTTTTAGTTACGGCTTTCCGCTCTGCTGACAATTCTTAGATTTGGTTACATTAATTTACAAATCAAGCATAGCTGCATTCTGAACAATGAGCACTGTTCAAAACGATACAGATTTAGTTCGCATCTATTTAAAGGAGATTGGCCGTGTACCGTTGCTAACTCCGGAGCAGGAAGTTGTCTATGGTAATGCGGTACAGTCGCTGATGAAGCTAGAAGCTGTGAAAGCTGACCTTAAAGACGCTTTAGGGCATGAACCAACGCTAGAGGACTGGTCTAAAGCTGCAGATATGACGACCGATGTTCTTAAGGCGGCTGTCGAAACAGGTCAGTGGGCGAAACGTCAGATGGTGGAGGCTAATCTGCGATTGGTTGTCTCTGTGGCTAAAAAATATCTCAAACGCAATATGGAGATGTTAGACCTGATTCAAGAAGGTACCATCGGTCTCCATCGAGGTGTGGAAAAGTTTGATCCTGCCAAGGGGTATCGGTTTTCTACCTATGCTTACTGGTGGATTCGGCAGGCAATGACGCGTGCGATCGCAGAAAAAAGCCGCACTATGCGTTTACCTATTCATGTCCATGAAAAGATCAACAAAATCAAAAAGACTCAGCGACAGTTAGCTCAACACCTTGGCCGTTCTGCCACAGTCCAAGAGGTCGCGGCTGAGCTAGATTTTACCGTTGAAAAAGTTCGCAGCTACCTGAGTTACATACGCCAGCCACTTTCCTTAGACCTACGTTTAGGAGATAATCAAGATGTAGAGCTCGGCAACCTCTTAGAAGATGACGGTCCTTCCCCAGAAGACTATGCGGCTCAAGGCTTATTACACTCAGATGTAACTCACATGATGAGTGCCTTAACACAGCAGCAGCAGGCCGTTATCTCGATGCACTTCGGCCTCAAAGACGGTAAGAAAATGACGCTTGCCCAAATAGGTGAACGCTTAAACGTTAGCCGTGAGCGCGTTCGTCAGATAGAGCGAGAAGCTTTTAGATTTCTCCGCCACGAATATGGCAGCACTCGAAATCATCTGGTCACCGCCTAAGAATATGGGGCGATTCTCAAAATTCGCTTAAGTAACTACAGCAATGCATTTAGCTGCTGAACCTGTGTATCTTGCCTCTGCTGTATGATGCGCCGATAGGCATTGACCAAAGCTTGAGCTAGCTGCCCTTCCACCAAAGCGGCCTCATCGCGAGACTCACAAGCCGAAGCTAATGACGGTTGCACAGCTGGCTGTAAAAACGTACTGGTTAATTCAGTAAAGAGAGCCTCATCCCAAACTAGATTCGCCTCATAGGCTTCAGGCGTGACTGTTAGATGAGCCTTGGCAACACAGCGAATCACGCTGCGTAAAGGATAGAAAAGACACTGGGAAGCCATAGTTAAATCTGGGGAAACGCTAAAGTCAAAACTGAATTGTTGTGTAGTATACGTCTCTTTTTTTTCCTTTGGTCAAGTTCTTTCCCAGTTTGCCCGAATGATATATCAAGAGTGCTAGGTAATAGTACGTGAAGCCTGTTAAGGCTCGGCACTCGTGAACGATCAAGGCGTCTGATATTAAAAAGTTGGGCGTTGCTGATCCTCGATATGAGTTAATCTGTAGCGCTTCATGTTATAAAATGACGAGCTGGTCAGCGCATCTCCTAAATCAGCAGAAGTAAAAGTTGGGACCTTAAACAAAAAAAGCTGGTGAACTTAATTCACCAGCTTCATACATAGAATACAGAGATCTAGCTGTCAAAGCTTTGAGTAAGTTGTACCATCTAACTCTTAGATATTGAGGACTTTTCTATCCCTCAATCGGGTAGCCTTAAAAGGCCACAGGCTTGAGGTAAGCAACTACCAAGATATTAAACGACTTGTTCATTTCCTACGGAGGATTGAACCAACCTACCGATGGCTAAAGACCTAAGCAGGATAAACCTGTAGAAGCTTACCAGCGAGATAACCGTAACCAATAATGGGTTGGCTGCAGTCATGCTTGACAGGGCCTACCTGAGCTACCGCAGCTACACCATAAAGACCAGGAGTCAGCATGGCTTCGTTGGGAGTCCCGGTCCACTTCAGCTCATACTCATAGCTGTCTTTAATGGTAGTGATGACGACTTCTACATCTTCCTCAGATGCTGCACCGCCGATACCTTCAAAGGCAAAGCGAACATGTACTTCAGTGCCGAGACACATCAGTAAAGAAGTTAGAGGGCTCTTGTTAAACGAGACTTTCAAGCTAACAGAGAACTCTTCGCTATCAGCAACAATATAAGGAGAGTTAGCGGGGGCAGGGGTTAATCCAGCTTTTGTATCATCACTTGTTCCAGCAATAGTCAGGTCGCTCATTGAGAAAAAGGCAGGACCTATAATATTCTTGGAGTAAGTCTCAGATCCAAAGAATTGCTTGGTTGGTTGAGCAGTCATAAGATTGTCCTAATAATATAAACTTGCACTGGATAACTGACACAAAACAGATTCTTTTTTGTTTCGTTTGGTTGCTCAGCACATTTACATCATGCTCAACAACTTTTAGAAAGCCATCACCCGCAGAGGGTACCTTTCAGCAAAAAGAGATTTGAAAGGGGTGAAACACCATTGAATTCAGAGGGTACACGAATTCAATACTTATATGTCGATTCAGCAAACATCGTTTGTAAGCTCTAAAGCCTCTCTTTTTTCTCATTCTAGTCAAAAAGGCTGACGGAGTCTTCCGTCAGCCTTTTCACCATAAGCTGAGTCCTAATATCACCTAAGCAAAGATGATATCTCTCGTGTGGGTTTGTCTCGTGATATTACTAACTCAGTTGTCTTTGCCTTTGTAGTGTTTTTGTGCTTAATTGCAGCGACATCATATAATTTTGAGTGATGGTCACAATCACCCCCATGGGTACTTCTTTGAATACTACAAAAAATGCCTCGGTTGTAGCCGAGGCATTTTAAGATTTCGTTTTTGGAGCGTAGAATAAATATCTGAATTTAGATAACTATGCTACTGCTGGATAGACACTTACCTTTTTGCGACTCTTACCCTTACGCTCAAAAGTAACAACACCGTCTACTAGGGCAAATAAAGTATCGTCACTACCGCGACCTACATTCTCTCCAGGGTGATACTTAGTACCCCGCTGACGAATGATTATGTTGCCCGTGGTCACAGCTTCACCACCATACTTTTTGACGCCTAGACGCTTGGAATTAGAATCGCGACCGTTTCGCGTACTACCTGTACCTTTCTTATGAGCCATTACTTTTAAATCTCCGTGCTTATCGTCCGTGCTTATCGTCAGTATAAACCGATAAATCGGCTGCCTATTCTTCTTCGCCAGCAGCAGGGGTGTCGTCTGCAGTGATTGTTTTGCCACCAACCGTGATCGAATCGATCATCAACCGAGTGAGTTCTTGGCGATGGCCGCGCTTTTTGCGGGTTTTTTTCTTCGGTTTCATCTTGTAGACAATGACCTTCTTACCACGCAGGTGACGCACGACCGTGCCACTAACGCTGGCTCCGTCGATCAGAGGCTGACCGATGCTTGTGTCATCACCGTCATTGACTAGGAGCACCTTGTCAATCGTAATGCTGGCGTCTTCGTCTACTGCTAAACGATTAATATCGTAAAAGCGACCAGGTTCTACTCGTAGCTGAGTGCCACTCGCTTCAATAATTGCGTATGCCATTGATTCTCCCTTGCCGTACAGGTAGCAACAGTTGCTTCAAACCTGATCCGAGCAGTTTTTTGCACAGAGTCTAATCATCGTCAATTGAAGCAGATACTGTCAAGGGGAAAATACAGTTTTTGATATAGGTCTGTAGGCAGCATTTTGTCCTGATTTTCTGTGGTGCGGACGTCTTAATTAGTTAAATCGCGTTCTCCACAAACGAGGAAAATTCGGGTATATGTCAGATTTACTGATGGTAATGGCACAGCTGACCGCTCCAGAACCGCTTAACGGCCCTAATCCGGATGTGGATATTGCCCCGATGGCCCAAGCTGCGGTTGACGCATTTAGTCAGATTGAGCTGTCTGTGCCTGAAGTCTCTGTCTATGGAGATAGGGCTCTGATACCTGAATTTTCCAGAGAAGTCGCGGCTCGAAGACGTCAGAAACTCTTACGGTTACAGCAAACGGCCCGTCGTCCCAAACCAACGGCATTTGCAACAACCCCTCGTGCCCTTGAGGTAGCTCGCCGCCAGGTAACGGCTACGACTGTGCCAAAGCCAGCCAGTGGTCCACAACTGTTTGAGCAGCGCTGGGCTGCGCTGCAGTCTGGCTCGCTATATACCCGCGTTGCTCCCGATAGTTTTTATGGTCAATGGTCTAAAGCGACCTATCAACCCACCTATGAAGAATGGCAAGGGTTATTGAAAAAGGAAGCTACTGCGATCGCAGCTGGCCAAGGTCAAAATCGTCTCACCGTCGTGGTTGGCGATTCTCTTAGCATGTGGCTGCCCCCTGAGCTATTGCCACGCGATCGCTTCTGGCTTAATCAAGGTATTTCTGGAGACACTACTGGCGGCATTCTACAGCGTCTATCAGCGTTTGCCGACACTAACCCCGATACCATTCACCTCATGGCCGGTGTAAACGACCTCAAAAATGGAGCCAGCGATCACGAAATCCTGACTAACATCAACCAAATCATGGCACGGCTGCGACAGCAGCATCCTAATGCTCGTGTCGTTGTACATTCCATTTTGCCAACCCGCTGGGAAAATATTCCTACTCACCGAGTACGGTCGCTGAATACTCGTATCGCCCAGCTTACTGACTATCATCAACTTGACTATCTAGATCTGCATCCCAGCTTTAGTAACGATACCGGCAAGCTGCGGCAAGAACTCACCACCGACGGTTTACACCTCAACCGCTTGGGTTATCAAGTCTGGCAGCTAGCACTTCTAGAGGTGTAAACCCATATCAAAATAAGCCACGGTCATCAAATAGCGCTTCCCAACCGACCGATTCGCCTCGTAGAATATAGGGCCAAGGTCAAATTCATTAGTAAGTGCTCACATGAAATCTTATCTGGCTGCCGCGTTGCAGATGACCAGCGTACCTGACCTGGGAACAAATCTCACCCAGGCAGAAGAGCTAATTGACCTCGCCGTTCGTCGTGGAGCCGAGTACATTACTCTGCCCGAGAACTTTGCCTTTCTTGGTGACGAATCCGGCAAACTGGCCCAATCCGCTGATATTTGTGCGGCCAGTGAAAAATTTCTCAAGACCATGGCCCAGCGGTATCAGGTCACGCTGCTGGGTGGCGGTTACCCTGTGCCCACAGAAGATGGCAGGGTTTACAATACAGCATTGTTAGTCGATACCAATGGCGATGTATTGCTGCGCTACGAAAAAGTGCATCTATTCGATGTGAACTTACCCGATGGCAATACTTACCAAGAGTCCGCTACCGTCACTTCAGGGCAACAGCTACCATCCGTTTATAAAACTCACGACCTTGGCACCCTAGGTATTTCTGTTTGCTACGATGTGCGCTTTCCTGAGCTTTATCGCCATTTGTCTCAGTTAGGGGCAGAAGTGATTACCGTGCCAGCAGCGTTTACCGCCTACACAGGCAAAGATCACTGGCAAGTACTCCTCCAGGCACGGGCTATCGAA
>JBCDFI010000287.1:0-6761 GCA_039178155.1 Cyanobacteria bacterium P01_H01_bin.105
AGAGGCTGTTTTCAGCTTTTAATTAGCAACACTGTCACACTTGAACATATATACGTTAGAATGCTGGAGCGATACAGTGTCGATGGAAATAAATAAACTAGAATATGCTCGGAGTCATTCTTGGAGATGCGTTTGGTTCTGCCCATCAGCGTACTAAAATCCAAGACTTTGAACTAATCACCCCAGATAGCCACTGGACAGAAAATACAATTTTTACGCTGGCTACTGCGGACTACTTACTTTACGGAGGGGAGTACGAAGAAAGCTATACACGCTGGTATAGTTGGTACCCCAATGTAAAGGGAGGTTATAACAACAGCTTTAGCGAGTGGGCTAAAACAGGTGGCATAAAACCTTACTATAGTTGTCGAAATGATGGAGCATTGCGAGCAGCTCCAATTGCCTATGCGTTCGATAACCTCAAAGAAGTCATGGAAGAAGCTGAGCGTTCTGCCATGGTCAGTCACAACCATCCCGACGGGATTAAAGGTGCTCAGGCCACAGCAGCTGCTATCTTTCTTGCTAAAGAGAAAGCACCAAAAGAGACCATTTCAGACCTTCTGGCTAGTATTTTTGGGTACAGCTTCCAGACTTCCTATGAACAGCTACAACAAAGCTATCAGTATAGTTGTCTAGCAACAGACACGGTAGAGGCAGCTATTATTGCATTTCTGCATTCTAAGGACTTCGAAGATGCTATCCGTAAAGCTATAGCACTAGGAGGCGATGCAAAAACCTTAGCGGCTACTGCTGGTGGCATTGCCGAAGCGTTTTACCCAAAGGTACCGAAATCTCTACAGAAATTGGGATGGGATTTACTAGATGAAGGCCAACAAGACCTGATCAGTGAGTTTCGGACTGAATTTGTAACAGAGCTTGTTCCAGCTCAAGCTGCTTAACTATTGATGTAGACATCAACGGTAGTTAACTTATACAGACATCTATTCCAGTAGTTGATTTGTCTAAGTTTTTCTTGGGCGATGTGGCAAATCGTCAGCCGCCCAAGTATCACATTGAGCAAAATATCTCCCTATACCAATCAGGAAACTATCTTCTTAATCATTTGTGAGCGATTTATTAGACCTGTCGCAAAAACTGTTTTGGCGTCACACCTTTAATTTGTTTAACTGCCTGTATAAAACGAGGCTGATTCGGTAAATTAGATGGGCGAGCTATCTGCGCAATTGTCAGCGTTTCTTTCTATATATGAACCGGGTACGGTACGGCTGGAACGTTACCCAAAAAACGAAAACAGATCACTCTTCCCTTACTCCATACAGCACGATACAACACCTCTCCCAGGTTATCGAAAGCGCCGTCGTTATGTGATTGAGCTTCGATAGCGCATCTTAATATATCAGGTCTACGATTTGATATCGATAGGCGATAGGCCCCAAAAATCATCGCACTCGAAATAACCTAGTTGCTGGGGTCTTTGAAACCGGAGTCAACCCCAGTTATCAAGAGTATTGGTCTTCCAGGAAGTAACCCATGGCCATCACTTATTAGCTGGAAGCCTATCAATTAAATACTAATTAAAATTAAAAAAGTCATTCCCATAGGGTTCCCAAACCTCAAAATCAAATGCTATACTAAGAGCCGGTAAGTTTTCGGTAGAGAATTAAGCTTTGTTGGGATTTCGATTTCAGTAACAGGAATATCTCCGTTTAACTCGCTACATTGTTTTTTGATTAAGGGGATTTCCTTATGTCTATTTATGTGGGCAATTTGTCCTATGATGTCACACGCGAAGACGTAGAAGCTGTCTTTGCAGAGTATGGTCGTGTAGGCCGTGTTAGTTTACCAATGGATCGCGAAACCAGCCGCCCTCGCGGATTTGCTTTCGTTGAAATGTCTTCTAAGGATGATGAGGCAAAAGCTATCGAAGCGCTAGACGGCGCTGAGTGGATGGGTCGTGTGATGAAAGTCAACGAAGCCAAGCCTCGTACTGCCTCTGCAGGTGGTGGCGGCGGTAACTATCGTCGTAACTCTTTCTAGGATTTACAGCGACTAGCTAAATATAGATTAGTTAGCGTTATTGATGCGAGTGGTTCATTTAGAGCCGCTCGTTTTTTAATAGAGACATCTTTCTTTAGACTATGGGTGTATCAGCCTGATGCCACATATATAGGGCTAGATACGAGCGATATGGAGCAAATCGAGCAGCGGTACGAACTGTTTTTCGACGACGGCTGGTTAACCGTTCAAGATTTTTCCGAGCAGTAGTATCACCATCAGGCCAAATATCCGGATCACCAAAGTAAAAGATTCCCATCATATCTGCGGTCCATTGGCCAACACCCCAAATTTCGGTTAGACAATGGCTACGATCATCATGATCCAGCTCGCTCAACATACTCTCATTTAGCTGCTCGGAAATGGTTGCCAAGGCAATTGCTCGCATAGCTTTCGCCTTGGCTGCCGATAAACCGCAGCTTCGTAAGGTATCAGGGGAAACCTTAGCAAAGTAGTCTACCAGTGGCTGGTCAGCAGCATTGGCAACAACTCGTTCCCAGATTGATGTAGCCGCTTTAACCGATAGCTGTTGACCAGCAACTGCTCGACATAATCGTTCTGAGAAAGGGAGATCTTGGCTGGGGATAAGTTGCAGAGGAGTGGTATTTGCGATCGCGTCCGCCAACTCCAAACTCAACCCTTGAGAAATTTCCACAAACCTAGCATGGATTGTCTGAGGCACCATCAAAGAATAACCATCCAAGAGCTTTCAATATTCTCAGATGATAAATCATGCGGCATTGCTAATCCCCGGTATGATTTCATCACTCAAGTGCATTTTCACTGCTCAATTGACTGATCGATTAATCCCCTGAATGAGCAATGGCGATCATACTGACCAAGCAAACCCATGCTTAATTCAAATTAGATTTGAGAATATGCTTGGTATTAAGCTGCAGACCAATAGAGCTAGACCCCAACCGTAAAATGTCTTCGTATTGTTCCAAAGATGATGGGTAAGCTCGCTTTTGACAGATTTGCCAATTCTCAGCAGCGTCTTTGGAAGCACCATTTTTCCCGTTGAGAGCAGCAAAATAGCAATAGGCCATACCTTGCCCAGGATAGGTAGTCTCACTAACAATAGTTTGCTCAAGATTAATAGATGATTGAAAATGCTGGGCCGCTTCTTTCAAGAGGGCCTGCTGTTCTATCTCAGAAACATCTTCAACATCTCCACGTTTCATTAGGGTAATACCTAAATTACGATGTAGGGCAGACTTTAATCGAATATTATCAGCAGCCACTTGATCCAATCCAATCCGAAATAGAACTTCTGCATCTAACAAACCACTCAATTCGCCAAAAGATTCTGACTGATCATTTTCAGCTGCCGCCAAACTGAGGGTACCCATGCCATTGAGAGCAACAATATCGCCTTTTAACAACCCATCTTGATATTCAGCCTGAGCTTCCTGAAATTTCTCTAAGTTTTGATATACCTCTGCCAAATGGTTATGGGGCGCTGTGGCTTCTGGATCAAAGGCAATCGATTCTTTAAAGTACTCAACAGCCACATAGAGATTACCTGACCGTTGGGCCGCTAGTCCTTTGTTATAGTAGTACAGAGAAAACTGAGGTAAAGAACTATACACACCATAGGACACCAAAAGCAGTAAAACAGAGGCTGCCAACGTCACTTCTGAATAAAAGTGCGGCGAAATATTTAGCTTTTTAAGTGTGTTTTTGACCAATCTCTGACCGCGACTAGTGAGGGTGCCTCCGGCTATCACAACTAACCCTGTCGCTTGGGATAGAGTACTCAACGTTTGGATCAAATCAAACCCGCCCACTACCGAAAAAGCCTGAGCCGTAATGGTTAAAAAGGACGCTGACACTACCAGGCTACTGGCACTTAAAAAATTCCAGAGCCAGTCAAAGCGATCCAACCAATGGGTCGATTCTGGAGCATTGGTCTCTAACCACCACCACCAGGCTGTTTCATCAGGTTGCCGACTACGGCGACAGTCGGCTAGCTTACCATCTGCAACTATAGCCGGGGCTAGATCCTGTAGCTTATTGTCAAGCTTACTTAGCCCATCAAAAACAACAGCAAGCACACTGGTAGACTTATTCTCCATGGCTTTCAACCTATGATCAACAGCATCTCGCGTCAAAAGCACACGCAGAATTTGCTGCCGAGACAGACTATTGCTAGTAGCGTTATCTAATTGGAGCAGTTCTTTGGCATAGACCTGCAGAGCTCTTTGAATAGGTGTGTTCGAGGATTGAGAGGATGGGGCCATGCCTAGATTCCGTCTATGGTGCCGGAATAATTGATGTTCCTATAGCTATACTGTTCCCCTACAGTGGTAGCAGCACAATAAAACAGGTCCGTCCTGGCACCGACTCAATCAAAAGGCTACCCCCATGGCGTTTTTCAATGATGCGTTGCACCACATCTAATCCCAGACCAGTGCCCTGTCCCATGGGCTTTGTGGTAAAAAAGGGTTCAGTTAATCGGCTTTGTATTTCTTCTGGAACACCTGGACCATTATCTTCCACTTCCACCCGAAGACGACCGTTCTTTTCACAAGTGCGAATTATAATCTTTGGTGATTCTCCGACAAAACTCTCACTCAACGCGTAAATGGCATTATCAATCAGGTTAGTCCATACCTGATTCAGTTCACTGCCAAAGGCCATAATTTCCGGTAACCGTTTGTCGTAGAGGCGTTCCACTGTGATGCCATACTTAAATTTAAAAGCAAATAGTCGCAGCGTGTCTTCAATCCCGTCATGGATATTGATCTGTTGTTGAGCAGCTCTATCCATGTAAGAGTAAGACTTCATCGACTGTACCAGGGTGGAAATGCGATCTGCTCCATCCAACCCACTTTGGATCATCACCATCACGTCAAAGGATAGCGCCAACCAGCGTAAACCCATATCTCGTAGCTCGGTCGGATCATTACGCCAACGTTCCATCAGTTCACCCAACCTAGCGGGCTCTACTTTCCCGGCTGCCAGCGGTTCCGCTATCTTCCAGGCATCTGGTACACCATAGTCTTCTAGCCAGTCTGTCAGAGCATCCTCACGATCACCTTGGGCCAGTGGGTCATTATCAGGATGGGCAATGGCTTCAAAACCGCGATCGCGAATGTCTAACCACTCCTCAGTATGGTCATCATCCACCTGCCGCTGGCCATACACCAGGTTCATCCGCTGTAGCTCCAGCATCGCAGGCTGCAAATCTTTGAGTACCCGCACAAGGGCAGCGGCAGGATTGTTGAGTTCATGGGCCAACCCTGCCGATAGAGTACCCAGGGCCGCCATTTTCTCGCGGCTTTGGATAAAAGACTCCAAGCCTCGCAGACGTTTTCCAACAGTGCGAAAGATATCGCGTTCAAACTCTCGACAGCTGTGGATTACGTCTAAAAAATCAGGGCATTGTAGACGGTAGAGGTCCACAGCTGTATCGGCTGTTAGTGTCACCGGTACTAAATCTTCTGTGAGAACTTGAATCTCACCAAAAAATGATGGGCTGACATGGCGACCAACGGGGATATCTGTGCCATTACTTTGGCGACTGACGGTGATCTGACCGCTGAGCTGGATAAAGAAACCGAGCGGCCGATCGCCCTCTTTAACCAGGATTTCACCGGCAGGAAGTTGGATGTGTTCGGCGCGATCGCAAATCCAATCCAACCGTTCCCGAGGTAGCGTCCGAAACGGCTCCATCTGTAATAGAGAATCCACACACAGCATAGCTATTCTCCCTCACCTGTTAACGCCACATAGCTACCCAACGCAATCAATCCTGTAACCGTCGCATAGCGTCGCCCCACCCGCAGTCGTGGACTAGCCTTTAACCATTGACCAATGGGGCCAGCCATAGCAATCACAACAAAATTAACACTGGTGTTGAGTGCTACCATGAAACATACCTCCCACCGAGGTACCCATCGCCGAAGCAATTCCTTCAACACGCCCTCCTTTGAGGCTACGGGTCATAACATAAAAAATACCAGAACCGGGAGTAATCGCCAGCACAATGGCGGCAATGAGAAACAACGAAAAGGTAGCAAAATCAGGCATGGTAAGCACCTAGTGATCGAGCCATTAAACTATCTAACGTTGGCCTTTATTCTTTCTAACCATTTTTGTAAAAAATGACTTTCAGGCTCCTGCGGCTATTTTAGCGGGTTTAACCTTGAACTAAGCAGTCACAGAACCTAAAGTGGCTAACCAAGTATCGGTGTGGGATTGAGACTGCAAATGCACCACGGCCAAATGCCCATATTCTGGCTGCTGCAATAGCTGGCGAAACATATCCTTTGGAGGTTCTCCCCAGTTTGGCTCCCAATACAAAGCATCTAGCTCAATGTGGGGCAGTTGCGATCGCAGAGACATCTCACGAGCCAAGGTTGTCTTACCAGAGCCAGATGTCCCCACCACTACAATTCGCTGACCTGAAAAACCTGCTCGCATAACGTTAGGCTTCAATCTTACTTGGCTTCGGCCATGACAGGCTATCAGCTAAAAATACCCAAATTCAAACTTTACCCAAGCAATCTAAGTCCAGTTCAAAAGTTGTCATAGAGTAGTACGCACACTTATATGTTTTTACAATACTATAAACACATTGATTTTGAGTCGATGCTCCATAGCAGTTCGGGCATTGCTGATCCTCTAGGATGACTGAGTCTGTAAAGACTTGTGCGGCTAGATAACGGGTCAATCAGTGCATTCTCCAAATCAGCAACGGCGTATTTTGTGTGTATTGTAGATTAGTGTTATGCCTTTCC
>JBCDFI010000288.1:0-6746 GCA_039178155.1 Cyanobacteria bacterium P01_H01_bin.105
GTGGGGGGCTAAGGCATTAGGTTCTGGTCAACCAAACCGATACGTCTGGAGACCAGAACCATGTTTCAAGACCCAACATCGGGCGCAGCTGCGCCCACAGATTCTGCTGGCTGTTTACCCGAATACAGCTACGAGTCCGGACGGCTAATGCTGTTTGGCACTCTGGGCTTTGTGCAGATGTCCATCAAAGAACTGCATAAGGCCAACTACGCTGAGCCCAATGATTGGAGCCGTCTGTTGCCCACCGGACAGCCGAATGAGGTGATGTCGATTTTGACCAGAAAGGTCAGGATTGATTAGAGCGGAGGTTGCGATCGCGTTTTTAAGGGATGCGATCGTAGCCATTGTGTCTCACTAGTAAACTTGGGAGCACTTGTGACACACTGTGGACATAACACACGCCATCTAATCGCCATGACTGCCGCTATTCCACTAAACGTCTTTGTTGCCGGAGCCAGTCGTGGTGTGGGTTTTGAAGTTGTAAAAGGATTAACCCAACAAGGGTATCAAGTTGTGGCCTTGTTGCGAACCGATGATACAAAATTGCAGCTCGAATCTCTGGGTGCGAGCGTCCAGGTAGGTAATGCGTTGGATACCGACTTTGTGAAAGCAGCGGTGCAATCGGTTGGCTCAGAACCATTTTCTATGGTAACAACCCTCGGGGGCAAAGGCTTTACCCGTGACCAACCCCGCGCCGACTATCTGGGCAACCGCCATCTTGTAGATGCGGTAAAATCACGCCCCTGTCAGCGATTTCTCTTAGTATCTTCGATTGGGGTGCGCGAGAGTGCTGTCGCGCTTCCTGAACAGGTGCTAGAAACGCTGCGTCCCTCTCTCCTCGCTAAAGCCAAGGCCGAAGAACATCTAATAGCGAGTGGTCTCTCCTTTACTATTGTGCGTCCTGGGGGGTTACTATCCGAACCTGCCACGGGTACCGGCATTCTTGTAGAAGATATGCGTATTGCAGGTAGCATCACACGGCTCGATGTTGCTGATCTGGTAATTCAGTGTCTAGCATCGTCCAAAGCCGAAAACCAGGTGCTTTCGGCAGTTGATCGCGATCGTATCCGCAGCGAGCATCCTGTCGTTCCATTTGCACTGTAAAAAGTTTTATACATGGAGAGTTGGGGCCGCTGCACAATCAGAAGATTTTGATGAGCATAGCCGATAATCACCTCATAGGTTTACCGACAACCAACGGGCTAACATAATGTCAAATTTGGCTAAGTTGGTCAGGAGCGATAGGAAGGGGTACGATCTCATCCCCTAACACCCAAAATTAAAACCGTCTCCGATATTGCACCCAAAATGTAGCTAGTGCCCCATAGGTGGCCGTTACCAATGCGCCACCAAAGGTTGTTCACCATCAATAGTCTCTCCATAGGCGGCAACCGAAAGCCCCAAAGGCAATATGCCAGCCGAAACAAGCATTTGTAGTCGCATTAACTCTTTCCTCACACCCGTAGCATAGAACCCTGAGTCTTTTTGTGACTGTCGGTTTTGCTCAAGCCTTTGATCATCTTTGATAGCCATAAAAAACGCACCGTCATAGTTGCTGGTTCTCAATCAACTTGAACATAGCTCCCATCGCCCTGAGCAAAGGCGAACAGCGAGCCAAATTATGCTTTGCTTTATACTATTTAGAAAGTTTCTCAATTACGATGAGCTTTGAGCAAGTATGACCCTTGAGCTAACCGAGAGTGCCCTCAATCATCTGATGGATCAAGCCCACGAAAAGGGTGAGCTTATCCATCAACCGCTTGACCTTGGCTATCGGTTCAACATGCCACAGCAAATTGGTCAGGGATATGGCCATGTCTTTACACTGAGGGACAGTCTGAGCATTGAAATTCGCAATGGCTATTTGCAGCAGCCCATGACGCTACATAAGCGTCATGGTGCTCTTTTTCCGATTACCGCCAAGTTTTATCTATCGGGCAGCTCCAGAGTTAAAACGCAGCAGGTGCCAGGGGTTGCACCTGACTATGAGGAAATCGCTGGGCACAACTATCTCTACCACTTACCTGATTTAACTGAAACAGAAGAGTGGCACTCCGAGCAACCGCTTCAGATGGTCATGATCAGCGCCAATGCAGACTATTTTCAAGGACTGCACATAGCCGATGGTGCCTTACCCAATCCGCTACAGCGGATGATGCAGGACACCCGACGATTTCATCAGTCGTTAGGAAAAATCACAGCCGTGATGACCCAGGTGCTACAGCAAATTCTTCACTGCCCCTATCAAGGCGCGGCTCAGCAGCTCTATCTGGAAAGTAAAGCCATGGAGCTATTTGCCCTCCAGCTGGGCCAGCTCGAAACGGACTCCGCAACGGCTAAACCCATCTTGCTCAAACCCAGCGACATCGAGCGGGTGCAGGATGCCCAACAAATATTGGAACAACAGCTGTGTAACCCTCCTTCTTTACCCGCATTGGCTCGCCAGGTGGGTCTGAATGAATGTACCCTCAAGCGAGGGTTTCGGCAATTGCTAAACACAACAGTGTTTGGATATTTGCGAGACTGTCGGATGCAACAAGCGCAGAAATTACTACTTGCTTCCCATATCACCATTGCCCAAGTGGCAATCCAAGTGGGCTATCGCAACCCCGAAGCCTTTAGTACCGCCTTTCGCCGTCAGTTTGCCATCAGCCCGAAAGCTTATCAGCTCAGGCACCGCTGCCAGACGTTTGACCCCCAATAAGCATTTTTTCCAACTCGCAAAGAAAAAATTCCGATTGGCAAAGATGCTAATCGCTGGTTCAGCCTATGATTCCTCTACGTGGCTAATGGGAACTAATTTCAATAGCCAGGGATAACGAGGTGTGTGGGTAGAACATCATGACATTGGTAAATCGGGTATTGCTAGCCCAGCTGCTAGGTGTAATCTCTCTGGTAGCCGTACAGCCTGCTGTGGCTGGGAGCAGAGTCAGTTCTGTATCCACCAGTGTGGACACAGGGGCAACACACATTGTCCAGGCTAATTCGGTAGCCATTACAGATATTCAAGTTGAGCAAACCGTCGCCGGTCTGGCCCTACGATTGGCAACCAGCGGCGAACTGTTACCTGCTGAGATCTACACCGTAGATAACACTGCGTTTGCTGACATTTCTAATGCGGTGCTGCAATTGTCAACAGGAAAGGAGTTTGTTGTTAACGAACCTGCTGCAGGCATTACGCGGGTGCGGGTAACGGCTATTGCTGATGGTCAGGTCCGGATTGCGATGACGGGTGTGGATGCTCCACCTGTCGTCAATATTAGCATTGGAGAGACGGGGCTCAGTGCGATCTCAACCCCAGCAGCCATGCCTACCCAATCAGCCCAAACCCCAGATAGTGAATCACTACGGATTGTCGTCACGGGAGAAGATACAACTGATGACTACTTTGTACCTAATGCCAGCACCGCCACTCGCACCGATACCCCACTGCGAGATATTCCCCAATCAATTCAGGTGATTCCCCGTCAGGTAATTGAAGACCAGCAGGCAACCGGTATCGAAGAAGTCCTTGATAATGTTGGCGGCGTTACCTTTTTAGGAAATTCAGACGGGCGTGGTCTTGATTTTGCCATTCGGGGTTTTGATGATGTGCCTGTTTTACGAGACGGGTTTCGTCTGTTTCAAGGGGATTCGGTTGAGCCAGAAGTCGCTAACTTAGAGCAAATTGAGGTCTTAAAAGGGCCTGCATCAGTTCTCTATGGTCAGGCGGAACCCGGCGGATTAATTAATCTTGTCTCGAAACAACCCCTATCAGAACCCTATTATAATCTTCAGCTCCAGGGCGGCAATCGAGAGTTTATTAACCCTAGCGTTGATTTATCGGGTCCTCTCAGCGAAGATGGCCGGGTGCTATATCGTCTCAATGCCCTTTATCGCCATGAAGATAGCTTTCGAGACTATGACAGCAGCTTTGATCGTTTCTTTATTGCGCCTACGGTTAGCTGGGAAATTAGCGATTCCCAAGGAGATAGCTCCGCTTCACGCACCGACCTAACCATCAATTTAGAATATGCCAATGATAATGATCCAGCCGATTTTGGCACTGTACTTTTCGGAGATGGCGATGTGGTCATTCCTGAGGAGAGAGTGATCAATAATCCTGATGAAATTGTTGAAAAAGACTATTTAAATGTGGGATATACCCTGGAGCATCGCTTTAGTGACAATTGGCAATTACAAAACCAATTTCGCTACATTGCCGATGACCTTGATTACAGCGTATTAGCCCTGCCCTTTTTTCTAGATGAACCCAGTGGCACCGTCATCCGGGCATTTGCAGATCAGTTTAGCTTCGACGACATTTACACGTTCTACACCAATATCCAGGGTAAGTTCACAACCGGTCCAGTGGATCACACCCTGCTAGTGGGCGTAGATCTATCTCGTCTAGAGAATGAAAGCGCCACTAGATTTTCCCCGGTACCAGAATTTTCGAGTCCTTTAGATATCTTTAATCCAGACTATTTCGCGGTTCCGAAACCCGACGCTGAAAGTATTCCCATCGCATTTGGTAACGACACCACCACCGACCGTCTAGGAATTTATCTGCAAGACAAAATTGACATTTTAGATAATCTTATCCTAATGGCAGGGTTACGCTATGACACAGTCGATCGAGAATCAACGGATGTCTTAACAGATGCAGAAACCACCCAATATGATGATGCGTTAACCCCGCGTATTGGTCTGGTCTATCAACCCATTGAGCCAATTTCTTTATACGCCAACTATGCTCGGTCCTTTAATCCTAGCGAGTTTACCGATGCCAGTGGAGATTTCCTAGACGCAGAAGAGGGGGAAGGGTTTGAAATTGGGGTTCGAGGTGAAATTATTGAGAATCGGCTCTCAGCGACCTTGGCGTATTTCAACATTACTAAACAAAATGTCGCCACGGCTGATCCGGTGGTTCCATTTGCATCGGTAGCAACGGGAGAACAGCGTAGTCAAGGGATTGATTTTGACTTGTCTGGTGAGATTTTACCAGGCTGGAATATCATTGCGTCCTATGCCTATATTGATGCTGAAGTGACAGAGGATAATACCGCTGATATTGTCGGCAATCGGCTGATTGGTATTCCAGAGCACAGCGCCAGCCTGTGGACAACCTACGAAATCCAGTCCGGAGATCTAGAGGGGCTAGGATTGGGTCTGGGTTTTAACTTTGTTGACGAGCGTCAGGGGGATTTAGCCAACAGTTTTGCAGCAGGCAGCTATTTCACAACCAATGTAGCTGTGTTTTATCGCCGAGATAACTGGCGACTGGGGTTAAATATCGATAATCTTTTTGATACGGACTATATCGAATCAGTCAACGGCTTTAATGTGCGACAAATTTACCCTGGTGAGCCATTGACAGTGAGGGCTTCTGTTTCCTACACATTTTGATCTGACGGCCGCTCAATAAAGTTAATGAAATAAAGAGGTCCTGCTAAGCTAATAGGAATTAATCCTTTTATTAACTAGGCTGGCATGGCGCTTGAGCTGACCGATATCGACCTATACGACCTGATGGTGGAAGCCAATGAGCAGGGCGAACTGATTTATCAGCCGAGCGATCTAGGTTATCAGCTCAACATGCCTCGAAACATAGGTCAGGGAGACAGTTGTGTCTTTATGTTACGAGGAGGATTGTTCATTGAAATTCGCGATATCCATTTTCAGCAACCACTGGCAATTAAAAAGCGGCATGAGGATACGTTTCCAATCACCGCAAAGTTCTACCTATCCGGTGGTTCTAGAGTAAAAACGCCAAACGTACCAGGGGTGCAAGCAGACTATGAAGAACTCACTGGATACAACTATCTCTATCACTTACCTGACCTAACAGAAACCGAAGAATGGCCGTCGCAGCCGATTCAGATGGTAACGATTAGTGCCTATATGGAGTACTTTCAAGGACTTAGCGTCACAGGTGATGCCGTACCCCGTCTTCTGCGGGATAAGATCCAGGATACAGAGCGGTTTCATCAGTCGCTGGGTAAAATTACCCCGGCCATGGCTCAGACGCTACAGCAAATTATCCACTGCCCTTACCAAGGGTCTGCCCAGCGCATGTATCTAGAAAGTAAGGCACTGGAACTATTGGCCCAGCAGTTTGACTATTTAGAAGTGGATGTGCCTGCCCACAAGTCCCGCGAGTTAAAAGCCAGTGATTTAGAGCGGGTGCACTATGCTCGGGAGATTTTGGTACAGCGGCTGTGCGATCCCCTCTCTCTGAAAGACCTTGCCCGTCAGGCAGGGCTGAATGAATGCACCCTCAAGCGTGGGTTTCGTCAGGTATTTGGGACCACGGTGTTTGGCTATCTGCGCGACTGCCGGATGCAGCAGGCGCAAACGTTACTGCAGTCTCCCCACATGACTATTGCTCAGATCGCCCGTCGTGTGGGGTACCGTAACCCAGAAGCTTTTAGCACGGCGTTTCGACGTCAGTTTGCTATCAACCCAAAGGCGTATCAGTTGAAACATCGCCGCTAGATAGGATTTTTCGGCGTTGCTGATCCTCGAAATGATTTTACTTTAAAGGTTCTGATAGATCGCATCGCTAGTCGATCGGTTCATCCCCTAAATCAGCAACGGCAATTTTTCCGGCTCACAAAGAAATTTTTCCGGCTCGCAAAGGTGGAACCCGCTTTTGGCTCGTATCATGCTTTCACCTAACTAATAAGAATTAATTTCAATAGTTAGGACAGCGGATATGTGGGTGAGTAGAGTGTGATGAAATTAGTCTATAAAGCATTGTTAAC
>JBCDFI010000289.1:0-6730 GCA_039178155.1 Cyanobacteria bacterium P01_H01_bin.105
AATTGCCGTTAGGCTAACTCCTAAACCCGCATTAAAAGCAAAAAAGTAAAGGCCGAGCTGTTCGACACTAAAAAACCTTCCGATTAGTAAATAATCAATATTGGATCTTAGGTAGTTGAGTATCTCGATACCTAAGGTATATCTTGAGAGGCTAAATATATCGCGCCACTTTTTTAGGGTTATTTTTCCACTAGGTCGCCAAGAGTGATTTCTTCTATAAACAGTTAGCCAGCAAAACTGAGAAATCATTAGAGCAAAGACGATACTCCAAATCCCCATTCCTGCAAGTGCTAGAATGACTACTAGAGATTGACTGACTACGGAGTTTAAGGCTGTTGCGATCGCACCAATTTTTAACCTATTTTCTCGCCGAATGAGTGCATCTTGTATTGCATAAAAGGGATTGACGAGATAATTGGCTGCTGTAACGATAATAGGCAATACCAGTTTTTCATTTCCATAAAATAGGGCTATGGGAAATGCCAAAGAGCACTGGAATAGAAAAATGCCTACACATAAAATCCAATTAGTCCAATAGGCTGTTTCTACTAATTCATCAAAGTCTTTTTCGTCGGCTTGAATTATCTTGGGTGCGACCCCGCCTTTTTGTATGAAGACAATTGAAAATTCAGTAACTGCAAAGATGATAGCCATAAGGCCGTATTCTTCAGCAGAGAAAACACGGCCTAAAACGACGACGAGTCCAATGCGAATTACTCGCCTAAATACTTCACTTGCTGCCAGCCAGCCAATGTTTTTGACAAGCTTATCAGAAAGCAATCGCTTGATTTTTTCTTGCATTATGGTGCGATTTGTTTAGTAAGACTGACTATAGTAGATATGATTTTTTCTTTAGCTGTAATTGATTTGTAGAGAGTTGTCGGTTAGAGCGGCATGATTTGACTAGGGAAGGGAAGGGGTTGTGTTCTAACTCTCTTATTCGTAGTTTAGTTGAATAAGTTAAGCAAAAAATTCAAAGGGTTAACTAAACGAGCGGCCAAATCTAGAACTGAGCCACCTGTTGTTTTTGGCACTACTACTACATCTCCATCTTGGATCTGGTAGGTATCTACCAAGTTGCGCAAATCGACAACCTCTTGAGTTATTTCGCCAGTTTCGTCATTCATTCGAACAAATGCGACTTCCTTGAGTCTGGCATCATCTGTGGGACCTCCTGCGATCGCAACCGCACTCGATAAAGAGCTATTTGGGGGTACAGCCACTTCCCCTGGTCTTGTTACCTCACCCACGACTCGAACGCGAACCGTATCCGGAGCCAAACTCGATCTCGCTAGTAGATGACTATCAACCAGTTCACCTTCCGCTAAACGAGGCACAAATACTAAATCTCCGTCTCTAAGCAGCATCTCTTCTGGCAAACTGGCTGACCAGAGAGCATCCCAGAGATTAATTTCTGTGCTGACGGTTTCACCATTAGGCAGCTCCCGCATGACAACAACATTACGTAAGTCTGCTGTCCGTCTAACCCCACCAGCTTCTACCAATGCTTCACTGATCGAAGGTGGTCCATAGGCTACTACCGTATCTTCATTAACATTGGTTGTTTCTTGAAGTTGGAGCGGACCCGGACGATAGACCTCGCCTGATACATTGACTACAATGGGGCGAAGTGAATTCAAAGAAACAGAGACAGCGGGATCGACCAGAATCCTATCCAAAATCACTCTCAATTCTTGAGTGAGTTGGTCTGTAGTTTTTCCAGCTGCAGCAACTTTGCCTACGATAGGTAGGGCAACGGTGCCATCAGGCAGTACCGATAGCGGCCCAGTATATTCTGGGAATCCATAAACGCTGACTTCAATACGATCACCAGGTCCTAATAAATAGGATGATGCGGCGGCATAGTTGAGTGGAACGGTATTTAGGTTAAGACGACTGGGTGTCGGACTGACACTTTCATTAGCTGCAGGCTCAGCTGGCGGAAGTGTTTGAAGCGTTTGTGCGATCGCAGTCGTAGGTATGACGCATACGACACCTAGGACCAGAGGCATGGCTGCGCGTAGTCGACTATAACTTAGTTGGAGCATGGCTATAAAAGATTCGTTTTAGGATGGAAACATCCCTTCTGTAGAAAAGGGCTATAAACTAAAATCTAGAGTCGACCATTCACGTTAGCTGGATCGCTAACAGTCTTGGCATTGGGAACATCAATAAAGTTAGTGTGCCGATCACTAGGTTTGTTTCCCTGGTTGTTATAGAAATAGTGATCGGTTTTTCCCTTTACATTGATGCCGTTAGCTACTAAGCCCAGAACATTCTGTTGAGACTGCGCCAACATTGCCTTTGTCGCACGAATGTTATCTGCATTAGCCATACCAGGACGCATGACGAGTAGCACACCATCTGTTGCTCGTCCAATGGTAACAGCATCAACTAGACCTAAAATTGGTGGGCTGTCAATAATAATATAGTCATATGCTTTTTCACTCGCTTGCAACAGCGAAGAAATGAGCTGAGACTCCAGAACTGCCAAAGGATTAAATGGAATTACACCAGCTGTGAGGATATGTAAGTTTGGCTCTTGGGATACGATCACATCCTTGAGCGATACTTGTCCTGCAGCAAAATTACTTAATCCCTGTACGTTAGGCAAATCCCAGATATGGTGCTGTGTTGGTTTACGCATATCGGCGTCAACAATCAAAACCATATGTCCTAAGTGAGCCAGTGTTAGTGCTAGATTGGCGGCAACCTCAGACTTACCTTCACCGCCTACTGCACTGGTTACAGTGATTGTTTTGATGTCAGCATCTACGCATGAAAACTTCAGATTTGCTTGAAGTGCCTGGTATGCATCTAATACAGAAGAGTACTCCGTGTTTTTAACTAAAATGCTAGGAATGTCTGAGCCCTTAGCATTGGCTCTTTTCCAGGCAGGGATAATACCCAAGAGCGGATATTCGTACAGGTCTTGCCCTTCTTGTACCGTTTTCACAGACCGATCGATGAGATCGCTTAGGAAAGCGGCAATGATACCTAACAAGACACCAACAAATCCGCCAGCCATCAAGAATAGCTTCAGTGACGGTCCAATGGGTTTGCTCGGTACCAGGGCTGGCGAGACTATGCGAGCATTTCCAACATTCTGATTTTCGAGAACTTGAGCCTGCTGTAGATTCTGCAGCAGTGTTTCATAGGTGGTTTGTGCTGCATCAAGCTGACGTTCTAGTGCTCTTTCCTGTTTTTCTAAAACAGGAATGACTCGGGCCCGACTCTGCTGATTTACCCGAGCATTGGCCAGCTGCTCAACTTGTTCTGTTAGTCCTGACTGCTCGCCATCGAGACGCAAAAACTCTGCAATTAGAGCTTGTTCTAATTGACCTGACTGCAGATCATCCGCAGGCAAGTTTAACTCATTTGCCCCTAGGGTGATATCAATACGGTTTTGCAGGAGTGCCTGTAGTCCAGCTTCTTGACTACGTAAGGTAGCAATCTCAGGATGCTCCTCTCGGTAGCGAGTACGCGCCAGAGTTAGGTCGGATTGTACAGTTTGCAACTGTTCTAATACATCTTGAATGCCAGGGGATTCACTCACGAGCCCTACTGCATAAGCTTCGTCAGAGCTGAGCTTTAGCTTTTGCTGAAGTTGAGATGCTTGAGCTGTGCTGTCAGCCAGCTCTGACTTGAGCTGAATTAGAGCACTATCTAAAGTGAACAGCGACTCAACTAGGTTACGGGATTCTTCCTCAAGATCCACAATATTGTTGCCTTCCTTAAATCGTCTTAAGGCTGACTCTGCGTCGTCAACAGCAGCCTCGGATTCAGGGAGTTGGGCTGAGAGAAATTCTTGAGCTGCTAACGCAGCTGCACGATTTGTCTGGATATCATTTTGAATGTAAACATCCGTTAGCGTGTTAACAACGGTTGCTGCTAATTCTGGATCGCCAGTGATGTAAGTAACTTTAAGTACATCTGTGCCAGGAATTCCAGTGACCGCTAAATTGCGTATTAGATCATCGGGCTCAAGTAATTCACCCTCATCGTCCTGTAGCTTTAATTTTTCAATTACCTGCTGGACAAGTGGAATAGATTGAAAGACCTCAATCTGAGTATCCAGGGGGTTATCTAAGTTTGTTAAAGCTCTAAGCTCTCTCGTTCCGCCCTCAAAACCCACTAAGGAAGATGTCTGGTTTGACAACTCGAATAAAAGCTTTGATTCGGCTTCATACTCAGGTTTTTGAACAATACCAACGCCAATCGCTGCGGTCGTTGTTAAGCCGAAAACAGTCAGAGCAATTAGCCAGCGACGCTGTAGAACTCGCCAATACTTCTGTAAATCTATTTCTATCTCTTTGACGGAGTTATCTTGAGATGCCATTGAACCTCACTGGGGAAAGGAACTAAGTACAAGAAGGGGGGGTAATAATACTGAGCAGAATCAGAGGTTAAAATCTGAACTTCAAACTATATAAGTTTCAACAGGCAATTCCATTGGTACAAAAGGGAAAGGACTGATTTTTTAGTGAAACGGTCTTGAGTAGTTATAACCATATGAAAGTGGCCCCAGAGACACCTAGAGACTACTCCCAGATATCTTTAAATAGCATTATGCCCATCTTTTCAAATGAACCAGTGACTGACCGTGAGAATTCGGTAGGGACATGAGAACTTCATGGCATTCATCAATTTTCTAAAAAACTGATAAAGTCTAGGGGCAAGTCACAGTAAATTAGTCGGTATGAATACGACCGACTGGTTTATCTGAGCTTAACTGTATTGCTGTAACAGTTGTCGTAAGTCAGAACATTCTACTGCTGAGCAGTGGGGTGCCAAAGAGACATCATGATTGATTTGACATCAGATTAATTTGGCTGAAAGTAATGATTATACGGTCCTTAAATCATGAAACGTCGCTACATCCTTCACGCTAGTAAAAGTAGATCACTGAAGTAGTTAAGAGCACCCTAAACGAGTCAAGTTAAGTACCAATTCCGACAGAGAAGTCAAAATTAGTCTGGGGCAGTTGCCTAATAACCTGAGTCTAAGTATATGTAAGCACACTAGTCTGATGCTACCTGACTAGAGGGTATGAATCAAAATAGGTTGATTAAGTTATTACCCAAATTTCTCTGGTTTTATGTCAGTTCTGTGATGAAATTTATCAAGATGGTTGTCGTTGCTGATTGAGGGGATGCATCGATCAACCTGTCATCTAACACGAAGCTCTACAGATTAAATTATTGTGAGGCTCAGCAACGCCGATAGAGTTTATTGGGCCTGCTCAATTAATAGAACATCATGGCTCAGTGGCCTCAGTAGAGGGTTCCGTTTTTGAAGCGTCAGTATCATTTGTGTCTGCGTTTTCCTCAGTGGAAGGCTCCGTTTCTAACGCTTCAGTATTATTTGTGTTTGTGTTTTGTTCTGATGCTTCATCTGTATCTTTGGCAATCCAATCGTCAACTGGGCGCTCGACGCCATTTTCAAGGCCTTTGGGTACAAGATAAACGTCAATTGGAGTCGATGCCTCTACACCATCATCAGCTGTCATCACGTAAAGCGATGTGCCACTAAAATCTTCATCACCTATAGTTAAGGCATAGGTCTCTTCATCTACTACTAGCTGTAGCGTGGCGGCGGGCTGATCTAACCCATATGTGTCGAGTTCTTCGGGAGTAGTGGTAATAGTCTCTTGAATGGCATCACTTGTAATTATGTTGAGCAGAAAAGCGATTGAGGAAGGATCGGCAGGAGTCTCTTCAGGCTCTGTCATCTGCCATGTGCTGTCAGTTTTGATAAACGAGAGTGTTTCGGCTTCTCTTTTTATGGTCAATGCGCTGACATCTGCTTCGGTAAAACTATACAGGGTCTCATCATTGTTGGCTGAGGTGCCTTTCTGAGTTTCAACGATGGCGACTGTAGCTGCCATTGATAATGCAACTCCTAGCAAAATGCCTGTACTGCGTTGTAGCTTCATTCTTTTTACTCCTTAGCGACGACGAAACCAAGTAATACCTGCTCCCACCAGCCCTACTAAGGGAATTACAAGCAGTGCTAAAACAATAACTATAATTTGTCGAGATACCGTCATGATAATGCGACGATTGGTAATCTCTTTGGGGCGAATCGATAAAATTGAGTTGTCCAGATTGCTAAGCCAGGTGACACTATTGAGAAATACGTCTCCATTAAGCTGTTGATCAAATAAGCCATCGGTTGAAAATGTGGCGTTGCCAATAACTACGAGACGTGCCTCTTTTTCTGATGTCGCTGATGACTCATCTACAGACTCTGTGTCATTTTGTTCTTCTGTTGTGGGGCTGTCTGTTTCAGGTGCGTTAGCTTCTTCTGTCTCAATCGTTTCAGAGTTTTCGGTACTAGGGGATTCTGTGGTGGCAGTTGTTTCATTCTCAGAGTTTTCTACCTCAGGTGCTTCCTCTGCGAGAATGTCTTTGGTTAAGACAACACCGATATTGAATGGGCCTTCTGGTGCCTCTTGGGTATCGACATTTAGCTCCCCTGTTTCAGAAAGAGACTCGGCATAACTTTGAGCATTGCTGAGAAGTAGTGGGGTTGCTTCTACTCTGTCTACTGGTTCTATCAGGACTGGGCGAGCTAATGGGTAAAACGAACGACCATTCTCGAAGGCTTCGGAGATGGGATGATTACCGTAGGTTGTTACCAAAGGTGCTGCTGGACCTAACCCCACGATTTGTCCGGTGTTAGAGGTGTCGATGATCAATTGGTCATCCAGAGAGATCCCCCAGTCTTC
>JBCDFI010000290.1:0-6717 GCA_039178155.1 Cyanobacteria bacterium P01_H01_bin.105
CCCATCAGGTAGCGATCGCACTCCCTTGCCACCCCACGACCTTCATTAAAAGCCCATACCACCAGGCTTTGACCCCGACGACAGTCGCCAGCTGCAAACACCCCGGGGATGCTGGTGGTATATTGCTCAAACTCTGCTTGAATATTGCTGCGACCATCTTGCTCTAGGCCCAGGGCATCAATCAGCGGTTGTTCTGGCCCTAGGAATCCCATGGCCAGCAGCACGAGCTGAGTCGGAATAATTCGCTCAGATCCTGCTATATGCTGCAGCTGAAAGCGACCATTTTCATCTTTTTCCCAAGCCACATCGACCACATGCACGGCTTTTACATGGCCGTTGTCATCAGCCTCAAACTTAGTCGCTGTCGATAAATAGGCACGAGGATCACCCCCAAACTTGGCAGCTGCTTCTTCCTGGCCATAGTCCATACGATATACCTTGGGCCATTCCGGCCAGGGATTATTAGGAGCCCGCTCTTCGGGAGGTTTGGGCATAATCTCCAGCTGAGTCAGACTAGTACAGCCATGACGAATAGACGTACCCACACAGTCAGTACCGGTATCCCCACCGCCAATGATCACCACATCCTTCCCTTCAGCCGAAATCACCTGCTCGTTTTGGGTTGGATCAATCACTGCCTGGGTGTTCTTAGTCAAAAACTCCATAGCAAAATGAATACCCATCGAGTCCCGCCCCTCGATCGGCAAATCTCGTGGTCGAGTCGCTCCAGTACAGATAACTACCGCATCATATTCCTTCACCAACGTCTCTGCGGGCAGGTCCTTACCAATTTCCGTATTGCAAATAAACCGGATACCCTCTTGCTCCATTAACTGAAGACGACGAAGAACGACAGCTTCTTTCTCCAGCTTCATGTTAGGAATGCCATACATGAGCAATCCACCAGGACGATCAGCCCGCTCATATACCGTCACCAAATGCCCCGCTTTATTTAGCTGAGCCGCTGCTGACAGGCCAGCTGGGCCAGAGCCAACAACGGCAACTGTCTTACCGGTACGTTTGGCTGGAGGCTCCGCTACAACCCACCCCTCTTCCCAGCCCTTATCAATAATGGCGTGCTCAATATTTTTAATTGTCACAGGCGGATTGTGAATGCCCAAAACACAGGCTCCTTCACAGGGAGCCGGACAAACACGCCCAGTAAATTCAGGAAAGTTGTTAGTCTTGTGCAACCGATCTAGTGCCTCTTTCCACAGACCGCGATATACCAAGTCATTCCACTCAGGAATAAGGTTATTGATCGGGCAGCCACTAGCCATGCGGTTAATGGTATTACCAGTGTGGCAGAAAGGAGTGCCACAGTCCATACAACGAGCTGTTTGATTACGTAACTTCTCATCTGGCAAGAGAGTATGAAACTCTTGCCAGTGATGAATCCGCATCAGCGGTGAAACATCGGGTGCACTTTCGCGAGTATATTCAAGGAAGCCGGTTGGTTTGCCCATGGGAAGAGTATTGAGAAAATATTGTTCGACGTATTCTATAAAGCAAATAGAAAGGTAGAGACGACCTACCCTTCAGTCCGAAATTAATTGCCTGCAACCCGTGCAACATCTCTAATGTTTGCCTCAAATGCTGCAGACAGGGCATCATCACCGCTCAGTCCATCTTCCAATGCTTGTTTCAGAGCCTGAATCACCCGCTTATAATCACGAGGAATGACCTTAACGAACTTAGGTAGAAGAGACTCCCAGTTGTCTAAGACCTTCCTAGCTTGTTGACTACCGGTGTAACGATTGTGGTTAGTAATCATTTCACGCAGATCAGAAATCTCTTCTGGATCGACAAGCTGCTCTAGATCAACCATTTCGGTATTGCAGCGAGTGGCAAAGTTTCCGTCCTCATCTAACACATAGGCAATACCACCACTCATACCCGCCGCAAAGTTACGCCCCGTAGTTCCTAGCACAACAACTTTGCCGCCAGTCATATACTCACAGCCATGGTCACCAACGGCTTCTACAACCGTATGCACACCGGAGTTTCTGACGCAGAAGCGTTCTCCAGCCATGCCGTAGATATAAACTTCTCCTGCGGTAGCACCGTATAGAGCAACATTACCAATGATAATGTTGTCTTCAGGGATAAATGTAGAGGCTTTAGGCGGATAGACAATCAGTTTGCCGCCGCTTAAGCCTTTACCTAAATAATCATTGCCGTCACCTTCTAATTCAAGAGTCACTCCAGCCGGAACAAAAGCACCAAAACTTTGGCCAGCACTGCCCTGAAACTTAAGATGCACCGTATCTTCTGGCAGACCTTCCCAATGCTTTTTGGTGATCTCGTTGCCAAGAATAGTGCCCACCACTCGGTTTACATTGCAGATGGGCAGTGTTGCACTTACTTGTTCACCATTTTCAATAGCGGGTTTGCACAGGTCTAACAGAGTAGTGATATCAAGAGACTTTTCCAAACCGTGATCTTGAGGAATCTGACAGTAGCGACCGACATTTTCATCAACGGTGGGCTGCTCCAGAATCTTAGAAAGATCTACACCTTTTGCCTTCCAGTGATTGACTGCCGAGTTTACATCTAGCCAATCAGTATGACCTACTAGCTCATCAAAGGTTCGCACACCGAGCTGAGCCATAATCTCTCTCACATCCTGAGCGATAAACTGCATAAAGTTTACGACATGCTCAGGGTCGCCGATAAAACTCTTGCGCAACTGTGGATCTTGGGTGGCAATTCCAGCAGGGCAGGTGTTTTTTTGACAGACACGCATCATAATGCAGCCTAGAGATACCAGTGGTGCAGTAGAAAATCCAAACTCTTCTGCACCGAGCAAAGCAGCCATCACCACGTCGCGCCCCGTTTTCATCTGACCATCGGTCTCAACCACAATGCGACTGCGCAGGTTATTCAAGACCAGGGTCTGATGGGTTTCGGCTAGCCCTAACTCCCAAGGTAGACCAGCATGCTTAATCGAGGTTTGAGGAGATGCCCCAGTACCACCATCAAAGCCAGACACTAACACGACATCGGCGTGAGCTTTGGCAACACCTGCAGCAATAGTGCCGACACCAACCTCAGAAACTAGCTTGACGTTAATGCGGGCACTGCGATTTGCATTCTTGAGGTCATGAATAAGCTCAGCTAGATCTTCAATAGAGTAAATGTCGTGATGGGGTGGAGGTGAAATCAGACCCACACCCGGTGTCGAGTGCCGTACCTTTGCGATCCATGGATAGACTTTTTTGCCAGGAAGCTGTCCACCTTCACCGGGTTTCGCCCCTTGGGCCATCTTGATCTGGATCTCTTTGGCTTGGGAGAGATAAAGACTGGTCACTCCAAATCGTCCAGAGGCCACCTGTTTAATGGCACTGTTTTTGGAATCACCACGCTCGTTTGTCCAGGTGAACCGTTCGGGATCTTCTCCCCCTTCACCTGTATTAGACTTGCCGCCCACCCGATTCATCGCAATAGCTAGGGACTCATGCGCCTCTTTAGAGATAGAGCCATAGCTCATGGCTCCAGTTTTGAAGCGACGGGTAATCGCATCAATAGATTCGACTTCATCAATAGAGATAGGCTGACGCGCTTTAAAGTCTAGTAAGCCCCGCAGCGTGAAATGCTGCTTGCTTTGGTCGTTCACCAAATTAGCGTAATGTCTGTAGGTCTCGTATTTACCTGAGCGTACCGCCTGCTGCAGCGTATGAATGGTATCTGGATTAAACAGGTGGGCTTCACCATCTTTACGCCACTGGTAGTTGCCACCTACATCCAGCACCGGAATGTCACCTCTCTCAGCAAAACCGTGACCGTGACGCATAACGGCCTCTTTAGCAATCACATCCAAATCGATCCCCTCAATGCGTGAAGCAGTCCAGGTAAAGTATTTATTGATGACGCTGTGGTTAAGCCCAATAGCCTCAAATATCTGAGCCCCGCGATAGCTTTGTAATGTGGAGATGCCGATTTTTGAAGCGATCTTGATGGTGCCTTTGGTAACTGCTTTGATGTAATTTTTGCAGGCATCGTCCGGTGCGATATCTGTGAGCATCCCGTCTGCCACCATATCGCCAATGGTTTCAAAGGCAAGGTAGGGGTTAATCGCGCTACAGCCATAGCCCAACAAGACAGCAAAGTGATGGACTTCACGGGGTTCACCAGACTCAAGAATAATGCCAACACGTGTGCGTGTTCCTGTACGGATAAGGTGGTGATGGAGGCCAGCTACAGCCAGTAGTGCTGGAATAGGTGCCTGACCGGCGTCCATATCGCGGTCAGACAGAATAATAAGGTTAGTGCCGGTTGCCGACTGCCCAGGCTGAGTTTGTGCTAATGCACCATCTACCTTTTTAAAAATCTCCTCCATCGCCGATTCTAAGCCTTGTACTCCAGCCTCAGGGTCAAACAGAATCGGTAGTGTTAATGCGCCAAATCCAGGCTCATCGATAGTTTTTAACTTTGATAGTTCCTCATTAGCGAGTATCGGAGTCTGTAACTGAATCAAGCGACAGCTCTCAGGCTGGGGATCTAGCAAATTACGCTCTGAACCAACTGTCGTTACCGCCGATGTAATAATCGCTTCACGAATTGAGTCGATGGGAGGGTTTGTTACCTGGGCAAATAACTGCTGAAAATAGTCGTACAGCAATTTTGGTTTATCCGAGAGCACGGCCAGAGGAGTGTCAGTACCCATAGAGCCAATGGCCTCCACACCGTTTTGAGCCATCGGTGTCAGTAACATTCGTAGCTCTTCAAAGGTGTATCCAAAAGCCATCTGTCGCTGACGTAGGTTACTGCTTCTGCTGGACGCATCAGACTGTGGTGTCTTTGTCGTCAAAGCTGACAATGTTAACTGATGTTGGTTTAACCACTGGCGATAGGGCTGAGCATTAACAATGTCTGACTTAACTTCTTCATCCCCAACGATCCGACCAGCCGCCATATCTACTAGAAACATGCGTCCTGGCTGTAAGCGACCTTTTTCTAAGACCTTCTCCGGCTCAACAGGCAGTACGCCTGCTTCCGAAGCCATAATCACTCGATCATCCTTAGTAACGTAGTAACGAGATGGTCTTAACCCATTGCGATCCAGCACTGCACCAATCATCGAACCATCCGTAAATGCAACCGACGCCGGACCATCCCAAGGTTCCATCAAACAGGCATGGTATTCATAAAACGCCTTGCTAGCATCATCCATGGATTCGTGCCCTGTCCAAGGTTCAGGGACCATCATCATGACTGCATGGGGCAACGATCTGCCGGCTAGTACCAGCAGCTCTAGGGCATTGTCAAAAATGGTGGAGTCACTGCCATTGATGTTGATAACCGGTTTGATCTTAGCCATATCATCACCAAACAGTTCCGACTCAAACATCGACTGTCTGGCCACCATCCAGTTGATATTGCCGCGTAGGGTATTAATTTCACCGTTGTGGGCGATGTAGCGATAGGGATGAGAGCGTTCCCAGCTGGGAAATGTATTAGTACTAAAACGAGAATGGACCAGGGCTAGCGCACTTTCAAAATCAGGATCGCTTAGATCTGGGAAAAAGTCTCTCACCTGGGGTGGTGTCAACATTCCCTTATAAACCATAGTGCGGCACGACAAACTCGTCGGATACCAGTAAGTGTCATGCCCCGATTTGCCGATAGCGTTGTAGGCAAGCTTACGAATGACGTAGAGTTTTCGTTCAAAGGCGAGATCATCATCAAGATCTGCTGAACGTTCGATAAATACTTGCTGCATAAACGGCTCGCTTGACTGAGCCGTTGCCCCAAGGCTGCTATTGTCTGTTGGAACGTCACGCCAACCCAGAACTTTTTGGCCCATTTGAGCAGTAACTGCCTCAAATCGACGACGGCTCTCAGCCCTCACAGCTGCATCCGGCGAGGTAAAGATGATCCCAGCACCGTATTGACCAGGTTCAGGCAAGTTAAACCCCTCTAACTTTGCCACCTTCTGCAAAAACAGATGGGGAAGCTGTACGAGAATGCCTGCTCCGTCACCCGTATTGACTTCGCTACCGCAAGCCCCACGATGTTCCAAATTACAGAGAATTTGTAGCCCCTGTTGCACAATGTCATGGGAGGTTTGTCCCTTCATCTGCACAACGAAACCAACCCCACACGCATCGTGCTCAAATTGTGGATCGTAGAGACCCTGCTTAGCAGGAAATTGGCGGCTAGTCATAGTTTTTTTGGCGAACGCGCAATTGTTGACAAGATTTTCAAGGGCAGCCTGTAGAGAACGAGAGGGTATGCTAACTGCTGAATCACAATTGCCCAAGACATTTCAAGTTGAGTTTTTATTCTCTAACGGCAAAAGCCGTTTGGCACAGATCCTTAATAAAGTCCTTAATAAACCTATAGAAAGGCTAGAACCTGGCGCTGTATCGTACACCCTTCAGTACGTCAAGCCAGCCAAGCCAGCCAAACAACATTTGTTTATTGGAGGGATTGCTTATTAGAGATACTTAGAGTTGTTGTCAGCCTAGAATCAACAGAAACTTAACTTTTACTACGAAATGATTCGGTTCGTATTGTTTTCTTTGGTCTAGCGACGTTTAGTCATTGTGCTGAGTACCTTGAAACAGAATAGTATCGTTGACTACAAGGTCAGCAATAGTTAACCCTAAGGAGTCTCATGGAAAAGCCTTCTCCCAAAACCATCTATGAGAACTTAAACGATTTAGAAAAGGTGGATGTGATTACCAGTGCTCGATATCGTCAGCTTGCCCAGGC
>JBCDFI010000291.1:0-6716 GCA_039178155.1 Cyanobacteria bacterium P01_H01_bin.105
CCCGTGGTGGAGTAACGGGTATGTCCAACGGCCCACTGCCCAGGAAGACTCTGCAATACGTCCTCGTCAAATACTTGGGACACAAGCCCCATATCTTTATGAACGTGCACATTACCGTGGTCGAACGTAGCGATACCAGCAGCCTCTTGGCCACGATGCTGCAACGCGTACAGGCCAAAGTAGGCTAGCGTTGCAACATCATCGTTAGGAGAGAAAACAGCAAATACACCGCAGGCTTCTTCTGGTTTATCGGGGTGAACATGCACGGGAGAGGGTTGGGAAACAGTATTGTTGGAAAGAGACATCGTGAGTCCACTTAGCGTTAAGGACAGCAAAAAGAAGCGACTATTGGGGCGTTACTGAGTTTTGGCATAAATTACATTCAAAAATGGTGCTAATTTGCCCCATTTTTAACTGAATTATCTTTCAAATCAGTAACAGGAACCTATGAGTTCAAGACAGCTACGGGCGAGAAAACCAGACAGAGACTTGAGAATTTTGAGCTTAATATTTTCTTAATCAACATGATCCTAGCACCCGAAGTTAAGTTGCAGATGTGCTAGTCTGCCAGACGAATTTCAGTTTTTAGGCACTTAGGGCTCTTTCTATAGCGTAGCGCCAGCTGTCAGCCATGGTGGCAACGTCCAGACTGATCAAGGGTTTATGCTCAAATGTCTGAATTGTCAGCGGAGTATCAGCCGCTGACACTGTGCCAATTGCGTGCCATTGATTATCGAGCTGCTCGTTTAGATACGCTTCCCAAACCGCTTTATGGGTGGGCGCTACGGTAACAATAATGCGAGCACCGCCTTCTCCAAACAACAGTGTGTCGTAACGTTGGGCCGTGGCCGTAGTTGGCAAGGTGATGGTAGCCCCTAGATTGCCACCGATGGCGGATTCAGCAAGTGCGATCGCAACTCCACCCTCCGCACAATCATGGGCCGCCGTAATCCATCCCTGCCGAATACCATGGCGGCAAGCAGCCTGCACCTTTAGCTCCAGGTCAATATTCACCTTAGGCGGGTGCCCTGCCACCTGACCATGGACACTCTTCAGGTACTCCGATGCTCCTAACGTGACCGTTCCGGCCGCTGCTTCCCCCAGGGGAGTTCCCAATACATAAATCCGGTCCTCAGGATTTTGCCAGCTTTGACCACAAATTTTATCCAAATCATCAATGACACCCACCATCCCGACCACCGGTGTGGGGTATATCGGCTGAGGATTCCCATCACTATCCACAGTTTCATTGTAAAGCGACACATTACCACCCGTAACCGGTGTATCAAATTCGCGACAGCCATCAGCTAGACCTCGACAAGCTTCCGCCAGCTGCCAATAACCCACCGGCTTTTCAGGACTACCAAAGTTTAGATTATCCGTTACTGCAATAGGCTCTGCTCCAACACAGCTAAGGTTGCGTGCAGCCTCTGCCACTGCAGCCAAGCCCCCCTCATAGGGGTCAAGATAGACATAGCGAGGATTACAGTCAGTGGTGGCAGCCACGCCTGAATTACGGCTACTATCCTGATCACCTTCCAAAGGCCGCAGCCTTAAAATTGCGGCATCCGCTCCTCCCGGTAGCATTACTGTGTTGTTTTGCACCTGATGGTCATATTGGTGATAGACCCACTGCTTAGACGCAATGGTTGGTGTGCTGAGCAGCGTCAGCATCACATCGTTCCAAGATTGGTCATCGATACCTGTGGCAGAACAGCCAGGGAGATTGCTCTCCTGCCAGCTCCAGGCAGTTTGAGCATAGGCAGGGGGCTCTGCTAATACCTCCCGCTCGTAAAGCGGTGTGTTATCTGCTAGAGCAGACGCAGGCACCTCGGCAGCAACCTCACCTTTAAATAAAATCCGAACAATCGGCTCTTGAATCACTTCTCCAGCAACTACCGCATGCAGTCCCCAGCGTTCGAAGATATCGATTAGCTCCTGCTCTCGTCCTTTTTCTCCCACAAATAGCATGCGCTCTTGGGACTCCGACAAAAGATATTCATAGGGCACCATGCCCGTTTCCCGCACAGGTACTTTATCTAAGTCCAACTCAATACCAACACCGCCGTTTACTGCCATCTCAGAGGTTGAGCAGGTAAGCCCCGCCGCTCCCATATCCTGAGCAGCGACAACGGCTCCCGTTTTGAATGCCTCTAAACAGGCTTCCACCAAGGATTTTTCAAGAAATGGATCACCCACTTGCACCGCTGGACGATCTGCTTCTGACTCATCGGTAAGCTCAGCACTGGCAAAGCTGGCTCCACCCATACCGTCACGACCCGTAGTAGACCCCACGTAAATTACTGGGTTCCCTATCCCTGCCGCCCCAGATTTTACAATCTCCTTAGTCTCCATCAGACCAATGGCCATAGCATTGACCAGAGGATTGCCTGCATAGGCCCGATCGAAGTAAATTTCACCACCGACGGTTGGCACGCCAAAGCAGTTGCCATAGTGGGAAATACCTGACACCACTCCGGCAAAAATCCGTCGCGTGTTGGGGTCATCTAAAGTACCAAACCTTAGAGCATTCAAAGCCGCAATCGGGCGTGCCCCCATGGTGAAGATGTCACGTAAAATACCGCCTACGCCAGTCGCAGCCCCTTGAAAGGGTTCTACTGCCGATGGATGATTGTGAGACTCAATCTTAAAAACTAACCGCTGGCCATGGCCCACATCTACCACACCCGCATTTTCTCCAGGTCCAACTAGAATGCGCGGCCCCTCGGTGGGAAATTGCTTGAGTAAAGGTCGCGAGTTCTTATAGCAGCAGTGTTCTGACCACATCACCCCAAACATACCCAGCTCAGCTCGGTTGGGGTGACGCCCTAAACGCTGAACAATTTCATCATATTCGCCTGGTTTTAACCCTTCAGACGCGATTTCTTCAGCAGAACACGGAATCCGGGTGGATGCAGTCGTAGACATTAATAAGGATGAATTTGCAGGGGTGGACAAGGGTTGATTTTAAACCTTATTTCCCATTCCCTACCTTTCTATTCTCTATTCCCTGTCATTCTCTAAAAAAAAACCGACAGAACTCCCGCGAGTTCTATCGGCTGGTTGTGTGTTCCCTGTAGATGACTCGGCTAGAGTTGAGTCATCCTTAGTATGCTGAATTTAGTAGAAGGTGAGAGCGATCTAAGTCATCGTTGACCTGTGATTTTGATCACATTTGATCACATTTTTTTTGATTTGGATCACAAACGTCTGTGAATCTTGACATCAAGTCGTATCAAAACACTATCCCATCGCACCTAAAGTATTTTTCCAGGTCAGCTCTTTGCAAAGTACTTGTAATGCTCGCTGATCGGCGTCAGTAAATAACCCTGACTCATCGAGTTCGGACAGTACTTGCTGAGTCAACTGAGTAGCAAAGGTACCACCACAGTTAAGTAAATGACCGTAATACCTAAACTGCGGACGATTATCAGCACTCAGATGAAACTGATGGCGGCTTTTACTGTCCATGCGATAAACCGGTGTGTTTACAGGGACTACGTTGCGGGGAATTCCATGCCGTCCGTAAATGCGTTTACCCTGATTCGCCAGACTGCCCACCAGCACTACATTCAATAGGGTTTTAGTTTCTTGAATTAGGTCAGGAGTAAATAAAGGATCTGGAGTACTTGTGAGTTGAGGTCCACTGTTTAGAAATGCTGGGTTAAATAGCTGCGAATTGTAGATAATACCCACAGCCCAGTGTTGCGTCTCTGTCTCTAAGGCGACAAACTGTCCAAACCCGTAGTCACTGACAGCCGGTGGGTCAATTACATCTTTGTCTGTATTGAGCTGCACTACATAATCACAATGAGAATTTGACTTTACGACTGCGCCTAGCTTGCAGCCTTGATGACGTTGTTTACCAGAAACCATGTCGGTCTTGATTTGTGATGGCGCACCCAGCATACCTAATACAAAGCCGGAAATACGATCAAATGTACTTCCGGCTTTGCAGTATTTAATTTGGAGAGTCGATTAGTAATTGACAGTGCTACTAACAGCCGGTCAGGGTGACTAGCTCGCCATCGCCTGGATAATGTAATCGAAATAGGGAGCCGCTTCAGCTGCTTGAGGTTCAGTCAACAACGCCAAAGATGCTTCTTTTAGGCACTCAATGGCTGCAACCATACCAGGAACAGGCACATCAAGAGCATTGTACATTTCACGTACACCCACCAAACCGATGTTTTCAATAGGGTCCTTATCGCCGGCAATGATGCCATAGGTGATCAGCCGCAAATACCAGCCATAATCACGTAGACAAAGAGCTCTTTGCTTTTGACCATAGGCATTACCACCGGGCGCAATAAAGTCAGGACGTCGCCGCCAAAGAGCTTTACTAGCCTGGTCTACAATTTTTTTCTCATTTTCGGCCAGCGTTTGAGCAATACCCAGACGTTGAGGACCTGTTTGTAAGAAGTCTTTGATACCATTGAGCTCGCCGCTGGTAGGATAGCGCAGCTCATCATCTGCATTGAGAATTACTTGGCTAACAACAGACATAGCTTATTGAATGCGGTGACTCGTATGTAACTACAGTTTAACGACTCTAGGGCACACAAGGAAAGGATGACGTTGCCCTGGCTAATTGGATTTTTATCTTTTGAATAATAACTGTTTGTGTGGTCTAGTCTGAGAGACATGTTAAGAGAGTTTACAAAGCCCTAGAGTTTTCCATATGCGCAACGTTTTTTTGTCGTTGCCATAGAATTAAGAACCTATCGCTAGCTAATGTGGCTCGGATAATTACTCCCGCACCTTCCAGCTCAGATAAACCCATGAATTCACGTGCAAATGCCTCCGGCTGGCAACAGGGCCAAGTAGTTGAACTGACCATTGATGACCTGAGCAATAGCGGTGATGGGGTAGGACGCTGGCAAGAGCGAGTCGTATTTGTTGCCAACACAGTTCCTGGGGATAAGCTTCAGGTGCGGCTCACCCGAGTTAAACCAACCTATGGCTACGGGAAACGACTGTCTATTATTGAGCCATCTTCTAATCGTGTACGCCCAGCTTGTATCGTGGCCGACAAGTGCGGTGGTTGTCAGTGGCAGGCGGTGGCCTATTCGCAGCAGCTGAAAACGAAAGAACAACAGGTCGAATCGGCTCTTCAGCGCATCGGTGGCTTTGAAAGTATCCCTATACGACCAATTTTAGGCGCAATAGCTCCGTTGGGGTATCGCAACAAGGCTACCTATCCGTTAGCACGGGGTACTGGCGGCGCAGTCAAGGCAGGATACTACCGTCAGGGAACCCATCAGATTGTGAATTTAAATCAGTGTCCCATTCAACATGAGGTACTGAATCCTTTGTTGGTAGACGCTAAGGCGGCTATTACAGCACGGGCATGGAGCCTTTATAACGAAAAAAAACATCAGGGTCGGCTACGTCATCTGGCCCTACGAATCGGACATAATACGGGGCAGACCTTACTTACTTTGGTAACTACGGGATATTTGCCAGACGTTAAAGAACAGGCAAAACGGTGGCTCTCGGAGCATTCTAGTTTGGTCGGAGTATGTCTCAATATCAACTCTAAAAAGGGCAACTCAGTCTTTGGAGACGAGACTCGCTGTCTAGCGGGTCAGCCCTATTTGGAAGAAATATTTTTAGGACTACGATTACGTATTCAGCCAACCACCTTTTTTCAGGTAAATACAGCCCAAGCAGAATCTTTAGTAGGTCTCGTTTTAGATCAGCTAGATTTGCAAGGTAATGAAATCGTGATTGATACCTACTGCGGTATCGGTACATTGTCGTTACCCATAGCCCAACGGGCTGCCCGTTGCGTAGGTATTGAATCTCAGGCAGAGTCAGTAGCCCAGGCTCGGCAAAATGCAGCGCTCAATGGACTGAAAAATACAGATTTTTTTGCGGGAGCGGTGGAAGATCTGCTGCTAGCGATCAGTGCTCAGCAAGCAAGCCCAATTGATGTGGTGGTCTTGGATCCGCCTAGAAAAGGATGCGATCGCGCCGTCCTCGACGCTCTAGTAACCATAGAGCCTGGTCGAATCGTTTACATGAGCTGCAATCCAGCGACCCTGGCACGAGATTTAAAGGTACTGTGTGGCCATGGATACCGCCTAAACCTGGTTCAGCCTGCGGATTTCTTTCCCCAAACTGCCCATGTGGAATGTGTCGCTTTTTTGGAAAAGACTATTTTTTGATAGCCTGACGCAGAGACATTAATGAGTCAGTGAGGCCGCCATGAGATTTAGCGAGATAGTAGAGCAACTGGGAATTGCTGAGACATCGAGCCTAGAGTCTCAGCCAGATCTAAATCCAGATATCGTAGGGGTGAGTGCCATCCAAGACTCCCTGCCAGACACGATTAGCTATGTCGAAGGCAAAAAGTTTGCGTCCTACATGGAGCAAACGAACAATACAGCGCTGATTTTACCCATGGATGAGACCCTGCAGGCTCAGGCTACTCAACAAGGTTTAGCCTGGGTTAGCACCCAAGAACCAAGATTAGGGTTTGCCCGTGCGATCTCGCTTTTCTATCAACCCTTTCAACTATCACCGGGTATTCATCCAACCGCAATCATCGACCCCACTGCCTCCATTGGAGACAACGTTGCCATTGGTCCCTACGTTGTCATTCATGCTAAAGCCACCATCGGTGACCACGTTTGTATCCATCCTCAGGTCGTCGTCTATCCTGAAGCTAATGTGGGAGCCTACACCACGCTGCACGCCAGCTGTGTCATCCA
>JBCDFI010000292.1:0-6685 GCA_039178155.1 Cyanobacteria bacterium P01_H01_bin.105
CGATAACCCAATATATTTGGATGCAAGCCATCCTCACAAAGACGCTCGTTACACCAGTCTTTGCCCTGGGAACTCCATCGTTGATACAAATCTAGGTAGGGAATCTGTCGGGCTTCGCAGGCATAGCGAGTCATTTGGCCGTAATGAGCCTGATCACCATTTGAAAAGTGCAGCACATCTGCATAGGGCATTCGTGACTCGTCAACAGGTACCATACCAACAAAGAAGGTGGGACACAGCTGTTTGGCCTGATCGAGCAACTCATTTAGCTCTTGAGTAAACCTGATTTCATCTGTCATAGGTCGCCCTGTAGACCGCCCTAAGCGCGCACAGTCATTTAGACCCACCGACAGTACTAAAACATCGGGCACACGACGACGAAGCTCGCCCCGTAGTTTAAATTCGTTTTCGAGTCTTGCAGCAACCTGTTGTACACCATCACCTCGCACTCCCAGGTTATAGATAATTGGTCCTGGCTGTGATGGATCCATCCACTGACGACGCAGGCGCTCAACCCAACCTCCCCCTTCTACATCACCATACCCATAGATTAGGCTATCGCCCATTATCACTGCTTTTTTAGGATGAATCGCTTTAGACTGCCCATTGGAAGAAGCAGTAGCACGAGCAAGAAGAGCAGCCATAAAAAAGAAAACCTATTAGCGGAATAACGAAACTACCGGCATAGTCCTAACGACTAGGTCCACAAGTGTAGACCCCCGCAAATTAACATTTTGTACCGCTTATTTTCAAATCTTCATGGCTAGACGCATCTTTTTATGGATGCCGTAATGACAAAAACGGAGAATGGGATGTCTATAGTTACAGCATCCTATTCTCCGCTTATAAAATGTCAAAAATGGCAAATCAAACGCTCTAACTCATAGCAGCGTTACTACGACCATAGGCATGCTGCACATCATACCTAGGCTTTCCTTGAACACGGCTACCTGCACCGATTGATTCCATTGGCATTCCTACATTTACAGCCGCTCGGCTCAATAAAGAACGCTGCCGATTGGTCACAGCATGGCGATTACTAACGATGCGTAGTCTAGTGGACTCTTGAATAGACATACCAATATATCTCCTACAGCAATAAGTTCAAGGCACTAAACAGTGCATGTATTCTTCTAACGCTTTAATTGTAGCCAAAAAAACCGTATATTTTGATACTTTTTTGACATATATTTTTATTAAGATATTTCTCTGCATAGCAAATGAACCCATGAGTGCTTATTGGGCAGACAACAGAGGTATCCATTAAAAAACGCCAGCCCGAAGACTGGCGTCAGACCAAACATTGCTCACCAGCAGAAAATTAGCAATCGTAGTAAAGCGCTACTTCATAAGGATGAGGACGAATATCCATGGGGATTACTTCAGTATCTAGCTTGTAAGAAATCCAGTTCTGGATAAAGTCTTCCGTAAACACACCGCCTTCAGTTAAAAATGCATGATCGCTCTCTAGAGCAGATAGTGCTTCCTTCAGAGATGCTGGAGTAGAGGCGATCTTAGCTAGGTCCTCAGGACTAAGCTCATAAATGTCTTGATCAATAGGCTCAGGTGGCTCAATTTTATTTTTGATGCCATCAATGCCTGCACACAGCATTGCCGCAAACGCTAGGTAAGGGTTAGCGGTTGGATCAGGACAGCGGAATTCAAGGCGCTTCGCCTTAGGGCTGTCACCAGAAAGTGGAATACGGATAGCAGCAGACCGATTCCCATTTGAGTAAACCAGGTTTACCGGTGCTTCAAACCCAGGAACCAGACGCTTGTAGGAGTTAGTACTAGGGTTAGAAAACGCCAGTACAGCCGAAGCATGCTTAAGCAGGCCACCAATGTACCAGGTTGCTAGCTGACTCAGACCTGCGTACATCTCACCAGCCATTAAAGGCTGCCCATCTTTCCAGATGGACTGGTGAGTATGCATACCAGAACCATTATCCTCAAACAAAGGTTTGGGCATAAAGGTAACGGTCTTACCGTACTTCTTAGCTACATTCTTGATGCAGTACTTATAAGTCATCAGCCAGTCAGCCGCTTGGATCATCTCACCAAAACGGAAGCCCAACTCACACTGACCGCCGGTCGCCACTTCATGATGGTGTTTCTCAATGGGGACACCGCAGTCCGCCATAGTCAACAACATCTCAGTCCGCATATCCTGAGACGTGTCCGTCGGCGATACGGGGAAATACCCTCCTTTGTAAGCAGGCTTATAGCCGAGGTTACCGCCTTCTTCCTCACGCCCTGTATTCCAACGCCCCTCAACAGTATCTACATAGTAGTAGCTGGAATTGGAGGTCGTATCAAAGCGAACGTCATCAAAGATGAAGAATTCTGCCTCAGGACCAAAATAAGCTGTATCACCAATCCCACTCGTATTTAAATAGTCCAGAGCTTTTTGAGCAATCACACGAGGGCAACGGTCGTACCATTCGCCAGTCCGAGGTTCTTTAATGGAACAAACCAAGCTCAGCGTAGGCTCCTTCATGAAGGGATCGATCCACGCAGTAGCAGGATCGGGAACCATTGCCATATCTGATTCATTAATCGCTTTCCACCCGCGGATACTAGAGCCGTCAAACGCTACTCCATCCGTAAAGCTGCTCTCATCAATTTGGCTGCGATGCACCGTAAGGTGTTGCCAGATACCCGGCAAATCGATGAACTTAAGATCAATCATTTGAATGTCTTGATCATTGATCATCTGCAAAACTTCTGCGGCAGTTTGAGCCATGAATCACTCCTTTTATGCATTCACTAGAGCCGTTGTGGCTTTACAGTACGGATAGGCCAACAGGTTTAACGGCCAGAACATTAAACAATGAGTGAGCCTAAAAGCATAAACCTGTTAGAAATTTTCTAGATTCCCAGCAGACAAATGCGCATTTAGTAACTTTCCGCCATAAGGCACGGTCTGGAAAAGCACTCACAAAATAAAGACGACATTCAATTACCAACAATGGATCGAAAGTCAGACAGCTCCGTTAACAGCGCAGCCAAAGTTTAAGGAAACATCAGCATTTGCTTGACTAAGCTGGGACAATCCTAGGAACAGGAATAGCAAGCGATTGTATCTCTTGTTACAAATTAAAGTTTTCTCTAGCAAACCCTATGGAAAATTAGGACTCACCGACCTGCTTTTGAAAGAGCCAAGCTATATCAGAGGTTTTGGCTCTTTATGACGATATGCGTACTTGCCATAAATTGTTTCGAAAGATTACGCATTGTAAAAATAGTCGTCTCAATTCGCTTCTCCCCTGCCTGCATTCCCTGTGGTTTAATCCACCGTGGTAAACTAATTTCTAGCATTTAAGTGTTGGTAATCGTTGCCGCTGAGCGGGTTTCAGGATTTTATGGCGGCGGCAAAGCATCTCAAAATGTCTAGACAAGCAGTCGGATAGCTCTTGCAATTGTTCTCATATTTAGGTCACGCCTACGTTTGACCATTGCTTATATGAGAACTGTCCCCACCAGCTTGGTTACAAATTTTTTAACTCTGTTTTTGAGTCGCACATTAGTCGCACTGGGAGAAAGATTTCATGCGGGATACGGTGACGGGTTTAATCAGTACCTACGACATCACAGGTCGTTACCTCGATCGCGACGCTCTTGATTCTTTAAAAGGTTATTTTGATAGCGGTGCTGATCGAGTCAAGGCTGCTGCCTATATCAGCGCTAACGCGTCTAGCCTTGTCAAAGCGACAGGCGCTGCACTATTTGAACAGATACCTGAATTAATTCGTCCTGGTGGCAATGCTTACACTACTAGGCGTTATGCTGCCTGCCTAAGGGATTTGGATTACTATCTGCGCTACAGCAGTTATGCCCTCGTAGCCGGTAATTGTGACGTACTCACCGAGCGAGTTCTTAACGGTCTTCGTGAAACTTATAACTCATTAGAGGTGCCTGTCGGCCCAACAGTTATTGGCATCCAGATTATGAAAGATGTCCTTAAGGACCAGCTGGCAGCCCAGGGTGTTAATGACACGTCCTTTGTCGATGTGCCTTTTGACCATCTCACTCGCGAACTAGGTGAAGTTAGCGTCTAAGTTAATTCACTAAGGATCAACAAATTAGGCAAAACAGCTTCAAAGAGAGGTGCTCAGATGGGTGCCTCTTTTTTAACGATGAATTACTTAGGAATTGATTTTGGTACATCAGGCGCACGGGCGATCGCAATTGATGCAGTCGGCCACATCGTGGCTGAGGCTCGTTGCGTTTATCCAAACCAGGAGCCAGATGCAGACGGATGGCGGAATACACTGTGGGCACTAATTGATCAAATCTCTCCGGAGGTACGGCAACAGACTACAGCCATTGCCATTGATGGTACATCTGCAACTGTTCTACTGTGCGATCGCAACCACACACCCATCGTGCCTCCACTGCTCTATAACGATGCTCGCGGCGGTATTCCCACCGTTGCACCGACGAACAGCCCAGCCCACAGTGCCACATCAAGTCTGGCCAAAGCCCTTTGGTGGCGACGTACTTTATCGGCTGAGGTCCTGACCAATGTTCAATATTTCGTTCACCAGGCCGATTGGCTAAGCAGCTTACTCCATGCCAGACCTGGCATCAGTGATTACAATAATGCGCTCAAGCTAGGCTATGAGCCGCACACCCTAAGCTATCCGGACTGGTTAACGGCCTTAGATATTAGTCCATGGTTACCCAAGGTGATGACACCTGGAGCTGAGATCGGACCGGTACAACCCAATATTGCTCAGCGATTTGGGCTACCCCCAAGCTGCCTGGTCAAAACCGGCACCACCGACAGCATTGCAGCCTTTCTAGCAAGTGGAGCTAGCTCCTCAGGAGAGGCTGTCACATCCCTTGGTTCTACGCTGGTACTCAAACTGCTCAGCCCTACTGCCGTCAACGACACACCCAGCGGTATCTACAGTCATCGCCTGGGTCAGAAGTGGCTAGTAGGTGGCGCATCTAATACAGGAGGAGCCGTATTACACCAATATTTTACGGATAGCGAGCTGCGTTCTCTTAGCCCGCTCATTAATGTTCATCAACCTAGCGGTCTCGATTACTACCCACTACTCACTGCTGGCGAACGGTTTCCTATTAATGATCCACACCTGGAACCGCGACTCACACCCCGCCCACAAGACCCCGTGAGGTTTCTCCACGGATTGCTCGAAAGCATGGCTCACATTGAGGCATTGGGCTATCAAAAATTGACCGCTTTAGGCAGTGGTGCCGTAAAACAAATTTATACAGCGGGAGGGGGTGCCAAAAATAATACTTGGCAAACATTACGAGCCCAGGCATTGGGCATTCCTCTAGTGCCCTCACTACACACTGAAGCAGCCTATGGTAGTGCGCGCTTAGCTACTGGTCTACTGCAAAATGCTCAGTCTGCTAAGTAAAAACCGTCACCTCCAGTAAGCTCAATACAAAGAGCCAGCGTCTACAACAGATGCTGGCTCTTTAGAACTCTTAACGAGCTAAATCTAAAAATTGAGCTGATCACCACGGCGATACTGCATATAAGCTGCCACAAACAGACCGGCCAATGTCACCGGAATGAGGCCTAAAACAATTCCTAATAGCAAAGGTTCAATCACGCCGTGTTTCCTCAATGACTTAAAGAGTTCATAGAAGCAGTGCTATACATTACTTCTCCTACCTTTATATTAAGACATTCCCTGACGTGAGCCTAGTCCTCTCTCTCACTTAAGAATTGCTCTGTATGACCTTTTTCCGTCAGAGGTTCATTATCGGGTTGAACATTGCTATAGCGGAATTAAAGCGATGGATCTCGTACCTATTTTTCAGTCCAAACAGCTTGTACTGTCTTCTAAGAAAACTTTAAAGTATGTATCATATGCGTAATAACAAACCGTTACGTTCTGCTTGTGACCCAAAACACAGTCGACAGTCCGCCCATTTCCGAGTCAAAATCAGCCACTCAAGACAATCGGCTAGTGGTTCAGTTTGCATTAGCAGCAACCATCATTGTGTTGTGTGTCATTCTCATCATCTGGGGAATTCATAGGGTGCAAGTATCCGATCCCTATGTTCATGACGTTTTAGAAGCTACGGGCAATCTTGAAAGAGGGCAGCAATTATTTTGGCAAAACTGTTCAACCTGCCACGGGCTGAAGGGTACAGGCGAGGTAGGTCCCGATTTACAACATATTTCTGAGCGAAAATCACAGGTGGCACTGATAAAACAGGTTATCAGTGGAAAGACTCCTCCGATGCCACAGTTTCAGCCAAAAACTCAAGATATGGCTGATTTACTTGTATTTTTAGAAAGCTTATAGCTCCGTATAGTCAATCTTTACGAACTGCGACTGGTACGTTCTAAGCCGAGCTGAATCAATCGATCTACTAGCTGGTCAAACTCCATGCCAGTCGCTTTCCACAGCATGGGATACATGCTGGTAGAGGTAAAACCTGGAAACGTATTAATTTCATTGATTAACACCTCTCCCGTACCTTCTAGATAGAAGAAATCTACACGAGATAGCCCCGCTCCATCAATAGCTTTAAATGCTTTTACTGCTTGGTCTTGAATGGTTGTCACAATGTTATTTGGCAGCGAAGCTGGAATAGCTAAGTCAGCCTGACCGCTCGTGTACTTAGTTTCATAATCATAGAAATCTGCATCAAAGCTAATTTCGCCAATAACTGAAGCTTTTGGATGGTCGTTACC
>JBCDFI010000293.1:0-6673 GCA_039178155.1 Cyanobacteria bacterium P01_H01_bin.105
GATGCGATCGCAGCCCCCGGTTTTAGCGAATTCGTTCAAGAAACCCTGGCCCTCACCAAGCGGTTATTTATCCAACTGCAGCGCCGTCCTTCCACCCTGGCCGCAGGCATTGTCCAGCCCCTCATGTGGCTGATCCTATTTGGTGCTTTGTTCCAAAACGTGCCCCAGGGATTGTTTGGCGATAGCGTCAACTACGGCCAGTTTATTGGCGCAGGCATCATTGTCTTTACAGCCTTTGGCGGCGCATTAAATGCCGGTTTGCCGGTGATGTTTGACCGGGAGTTTGGTTTCTTAAACCGCCTGCTGGTGGCCCCCCTGGTCTCCCGATTTTCCATTGTCATTGCCTCGGCCCTGTTTATCGCTGCCATGAGTCTGGTGCAGACCGCTGCGATTGTCATTCTGAGTACTTTTCTCGGAGCGGGGTTACCCAGCATTGCTGGTCTGGGTTTGATGATGGCCATTATCCTGATGCTGGTGTTGGGTGTGACCGCCTTTAGTTTGGGACTGGCCTTTGCCCTTCCCGGTCATATTGAGCTAATTGCTGTCATCTTTGTTACCAACCTGCCGCTGCTATTTGCCAGCACTGCCCTGGTGCCCCTGTCTTTTATGCCTCGCTGGTTGGGTATCGTCGCTAGTCTGAATCCCCTCAGCTACGCTATCGAGCCGATCCGCTATTTGTATTTGCATAACGACTGGAACTTTAGCAGCATTGTCATGCAGGCTCCCTGGGGTGATATCTCCATGGGGATATCGCTGCTTTTACTAATCGGTTTTTGTGGTGGAGCCCTGGCCCTTACCTATCCTTTAATTAATCGCCGCATTGCTTAGCAGCTCAGTGATTCTTTATGTTCTAGATTTGCTAGGTGTGGCTGTCTTTGCGGTCAGTGGGGCCTTGGCTGCGGGACGAAAACATCTAGATTTACTGGGTGTGATTGTGATTGCTTTAGTGACCGCCATCGGTGGTGGCACCCTAAGGGATATTTTGTTGGATCGGCATCCGGTTTTTTGGATTGAGAGCCCTATTTACCTATTAATTATTTTAGGCTCTGCTCTGCTGACGGTGGTCTACGCCAAATTCTTTAAACCACCCCTAAAAGCATTGCTAGTAGCCGATGCCTTTGGGCTAGCTCTATTTTCAATTAGTGGTGCCCAAATTGCTGAGCAGGTTCATCTAGCCCCCATCTTGATTATCGTTATGGGCACGATTACCGGAGCTGCGGGGGGCGTGCTGCGCGATGTGCTGCTGGTGGATATTCCAGTAATTTTGAGACGGGGGCGTATCTATGCCACCGCTGCCATTATTGGTATTGGGGTGTACTTACTGCTACAGGCCGTGGGAGTGATGCAATCGTGGGCGGCAATTTTGGGGATGGCGGTGGTCGCCAGTTTGAGATTAGCTGCCATCATTTGGGGCTTGATGCTGCCTATCTTTAGCCTGTCCAATGATCCGCTAGGTAATGATCAATGATGGCAGTCGTAATGGAGATACCGTTGAGGCAACCACTTCAAAAAACTGGCCCCATTTGCATCAACCACAGATAGTCTTGCTAGACTGTGGGCATTAACTTAGTTAATCACGGCAGACTATAGCAACTTTTACTATGGCAAGTATCTTTAAAACCACATTGGCTTCTGGCCTAGGCTTAATTCTAGGTTTGGCGACGGCTCCAGCGCTGGCTCAAACCAACGGTGGATTTGATGATCTCAGTGGTGACGCTGATAGTAATGAAGTATTTAGCGGTAGCGGCTTGAGCCTGACCGATATCATGGGCGGTCTAGGCCGTGCCGATGCCCTCAGTTCGGGTGAGTTTAATCAAAAGACCGATCGCAATATTGACGAAGCCGCTGCTGATTTCCGTCAACGTCAGCAAGAAGCCATCGATTCTGAGCCAGGGGCTGCAGTAGCCACACCTGAGTTCGAAGAACAGCTCTAAAAATCAAGCAGCTCAAATTTCTAAACCATAGGGCCTACCACATTCTTCTCTAGGATAGCGCTGCCGGACTTTCCGGTTATGGCCTAACATTATTTAGTTAGTCAGTAATGTTAGGCCAAGGCATCCGGTAATGACTGCAACTGTCCCCAATCTATCGAGCCAGTACGATCCTTCCCAGACCGAGTCCAAGTGGCAATCTGCTTGGGAAGATAACGCTGTGTTTAAGGCCGATCCAGATCACCCTGGGGCTCCATTTTGCGTGGTGATTCCGCCGCCGAACGTCACCGGCAGTCTCCACATGGGCCACGCCTTTGAAAATGCCCTGATCGATACCCTGGTGCGATACCAGCGGATGAACGGTCGTAACGCTCTGTGGTTACCGGGAACCGACCATGCCAGTATTGCTGTGAGCGCGATTTTAGATAAAGAATTGCGATCGCAAAACAAAACCCGCAAAGACATTAACCGAGACGACTACCTCAATCGAGCTTGGCAGTGGAAAGAAGAGTCCGGCGGTACCATCGTTAACCAGCTTCGCAAACTGGGAGTATCCGTAGACTGGACGCGTGAACGCTTCACCATGGATGAAGGACTGTCTAAGGCAGTTCTAAAAGCCTTTAACCAGCTCTACGACGAGGAACTGATCTATCGCGGCAACTACATGGTCAACTGGTGCCCCGCCAGCCAGTCTGCCGTATCAGATGTCGAGGTTGAAAACAAAGAAGTAGACGGTAGCCTGTGGCATTTTCGCTATTCCCTAACCGATGGTTCGGGTCATGTCGAAGTAGCCACCACCCGACCTGAGACGATGCTGGGAGATACCGCCGTAGCCGTCAATCCAGAGGATGAGCGCTACCAAGAAATGGTCGGTAAAACCCTGACACTACCGTTAGTTGGTCGTGAGATTCCCATTATTGCCGATAGCTATGTAGACAAAGAATTTGGGACCGGCTGCGTCAAGGTCACCCCCGCCCATGATCCAAATGACTTTGCCATGGGTGAACGGCACAATCTACCCATGATCACCATCATGAACAAAGATGGGTCGATGAACGAACATGCGGGTCGGTTTGAAGGTCTAGATCGATTTGAAGCCCGTAAACAAGTGGTAGCCGCTCTCGATGAAGTCGATGCCCTAGTACGAATCGAAGATTATCAGCACAGCGTTCCCTATAGCGATCGCGGCAAGGTGCCTGTCGAGCCACTGCTCTCTACCCAGTGGTTTGTCAAAATTCGTCCCCTGGCCGATAAAGCCTTAGACGCCCTAGATAACCATCAGTCTCCCAAATTTGTCCCCGAGCGCTGGACCAAGGTCTACCGCGACTGGCTAGTAAATCTGCGCGACTGGTGTATTTCGCGTCAGCTATGGTGGGGCCATCAGATTCCTGCTTGGTACGCCGTTAGCCAAACCAACGGCGAGATTACCGACTCCACACCGTTCTTTGTCGCCGAGTCAGAAGCAGAAGCCCGCGCTAAAGCTGTCGAACAATTTGGCGATGGAGTGGAGCTAAAGCAAGATCCTGATGTGCTCGACACCTGGTTTTCCTCAGGTTTATGGCCCTTTTCCACCATGGGTTGGCCCGATGAGAATGCCAAAGATTTTCAAACCTACTACCCCACCACCACCCTAGTTACCGGATTTGACATCATCTTTTTCTGGGTGGCCCGTATGACCATGATGGCCGGTCACTTTACCGACACCATGCCCTTTGAAACCGTATATATCCACGGTCTAGTCAGGGATGAGAAAAACCAGAAGATGTCTAAGTCTAAGGGTAACGGTATTGACCCACTGGTGCTGATCAACAAGTACGGTACCGATGCCCTGCGTTATACCCTCATCCGTGAAGTCGCCGGAGCTGGTCAGGATATTCGCCTAGACTACAACCGTAAGACCGACGAGTCTTCCTCAGTAGAGGCCTCACGCAACTTTACAAACAAGCTGTGGAACGCCTCCCGGTTTGTAATGATGAACCTGGGTGGCAAGACTCCAGCAGACTTGGGTGAACCTGACACTGCCAAGCTAGAGCTAGCGGATAAATGGATTCTCTCCAAGTTTAATCAGACTATTACACAAACCCGAGGATGTCTTGACAAGTACGGCATGGGTGAAGCCGCCAAGGTGCTGTATGAGTTTGTCTGGGGAGACTTTTGTGATTGGTATATCGAGCTAGTAAAACCCCGTCTGTATGGGAAAGACGAGGACTCTAAACGGGTGTCACAACAGACCCTAGCCTTTGTTCTTGACGGCATTCTAAAGTTGTTGCATCCATTTACGCCACACATTACTGAGGAAGTGTGGCACACCCTCACGCAAACAAATGAGACTAGCTATTTAGCTGTGCAGCCCTATCCCACAGTTCGCCCTGAGCTGGTAGATGCTGAGCTAGAAAAAGACTTTGACTTGCTGATTGGCACCATTCGCACCATCCGTAACTTGCGGGCAGCGGCAGGTGTAAAGCCTTCAGCCAAGATTGAGGCAATCCTAAAGACCGATGATGCCAACGAAGTGCGCATTCTCAATGCAACTCAGGTCTATCTAAAAGATACGGCCAAGGTAGAGACGCTGACAATTGGCAGTACCACGTTAACAGCAGAGACATTGACAGTAGCAGATACGTCCGCGACTTCGCAGTCAGACGAATCTGAGGCCGAAGAGTCTGGCGCGCTACCAGAGATTGACTGGAGTGACGGTATAGACGCCATTCAAACTCTCCTAAAGCATCCTCTAGGCTATACGGGGCAAGCCTACAACGCAGCTAAAAAGCCAGCATCTGTGGTCTTATTACTCCTGTTGACAGGTCTTGGCCTGCGGTTAGCCGCAGCTGTTGTCTCTGGGATTAACACAGTGCCACCGGTTGGCAGATTTTTCCAAATGATTGGCGTAGGCTATACCACCTGGTTTGGTGGTCGCTATTTACTTAAGGCAAAAAACCGCCGACAGCTTTGGGATAATGCCATTGGCTTCTGGGATGAGGTAGTCGGGACATTTGCCAAAGAAAGTGATGAACCAGAATTATCTGCGAGTAGTACCAGTGAATTGCTAGGCGAACAAGATACGCGTCAGATGTTTGCCGGCGTCTTTGGTACCGTTCAGGTCCTGATTCCCCTAACAGGTCTGGTGGATGTGGATGCCCTTAGACAAAAGATCGAAAAATCCCTTGCTAAAGTAGAAGGCGAGATTAAATCGATTAACGGTCGTCTGGGCAACAAGGGCTTTGTGGAAAAAGCTCCTGAGCGTGTAGTACAAGAAACGAGGGATTCACTGGTTGAGGCAGAGACCCAAGCAAAGCTGCTGCGAGAGCGGTTGGCAATGCTATAGGAAGAAGCTGTATACGACTAAACCGTCGCCAACCATATCCAAACATCTTGCCATCGCTGAAGCTTCAGCGACGGCATTCACCAATGCAGGTCATGTTAACGCCTAAAAACTAGGTTGATAGTTCAAAAGAAAATACAGTCCATTTTCTTGTAAAGAATCACCGGTATCATCAGCATCTACTAATGGAAGACCATAGTCTAGGCGGATAGATAGCTCGGGATTGATGTTCCAACGTGCCCCTAAACCAAGGCTAGCTAGAAAGGACGGATCGGGATCGGGAATCTCATTGTTCCAACCAATCCCCGCTTCTAGAAAGGGGGTAAGTTGAATAATATTAGGATCTCGGGTCACAGGAATACGCAACTCAACTGATCCTGTAACAGCATTGTCGGCTACTAACTGGTTTTGACTATAGCCACGCACAGTACCAATGCCGCCCAGGCTAAAACGCTCAATCGGCAGTAATGCATCCGGTGTTAGCTGCGCACCAACTCGGGTGAGCACTAAAAAGCGAGGCGAGACTTGCTCAATCCATTGAAACTGACCCAACCAACTAAAAAAGCGCCCGTCAATGCCCGAATCATTGGTGGTGGCATCTAAAATATCTAAACCTACACTAAATTGAGATCGCGCCGCCAATACCCGCGACTGACTCCGCTTGACCCAGTCTTGATAAAATCGAACAGCGCTTACCTGGGAGCGACCTTCCTCAGGTCCTAACGAAAAAGAAAACGGAATATCCTCTAAAATAAAGCTACGACTACGTTTCCATTCAAAATCTAGACCCAGAGCAAACTCTTCTGCAGGGGTGCGCACTAGAGGCTGACGAAATCCAGCTGAGAGCGTTGTCGTTTCGCTACGAATACCAACATCTCGAAACGCATCTTGGACAATTTCGCTATCGCTGTTGCTAGCTCTAAATTGCACGGTGCCATTTTTCGCACTGACAGGAATAGAATAGGTAACGTCATATAGGTCTAGTCCCTCTGTGAGGCCATAGCTGGCCGATAGCCGGTCGCCCAGACCCAAGGGGTGACTAACAGCGAGACCAAAATTAGCGCCTGTAGAACCAATGCTAGGAGATCGATAATTATTGGTTGAGAGAGAGAGATTAAATGTCTCAGCTTCTTGTAAGTCTAAAATCAACAGACTTTGACCCGGTCCGCTCCCTGCAGTTAATTCGGCATTGACGCGAGCTAAAACCGGATCGAGCTGCAAAAGCTGTAGTCCCTGCTCCAAGTCTCGTTGATTAAACGGTGGGGCCATGGCTCGCGCTAGCTGTCGACGAATGTAGCTTTGTCTCAGGCGCGTTAACCCATTCACCTGCAGCTCTTCAATTTCTCCTTCAATCACCTGGATTTGAACACTGCCGCTAGTTAGATCCTGGTTGTTAGGAATAAAGGCCCCAGAGGTAATA
>JBCDFI010000294.1:0-6663 GCA_039178155.1 Cyanobacteria bacterium P01_H01_bin.105
CGCTCCCTGACCAAAGCTGGTAAAAGTGTCTAGCATCGAACAGTGGGTCATATGGCTGATTTGCTGGACTAAACCATTCCACTGGAGGCGGGTGGACGTAAGGTTGGTTTGGTTGGGAACGAGGGCGATGCTGTTCCGGAATTCATAGGTGCGATCGCACATTCGTAAAATAATCTTACGTTCAGGCATATGTAGGTCAATCACTTGGGCATAGTCCTGCACCTGCTCCTTTCGTTTGGTTTTACCCCAGGGGCCTTTGTCCATAATCTGCTCAAAAACCGGCAGCTGTGCGCGCACAATTTGAGTGACCTCAGACCAATCAAACTGGATTGAACCCATTTGCCCTGTTGGACTTTGGCAGACGACGACGGGTTGAGGTGCGATCTCACGTAAGTGTTTGCTCTGAAATACCTGGACTGTCTTGAGTGTGTCAATGGTTGACCACAGAGTCGGCACCCCTACTGCCTGTAGTGCCTCACCGTAATACTGCATTTCACCAATGGGGCCTGTTCGCTGTAGCCGCATACCTCGCTGAGGTAGCTGCAGTCGTGCCATATAGGGGTCAATCCGCAATACATCAGCCAGTCCTAGCGCTGCTTGCTGAATATCCTCTGGTGGTGTGATTACCAATACCCCAGGATCTTCACTACCTAGAACGGCTTTAGCCTCACTAAGATCCTCTTGGCGACTAGCTTCCCGTGCTTGTTGCACCCGTTTTAGTCCAGTACGAGCCTGTCCCATCAGCTTAGGGTTATTTACCCGCTTAAGAAATGTTAGATAGGTTCTCTCCGCCGCATCCCACTGCAGGGTGCCTTCTTGCAATCGCCCAATCGACAGCAGCATCAACGGGTCCTTGGGAGCTTGCTTGCGCCACTGTTTGATTAGCTGCGTGGCACGGCGATAGTCCTGGGCGTCAAGAGCTGCAGTGACAAGTTGATGCATAATTAGCGTCTGCGGTGGCAAATGGCCAAAATCTACCCCATTGTAATCACGGAAATACATGAGAGCCGTCCTGATGGATGCTCCAGATCAGAGTCAAAGGTTGAAATATATGCCGCTGATGCCACCAAAAATCGTAAAGTTGCGTCTTAAAATAAGACCAGACACCTTGGCTACTCTCCATGCGCACATCATCGTTTATGACCCAGCTATTAACCACTAGCCTGATGGGGATAGTCATCGGTTTGGGGTTAGGGTGGCGTAAACAGGCCTCTACTGAAAATCAACCTTCTCCAGCAGCAGCAGCTCCCATTGATCTTTTGGTGCTAGCCGGTGGCGGAGCCCCCAGCTATAACGAGATTGCCCTTGAAAAGAATGTGCGTTATTTTCAGCGCACTCTGAATGCCCTAGGCATTGACCTTAGCCGCACCCGTCAGTACTTTGCTAACGGCAATGATGGACAAGCCACGGTTCGTTATCTCAATCTTGTCGGTCAACAACAGTTTAAAGCCCCAGAAATTGACAATCTAGACGGACCTGCCACTGTTCAAAATGCGCAAGCCTGGTTTGAATACTTAGCCAATAAAGAGTCTACTTGTCCTTCATTTTTCTACTTTACGGGGCATGGAGCCTATAACAGAGAGAATTCCGATAACAATTCTATGATTCTCTGGGAAGAACAACTTGTTTCGGTGCAACAGCTTGGCGGCTGGCTAGACCAGCTACCTCCCGAGCAGCCATTTGTGACGATGATGGCCCAGTGCTTTTCAGGCTCTTTTGCCAATCTTATTTATGAACAGGGTAACCCTGAAAATCCTGTTGCTTTACAAACTCGCTGTGGTTTCTTTGCCACTGTGGCTGAGCGTCCCTCGGTTGGCTGTACTCCGGCTGTCAATGAGGCCGACTATCGTGACTATAGTTCGAGCTTTTTTGCCGGACTGAGCGGTATTGATCGCACAGGAAAGACGGTTGCTTCAGCTGATTACAATACTGATGGTACTGTTTCCTATGCTGAGGCCCATGCCTTTGCCAAGATTGATGAAGAGACTACCGACTGGCCGGTGTCTACTGTTGAAGTATGGCTCCAAAAACAGGCTGATCAAGATGCGATCGCGAAGATTTTTTCACAGCCAATGAAAGATGTGATATCTCAGGCAGAACCCCACCGCCAGTATGTGGTTCAGGCTCTAAGTGAGAAACTATCTTTAGATTTAAACCAGTCCTATGACAGCCAAATGCCCCCGGTCGATTTTGAATCAGTGACCGGAGCTTACTGGGTACGATTGGGCATGGAGTTGATCAATATTGCGATGATTCAGCAGATTCAGCAGAGTGACCAGGTTGACTTAAAGCTGGTTTTAGAGCAAATCACAAACTGTGAAAACGGCAGTTTTTCCATACCACAGTCGTAGAACTTGGATACAGTCGGCCCTATTTATATATTTATCTGACAAATATATAAATACTTTTGTTATAAAAATAACTTATTATTCAATTTTAAGATTGACATTTTACAAATTATGGTGAGCAGCTGATCATAGGAACTGATAGGTCAACTATTTCAATCGTCGTCATCCTTAGATTCAAGGCTGCTTCGATGGCTGTGCTTATGTACCTCTGAATATTTCTGACTATATATGGAACCTTCGTCGACATCAACCTCCCCTCGCTTGGGTAACTGGTTCAATGGCACTCATATTGTCCGTTTTTTAGAACTAGTACAGGATTTAATCGTAGTTTCTCTCTGTATTGGCTTGTTCTGCTTTATGGTTATGCAGCTACGAGAGATGTTTCTATCTCTGTTGCCGCCCTTAAATTTTCCTCGGGTTACCGCTGATATTTTGTTCCTACTAATTCTAGTAGAACTGTTTCGATTACTGATTATTTACTTAAAGGAACATCGTGTTTCTATCGGTGTAGCGGTGGAGATATCAATTGTTTCAGTGTTACGAGAGATTATTGTGCGAGGTATTTTAGAGACTCCATGGGTGCAGGTTATGGCTGCCTGTGCTTTTCTTCTGGTATTGGGGGCTTTACTTGTTGTCCGTGCCTGGATTCCACCCACATTTGATGGTGTTGATCCAGAACAACAGGTGTCTCGTCGTCATCGGATGCGATTTGCTCAAGAACTAGTTAAGGCAGAGACCAAACTGGATGATTCATCGCTGAAACAGTGACTTAATTCCCTTTGATAGCTAGCTGGCCGCCATATTCAACCGGTATCTGACTCTCGGGTGATAGCCCTTTGACATCGCTATAGAGCTTAATGTACTCAATGGCAGAGTTCTCCCAACTAAAGTTTTCTGCCATGGCCCGTTTCTGTAATTCTTTCCAGAAGGGTTTGTACTGGAATCCTTCCCAGGCGCGTACCATACAGGTGAAGAGATCTAGCGGCTCATAGCGGTCAAAACAGTAGCCGGTGCCAACGTTGTTGACCGGATCATGGTGAGTGACTGTATCCACCAGACCACCAGTCCGCCGCACGATCGGGATGCAACCATAGCGCATGGCGATCATCTGGCTAATACCGCAAGGCTCAAACCGCGATGGCATTAAGAAGGCATCGGAGCCAGCATAGATTTTTTGGGCTAGCTGGCTGCTATACATCAAATAAACTGAGACTCGACCAGGAAAGCGATTGGACAGCTCCCAGAGCTGGGTTTCATAGTGACGATTGCCTGATCCAAGTAGCACTAGCTGGGCGTCGGTATAGGCTAAAAACCGATCCATGGTCTGCAAAATTAGGTCAATGCCCTTTTGCTCTACCAGGCGGCTAACTAGACCAATCACAAAGCGATTATCGTTGACTTCTAACCCCATTTCTGACTGGAGAGCTTGTTTGTTGAGGGCTCGTTTTTCTAGGGTGTCTGCTGTGTAGGTTTGTTCAATTTGGGTATCGGTAGCGGGGTTAAACTCATCGAGGTCAATGCCGTTGACGATGCCGCTAAGCTTTTCGCTGACATAGGACAGCAGTCCCTCTAGCTTTTCGCCGTATTCTTTAGTCTGAATTTGCTGGGCATAGGTGGGTGATACGGCGTTGACCCGGTCGGCATAGAGCAAAGCGGCAGCCATAGTGGTATCTCCCTGCATATACCAGGGACACCAGGTGATCTTTTCTAATTTCCAGCGCCAGGGACCTTGGTAGGCCAGGTTGTGGATGGTAAAGACTGTAGAGATTTCAGGGGATTGGTGCATCCACACTGGCAGCATGCCTGTATGCCAGTCATGACAGTGAATAATGTCGGGCTTCCAATGATTCCAGCAAAATTCGGCAGCGCCGTTGGCAAAGAAGGTAAACCGCCAGTCTTCATCTGCGGTGCCATAGATCTCTTGACCATCAAAGGCTGGATGGCCAAACAGATAGAGGGGTACATCTGACTTGGGCAGTGTAGTTTCGTACACTGCAAAGGCATTGAACATGGCATAGCCCCACCAGATGGGCTCATCGGGAATCGCTACTTTGTCTCCTATTGAGCCGTAGTAGGGCATTAGGACCCGCACATCGTGTCCCATGGCGCGCAGTGCCTTGGGCAATGTGCCGACCACATCCCCCATGCCGCCTACCTTTGCTAAAGGTGCGGCTTCTGCTGCCACAAATAAAATTCGCATCGCGTTCTTGTTGCCCCGTTGAAAAACCCATATGCCACGGGATCAAGTCTAGAGGGGGATTGGATCTGTGCATAGTGTTTAAGCTTACGGATGACTAAGTAATTAGGGGGCGGTGGGGGAAAGAGGATGTTTTAGCACTGGAAACTGACTAGAAGAGTTCCTGGTTAGGGAAGTGGAGATACGAGGAGATCAGATAAGGAGGGGCTGTGTTTTTCTGCTTCAGAAGAGTTGAAAGCCTATGAAATAAGCAAGGGAGACAGTATTACCTGCCTCCCTTTGCTTAGACCGTTTTTGCTTGGAGCGTGATGCTATATCAGTATTTTGCTAGCGGCTTTCGGCTGCGATCGCATTTAAAATTTCTTGAGCACCGGCGTCTTTAGCTCGCTTAGCCAAGGTGGTCCCCATCTCATCCGCTGTCTCCACCGGACCCGAGATTTCGTCTTTTACCAAGGTTTGACCATCTAAGCTAGCGACAATGCCGCTCAAGGTCAGGTTATCGCCCTCAATCACTGTATTAACACCAATGGGTACCTGACAGCCCCCTTCAAGTTCTCGTAGAAAAGCCCGTTCTGCGTAACAGCGCTGGGCCGTGGGCAGGTGCTCCAGACTCTTGATTACCGTCAAAATATCCTCATCACCGCTGCGGCACTCGATACCGAGAGCACCTTGACCCACGGCGTGAAGAGAAATCTCAGCTGGCACTACCTGCTGAATCCGCTCAGCCATATCCAAACGCTTTAAGCCAGCAACCGCCAGAATAATGGCATCGTACTGACCATCATCTAGTTTGCGCAGACGGGTATTGAGGTTACCGCGAATATCCTTGAACTGAAAGGATGGAAAATGATGACGTAGCTGAGCTAGACGACGTAAAGAAGAGGTGCCAATAATTGCACCTTCAGGCAGCTGATCGAGGGTCTTGCCAGCATGCTTTTCATGGACAACCAAGGCATCGGCAGGATCTTCGCGCTCGGTCACACAGCCCAGCATTAGACCTTCAGGTAAACGTGTGGGTAAATCTTTGAGCGAATGAACGGCAAAATCGACGGTGCCGTCCAGCATGTCGTCTTCTAGCTCTTGGGTAAATAAACCCTTGTCGCCAATTTTGGACAAGGAGACATCTAGAATTTTGTCCCCTTGGGTTTCCATTGTCTTAACTTCAAAGTTAATCTCAGGAAAGCGTTTTTGTAGCTCACCCTGCACCCAGTGGGTTTGCACTAGGGCAAGCTGACTTTTACGAGAACCAATCCGGATAGTGCGGGTTGCTACATTTGAGGACATAGTTAACAGATTTGCTTTATTGTTAAACAGCCAGCGCTTGCTGACAAAAGCGCTAAAAAAATTACACAAGACCTTAAGGTTACAGCACGGACGACCGCGCACGGTTGCAAAGCAGCGTAAGTACAAAGTTCTGTAAATGAGTGTTTATTTTGGTTTACAAAAGCGGCATTGGCTCCAATGTCTGAGTCAGCGTTTAGCGGGTGGTCTGGCTGCCTTAGTGCTCATGTCGCTACCAGCCTATGGTCAGCGTTTAGACCCTGTGCTGCTAGATGCTTTTCTAAAAAATCCACTGGAAGCTGAGCCTAGGGACCCTCTGGTTCCCACTGCGGTCGTTGAGCGCCCTCTCAGTCCGTTGGAGCTGTATTACTTAGACCTGGAACTATTCAAATTAGATGAGCAGGCTCGGGCCTTGATGCTGGCTCAACAGCCAGATGCTGCCTTTGAACTATGGATGCGAGAGGTGCAGCTACGTCGTTTGTTTGGCCTAGATGCTGAACTTGAGGCGCTCAATCGCATTGGTCAGCAGGCTTGGAATGCACAGCGATCGCAAGAGATTCGTTTGCTGGCTGTCCGGCTAGAGCGGATTTGGGAAGCTGAAAAGGCGACGGCTACCTTAGAGCGAGTAGAGACCATCGCGACCATTGCCCAAACGTTACGGATGCGCGACACCTCGACGGAAATTTATCAGCAGCTGATCGATATGACAGCAGCGGATACAGCCAGTCAGCAGAGTTGGGTGGTGGTATTGGCGAGCCACTATTTGCAATGGTTTGATTTTGATAATGCGGCTCAGCTCTATACCCAGCTAGTAGACAGAGCTGAGATCCAGGGCAA
>JBCDFI010000295.1:0-6645 GCA_039178155.1 Cyanobacteria bacterium P01_H01_bin.105
CTCCAGAGACGGTTGACGAGCGAATTAGCTCAGGCTGAGCAGTTTAAGCATCTATCTCCTCAGCTCCAGCGCAATCCAATGGCCTTAGTGCTTAAAGGCAGCAGTGCGGTGGCAGTTAACTCAGTCATTCGACCCTGGTTAATGCAGCAAATTGCCAAACAATTTTCTCTACAGCTGGCTCGTTATCAAATAGCCCAACAATCTTTGCGCGGGGCCGCGACCCTAGGGGCCAAGATCCAAGGAAAAGCCGCTGTAAATCTGGCTTCTCGTGGTGTGGCAATCAATGCGGCCCGCTATGGGGCGGTGCGCGGCGTACTGTCGTGTTTAGGGCCTGCTTTGTGGACCTGGTTTATTGTTGATTTGGGTTGGCGGGCCATTGCCTCAAACTATACTCGGGTGATTCCTGTGGTGTTTACGTTGGCCCAGATTCGACTGACGCGCGATTTGAGCAGTGAGCGACCTTCTGAAACAGTCTTAGAAGCGGTGGCCTAGTCTAGCAAGCAGATATGACAAGTAGCGTCTTCGATGACAGTCCTAAAAATCACTATGAACTGCTGGGGATACAGCCATCGGCCTCTGCCCAGGAAATTCGTCGTGCCTATCGAGAGTTGAGTAAGCTTTATCATCCTGATACGACCGAGTTGGCTGATGCGATCGCAGTTGAAAAATTTCAAGCCTTAAATGAAGCCTATGGCACCCTCAGCAATCCTGAGCAGCGTCTCAGCTACGATCACAAAATTGGCTATTCTCGAATTTACGTCAGTCAATCCCCCAAAGACCCGGCGGATGGTTCTAGCAAAAGTTCGTTTGAGTCCCGCTATACCTATCTTGACCCCACCGACCGGCCCTTATCAGCCGGAGAAATCTTTGCTCTATTTATCCTAGGGCTCACGTTTGCTGCCTGCCTGGCTTTAGTATTTATTCTAGGCATCGCCGACAGCGATTTCACCCTATCGTCCTTAACGCCTTAACCAAGACCCCATGGCCCTACCTTCTGCCGATACCCCTTTATACAATCACACACTGCCTGATATCGAACTCTGGCTCAAACAACACGGCTGTGAGCAAAATAGCTCTGAACTCAATCGTTGGGAGATTGCCAAAGCAGCCTGGCAGGCAGATCTGAGCTTAGAAACGGACTCATTAGTAGTACGTTATCGAAACCTGTCTGATGTCGATGAACCCATTCAGCGTGGCTTCAAATACTCCCTTAGCCGTCAAGACCTAGAAGATGCAATTTTTGCAGGGCCTTGACCTTTTAGTTGTTAGGTTTCAAGCTGTAGAAACCTAACAAACTTTAATAAAGTATCAATCAAAAGTATTTGTCACATCGGTCTGACTGACAAACACGATAGGCTGATTCATAGGTAGTAGCCCGCCTTCCAAATAACCGATATCGATTGTCTCGAACAAATACATATAGCCTATCGCCAGCCCGTTTTAATCCAGGTAAGCTGCGGTAGGCTGTAACAAAAAGTGCGCCCACTGGCAGTAACGCTCCGATCTCTTCAGCCGCGTCACTACCTTGCCAGCGCTGGGTCAAGTCAGCTTCATTGATCAGCAGCATCCCCAACTCACAATCAGCCGCCGTCACGTTGAATGGCTTCAGCATGGCGGTATCTTGCATGGATATGTAGCGAAACTGTTGGCCTCGGTCAAGCCACTCTAACCATTGAACAAGGGTGGTGCAAAGATTGCAGTCGCCGTCGTAAATCACGCAGTGCATAAGATCAGCCGATACTGTTGAGTCGAATAAATTACGTAGATTGGAACAGTTTGAAAATTGCCAAAAATTAGCTAAACCCTACTCAATACTCAAAAGTTTTTTGATGAGTTTCTATAGATTTCTCTAGAGGCACCATCGCTTACTATCGCTACCTGCTGATCGAGATACCTATCTAAGGTAACGTTCCCAGGCAGAGTTAGGGAGCCTCAAATGTAGCTTTCCATACATTAAGAACGTTGTGAAACGTACAAAAACACATAATGAAGCATGTTAACTTAAATACATTTTCAAAATTTTCTTAACCTTGCCTTTACCTTGAGCCGGTATTTTTCACCAAGAATGTCCTTATGACGTTTTGGTGAGGAGTTAAGTCTAAGCAATTATGGAATTCAAAGCACGGAAAATGCGCTACGCATACTCAGCGTCTCTGCTGGCTCTATTAACTGGCCTAGCTGCTTGCGGCGGTGGCACTACAACTGATACCGCTGATGCACCTGCTGATGGTGCCGAGGTTGCATCTAGTGGTATCTCTGGTGATGTATTAATTGATGGGTCTAGTACTGTATTTCCCATTGCAGAAGCGATGAGTGAAGAATTCAGTATTGCTAACCCCGATGTCAATGTAACGGTTGGTATTTCTGGCTCTGGTGGTGGCTTTAAGAAGTTTTGCGCTGGTGAGACTGATATCTCTAATGCTTCTCGTCCGATTAAGGATGAAGAAGTTGCTGCATGTGAAGAGGCTGGCATTGCATTTATCGAAGTGCCAGTTGCCTTTGATGGTTTGACCATTGTGACTAATCAAGCAAACGATTGGGCGCAGTGTCTAACGACCGATCAGCTCAATACCATGTGGGCTCCTGACTCGGAAGGCACCATCTCCAACTGGAATCAGGTAGATCCTTCCTTCCCAGATCAAGAGCTAGGTCTGTACGGTCCTGGTACTGACTCTGGTACATTTGATTACTTCACGGATGAAGTTAACGGTGAAGAGGGTGCAAGCCGTGGTGATTACACCGCCAGCGAAGACGACAACGTGATTGTTAACGGTGTCACCGGCGACGAAGGTGCTCTAGGGTACTTTGGTTATGCCTACTTTGAAGAGAATTCTGATTCTCTAAAGGCGGTTGAGATCGAGAATGAGACTGGTGATTGTGTCGCACCTTCTACTGAGACCATTGCTGATGGCTCCTACAACCCCATGTCTCGCCCTCTATTCTTCTACGTGAAGAAAGAAGCTTATGACACTAAAGAGCAAGTCAAGGCATTTGTAGACTTTATGCTAGATCCGGTGAATGGGGAGCTTGTAGCTGATGCTGGTTACGTAGCGCTACCGGATAGTATCTTGGATAACGCCAGGACTCGGGTTGAGGAAGCTCAGCTTGGCACCGATCCAACCAACCTGTAAAGAAGATTTTCAACTGATCGGATTTTTCGTCTGTCTGATTGGCTAATTTTAGCTGGGAAGAGTTATCCTCTTCCCAGTTCTCTTGAGAGAATATCATGCAGCATCGTAATAATGATGATGCGAATTGGTTAAAGAATTCTAAAACCGTTTACTGTCGCATCCAAAGCTCTTGTTCCCTGCAGAGAGGAGTTATAGCTTACTTAATATTGGATGTATTTCAACGTTGTCCACATCCAAAATGGTCGTTTAGACCCAAAGACTGTGCGTCTGGATGTGGTTTAAACCAAAACCGTGCTGAGGACTTTGTTCATGACAGCTGAGCTTCCCCTGACAGATATTGCCCCAGGCGCTTGGCGGCCTAATCGGGGTCGTTCTCAAATGATTCAGTTGATTGTCAAGATCATCTGTGGCTCATTTGCTGCGATTTCAATTTTTACCACCATTGGTATTATTGGAACGCTTATTTTTGAAACCATTGCTTTCTTTGGAGACCTGCCAGCAGAGCTGTCAAAGGACGGTCAGAATGTCTCCTATGTCCAAGGTTTTATTCACTTTATGACCGCCGGGCGTTGGACGCCACTGTTTGCCAGTAAGCAGTTTGGGATTTTTGTGCTTATTAGTGCCACGCTAATGATCACCTTTATTTCGATTCTGGTGGCGCTACCCTTAGGATTGCTCGCTGCTATTTGTCTGAGTGAGTATGCTAGCCCTAAACTGCGCCGTATCCTCAAGCCTGTTTTGGAGATCTTGGCGGGGGTGCCAACTGTGGTTTATGGCTACTTTGCGCTATTGACCGTAACACCATTTTTGCAGTCATTTTTGCCTCCTGTAGAAGGCTTTAATTCTCTGAGTGCAGGTATTGTCCTTGGAATTATGATTACGCCCATGGTAGCGTCGTTAAGTGAGGATGCTATTTATTCTGTACCCCAGGCTCTGCGAGATGGTTCCTACGCTTTAGGTGCTACCAGACGTGAGACCGTCTGTTCTGTAGTTTTACCGGCAGCGCTATCGGGAATTGTTTCATCCCTGATTTTAGCAACGTCACGGGCAGTGGGTGAAACTATGATTGTGACGTTGGCTGCTGGTTCGAATCCCACGCTCGGCTTTAATCCGTTTGTGCCTGTTATGACGATGACAGCTTACATCGTGCAGGTGACTAAAGGAGATGCTCCCCACGGTACCATTGCCTATGAGACTCTCTATGCGGTGGGTATGACGCTATTCCTGATTACTCTTGTACTTAATGTCTTTAGTTTTTGGTTTGTACGTCGTTTTCGTCAAAAGTACGATTAGGGCGCTGGTGCGATTCCTTCCAGACTCAGCGCAGTCGCGACTAGTCAAGGATCTCAAAAGAGTAAATAGTGTGCAGGTAGGGATGTAGAGATATGGCGGTTCAAGGGATTAAAGGTGAGGCTAGGACAACCAGCAACTTTAAACAAGATTTGTCGGGGCGTTACAATCTGGATAAAGTGTTTGCAACAGCAGCATGGGCAGCCACAATTGTGTCTGTTTTGGTATTGGCCTGGTTATTGTTCACTATTTTGATGGATGGTTTAAGCACCCTAAATTTGAATTTTTTTACTGCTTTTCCGTCCCGAAAACCTGAGCAAGCCGGTATCAAGGCTGCCTTGTTTGGTACGTTGTGGGTCATGGGGATTGTGGCAGCCGCATCGTTCCCCATCGGTGTTGGCGCAGCTATTTACCTAGAAGAGTTTGCCACGGAAAATTGGTTCAGCCGTCTAGTGGAGATCAATATCGGTAATCTTGCGGGCGTGCCATCCATTATTTATGGATTGCTGGGATTAGCTGTTTTTGTCCGAATTCTTGAGCCGATAACGGGGGGGCGCAGCGTGTTGTCCGGGGGGCTGACCCTGGCGCTGCTAATTTTACCTGTGATTATTGTGGCGACACGAGAGGCTCTCAGAGCAGTGCCAAACAGCATCCGACTGGCTGGATTTGCCCTCGGTGCGAACAAGTGGCAGGTTGTGTGGCACCATGTGTTGCCGAGTGCGATGCCGGGTGTTTTGACGGGAGTTATTTTAGCCCTGTCCCGTGCCATTGGTGAAACTGCGCCATTACTTGCCATTGGTGCGGTTGCATTTATTCGCTCTACGCCTGACAGCCTACAGAGTTCGTTTACGGCGATGCCAATCCAAATCTTTAACTGGGTTGGACGTCCTCAAGAAGAGTTTCATCACATTGCAGCCTCCGGAATTATTGTTCTGATGGTTATGTTGTTGCTAATGAATACGATTGCTATTTACTTCCGCAACCGTTTCCAACAAACGCGATAACGATTGACGCCATCTACTGCAGCTATCCGTTTAGATATTAGGTATTAGCAGGAACACTAGACTATGCAAGATACACGTCCTCAGATCAAGACTGACATAGCGCTAAGAGCTGAAAAAATCTCAGTCTATTACGGCTCTAATCTAGCGGTTAAAGACGTTTTCTTAGATATTCCTCGCAATCAAATTGTTGCTTTTATTGGTCCATCTGGATGCGGTAAGAGTACAGTCTTGCGGTGTTTTAACCGTATGAATGATCTGATCCCCAGTGCCCGTGTCGATGGGGATATTTCATTTAACGGAGAAAATATCAAGCGATTTGATCCCGTAGAGCTACGCCGTCGAGTAGGTATGGTGTTTCAGAAGCCCAATCCTTTCCCTAAGTCTATTTACGAGAATATTGCTTTTGGTGCTCGTATTAATGGCTATCAAGGTGATATGGATGAGCTGGTGGAGCGTTCTCTCAAAGGTGCAGCCCTTTGGGATGAGGTCAAGGATAAGCTTAAGGAAAGTGGGTTAGGGCTATCGGGTGGTCAGCAGCAGCGTCTGTGTATTGCCCGTGCGATCGCAATCGAACCTGAAGTCATTCTCATGGACGAGCCTTGCTCTGCCCTAGACCCCATTTCCACCCTCAAAGTGGAAGAACTGATGCATGATCTCAAAACACAATACACAATTGTCATTGTGACTCACAACATGCAGCAAGCCTCTCGCGTTTCAGATAAGACCGCGTTCTTCAATGCCCAGGCAACTGATGCTGGCGGCAAACTAGGCTATCTAGTTGAGTATGACGAGACTCAGAAAATTTTTAGTAATCCTCGTGAAGAATACACTCGCGATTACGTCTCCGGTCGATTTGGTTAATCAACCCCGTTGACTAAGCACGATCGTAACAACGTTCATACAATGCTGAAGACTATTTCCGTAAGGGCACCTCTAGAAGGTGCCCTGTTTTTTTATAAGTCTTTATACGGGTACTCTACTGGCCCTACTGAAATAACAACAATCCCGTCTGCATCAGCCCAATAGTGAATCCTAAGAAGCCCCCCAGATTAACAATAGCCTGTAGCTCATTACGAACGATGCCTTGAATAGCGATTTCTAAGTTACGAGGCGATGTCGCATTGACCCGTTCCATAATCACCTGATCGATATCCAGAATAGGGATAGCCTTAGCAACAATATTTTCCAAGTCTTCTTCTAGGTATCGTTCTAAGATGAGC
>JBCDFI010000296.1:0-6640 GCA_039178155.1 Cyanobacteria bacterium P01_H01_bin.105
ATTTTCTCAATGCTCATCTACGTCCCAAGATCGCTAACAAAACCCATCACTTCTCGTAACTTGCTTGCCCGATTTATTTTTTGCCACACACTTACTCAGTTGCTGTATTCCCACCAGTCAAAAACACTTGAAAGAAGTCATTCGCATCCACCAACTCATTGAATCCGAATATCCAAGTTGTTTCAGAGGCATCTAAGGAGCCCACCTTTCAGAATCGACTCGTTTAGATAGCGATTGTCTAAGCCATTTTAGGCATCGGCAATGGCGATGATCTCTTGCCAGATTGTTTGTAGACGAGAATTGGCGATGTACGGCTGCCAAGCAATCACCTGATCACTTCGGAATCCTGGCGTACCGTTGCCAACCGCATTGCCATAATGAACGTTCTCGAGATAGCCGCCTAACGACCAAGATAAGCGGCGGCAGGTAACCTTTGCTTCACAGCTAAGATCTCTCACCCGTCCGCTTCATCGACTTGTTATATTGCTGGTAATTTCAATAAGTCTTTGAGTAACAATCTGCTGGACTGATTCAACTCCTATATCTTCAGGAATCGTTGGCAAGCTAGTATTAAACATCGAACCCATACCTCTCTTTTAGAAAAGCTTTTACTTTTTCATTGGGAGTCTCTCCATAACAAGAAGCGATAACCTTTCCATAATCTTCTAGATCAATCGACTCAGTTGAATCTAATGCTCGCATGAACCTTTGCTCATCAGAAGGATGAATAAGAACAAAATAATATGCCCAACGCCCAGTACTATCTTTAGCCTTAAGCTTATGAACTAAATGTCCCTTTTTGGCAATATCCTGATCAAGAGATGAGGTAAATGAACGTTGCCGATTCTCTGTTTGATTCCAGTCCTCGCTCTGTACGAGAGCACGATATACTGCGCTGCGAACTAGCTTCTTTTCATGATCCTTCATGCTTTCGAGGATTTTTTCCCCTTCAGGATTTTCTACTCCTGCCAATCCATAGGCATAAGCATTCAGGTCAATTTGATCTCCTTTGCCAAGATCAAGCTGATCCCGAAGGGCATTCACATCACCCATGCCAACTAAGGCAAGTAGACAGCGAGCGTGTAAGTCATAACCAACAGAGTGCTTCTTTGCCATCATTCATCTCCTTCGTTGTGTGTTGAGGTCTTTATGACTTGTGTCAAGAATGATATGACTTTTTTTCCTCCAATTAATGTTAAATAGACTAGAGCTTCATCTCGTGCTTCATCAGTCAACAAGTCATCCTGAAAGACTTGTAGCAGTGGTTCTATCATTACAGGAATAAAATAGCCTAATCGACCCATTGCGATCGCAACTAATCGCTTAGGGTTTTCTGGAATATTTGAAGTAATGAGAGAGTCAAGGGCTTGAGTATCCTGCGGACGGTGTATCGGCGTAATTGTAGGTAAATCTCTGTGGGCTTTCCTTCCATCTGCAACAGTTGCCCACTGCATAATCCAGTCGTCAACTTGATTGAAAATAAGGGTTTCAGTTCCACAAACACTCAAAATCAAAGCTGCCCACATTCGAGAATAGGCATCCCGCTTATCATCTGTCACAATTTGCCGTAAGACCTTAAGTTCTTCTTCAGTAAAGCGGTAAGCCGTATGGGTGTGGCAGACTTTGGCACTTGTTAACCATCCCAAAGCACACAGTGATGCAAATGAAATGGCATCATGTTCGCCGCTCCCCTTTGCGGTTTCCAACAGCAAGCTTACGATTTTTGGTAAGAGAGCATCAGGCAGGAAGTCAATCCTGATGCTAGAAACCAATGTCTGAACTCGATAAAATGCATCAGTTAATTTAAGCGCTGCATCAGCACGGATTTCAATTGAGTTATCAATCTGTAACTTTCTCAAAAGAGGTTCTAATATCTCGACTGCATTATCTGCGTTAAGTACGTCACCGCTTGTTGTTGCCATTGAATAAACAGCCCCAATCCTACTTCGGCGGCTACCGCAGGACTGGATAAAGCTTTGCAACATCCGTTTCCGGCATCGTTCTGCAAAACAAGAACGCATAAGAGAGTACAGAACCTCATCCATAAGCGTATTCTGTTTTGTGTTATGGCCATCTAATCTGTTTAAGTTGTCTATCGCTGCATCGATAACTGTATCAATAGTCTCACCCCTTACGTCGGGTTCTTCAACTAGAGTTTGCAGTGCAAAGATAGATAAAGCACGGGCTTCCCTATCAGCGGTGAGAGGCGAAGGGAGCAACATTAACATCGCATCATCCGCATTAATCTCGTTTACTTTTGACTGGTTATCTTTGCGATGAGGTAAGGAACCAATACAAAAGCGAATGACTTCCTGCCAATAACCAGCAGTCACAGGTTCTGTTTTTGTTACACGCCCCTCGAAAAAATCAACCTTTCGCTCAGCAATTTCAATTCCATGCACTAGTTGTTGTAACTGCTGGAGAACTTTTACCTGAGCTGATATGCTATTGCTATTCATCAAGGCTTGGGCGGCAAAATATTCCTGGAAGGATTGATGAAAAAACTGGACTTCAATCTCATCTCGCATACTAGTGCCTGCGATCGTTAGCAACCCAATACGTTTGAGAACTAGGTCTAACCAGTCTTCAGAAGGATACCGCCGCATTCTGCTCGTTGCTTTGTTGACATAAAACTCTTCAATCGCGTCAATCACCTGCGACTCCTGCCAATATTGAGCGCCATCTAAGCGCATCTGATAAGCAAGGTATTGCAGATGCGGCAAGATTTCATTATTGGGTTTACTATCACGGCGATCATCCAAAATTGGACGACGCTTAATCATCAAGTCCACTGTTCGGTGATAAAAATCTACTCTTCGATACCGAGACGAAATACCTTCTTGCAGCGCTAATTGGGTAATGAGAGATAGGAGAAATATGTTTTCACACAGAGTTGCCACCCTACGGTCACTACAAACAAAGGATTCGAGGTAAACGGCCGTAATAGATGTGTCTCCCCAAGATTTTGCGAAGTTTTGAGAAAACTCTTTTTTCTCAGCAACTCCTAGCGGTGAGACATTAATATGCTTGAAAGAACGTAGTGAGTCTACGACAGTACTGAATCCAACTACTCTAGAAGTGAGAACGATCGGAATTGGTTCATGAATGTTCGCAATCAGTTGAGCAAACTGCTGTCGTTTTCGACTAGATTGAATTTCATCTAGTCCATCGACTAGGAGCAAAACCTGACCTTCTGACATTTTTTGTCCAATCAGATCCGTCAATAGTTGAACATCATTAGCGATATAACCCAGCTTCTGTAGTTGATACTCGATCAAATGGCTTAGGCTGCACTCAAAATCAGTAGCTAACAGATCGCGACAGACTAGAGTTATAGGTATCCAGGGTTGATTGGGTAATGCTGCTTGATTTGCAGAGATGCTAGTCGCATCTTCTGTGTCCGAAGTTAGCAATGGATTCCGGCAAGCATACCTGTAAGCTAGAAAATGCAGAAGAGTTGTCTTACCACAACCTGGATCTCCCACGATTACTAATCGGGCATTTAAGGTTAACTGACTACCGATCTTGCAAGCCTTTGGTTCTGGTTGTTGTAGAAGGTGTCGAATGGGAGATCGATCAAAACGCAAAGCATCCGTAAAGCTATCGCGAAATTGCTGATGAACGTGTTCTACATCCGTTGATTCAAGTTGAAAAATTTGTTGCCGCGCAGACTGCTTAACACGTTCGACATTAGTAATGCTATTTCTCCCTGATGGGTTGTTTGGCTGGACTTCTGTCGTAAGAGAATCAGGATGAGGATCGTAAGTCAGCAACAATGGCAAATCGATATAGAGACTTTCGATAGGCACATCGGCTGATCGAACATTGAGCTGCATCAGCAATCCCATCTCCATCCACGAATGGCGTTCAGCCTCTCGCTCTAAGTATCTAATTAATGTCTGTTGGGTACTTCTCTTTGTCCGTTCCCATCCGGACGACTGCAGTCAATCTTCGGGTTGAACACCAAAATAAAACTTGGCATCATTGCCTGCTTGAATGACCTGAGATTTTGGGTCATTCACCTGCAAACTCTGTCCACTGAAATTCTGTTGCACATTCTTAGCATTTGCATTGTGCACCTGCACAATCTGATGAATTTCCTGTGCCATTGGCTGCACCATGCTGACAAATTCAGGATTTTCCATCTCCTTAAGCAAATAATCCCGGATCTGTTTGAGCTCCGGATCTGAACCTTTAGCAGCACCCTCTAAAACCTTATCGGTTCCTGGCTTACCTCTGAAGCACCAATTCCACACCGCCTGCCCTAACTTCTGAATCTGTGCAGAGGCTTCTTCTACAAGCTTTTCACCTAATTTGCTGCCTGCACCTTCATAAAGTTTGTCCAAAATGACTTTGGCGATTGGGGCTGCTAAGACTGGAGTAATAAATGGATCAAGCATACGATTTAAGGAATAGAGGTCATGTTATCTGTTCTACACTACTGCTCTCGCAACATCCAATGTCTTACTTGATCGCCTCATCTGACTTGTGCCTTTGAATACCGAAATACGAATTTTGAGATGCACCTTACCGGGATATGAAGCAACATAACGTTCCGGCTGAGTGGCTGCAAGTAAACTTTGCAACACCACCAAGATCTTACAACAGTCCGCTCCAGCCGGGTTGTTAGCTGGCATATTAGCCAAGTGCCGATTAGACAACTAACCTCTCAAGTAGCAATTTACAAACAGTACTTGGGGACATCTCATCCGTTTCATACATCACAATATTATGGATATGTTTACTTGATTGAACCTCTTTTATTGTAGTGTCATACGCACATCTAAGCTCTTTATATACTGCATGGTTAACGACTCTTCCTGGAGTGCGACCACGCGCCAACGCAGTAGCAAGTTCAACTTGTAAAACTATCACTAAATCAATTTTATTAAGCCATTCTGCAATAAGAGCAAATTCTTTAATTATCTCAAATTCTGATGTTGTGATATGCCCAGAATCTCTAAACCATTTTAACCAGCATAGTGAATCTATGAGTCCACGCTCAACAATAATCCATTCATTATCTTCAATGTTGCTTACCTCAATAAGTTTCATGATTGAGCGACAGATAGACCATACATCGAAAGTCCAATCAGTTTTATAGTTGCTTATAGGAGAGACAGTTGATGCTGTTCCTATAAGTTGACAATTTATATTTCTATCTCTTAGATATTTTTCCAAGAGTTGAATAATTGTAGTTTTCCCTGCAGCAGGTAGCCCCGCAAATTCTATTATTTTAGGTACTCCCTTACTCATTAACTAAACCTTCTTTGATTGCAATATTTCGGCGTATTTGGTAACAGCTTTAATTACCAGTGAATCAGATTCAGTATTGTAAATTTTTGCGTAGTATTCATGACTTTTTGAAGAACTTTTATCTCCTTCTTTTATATCAAGGCTTCTCCCACGCTTTAGCCTCCGGTATGCAGTGTAGAGCAGCGCATCTTCACGTTCATATGGATCTATAAGCATACCTCTGACTCCAATATCAGATGAAGTAGCCACTAATGTAGCACCTGCATCTCTTAAGACACCTGCATTTCGACGGACTCCGGTAGCTGAATTAGACTCATATAGAACGATGACCTTCTTGCCTTGAGAAGTTATTGAACGAACGGCTTCTTCATAGTCATTAGCCCATGACATATCACTTCCAAACATAATCACTTCGCGTTTTGTGTCATACATTAAACGAATCCCTGTATCTATAAGTGCTTGTCGTTGTACGCGCACCATAGAATTAGGTTTGTCTGAGCTTGATCTACTTGAATTAACAATTACTATGACCAGAATTGCAGCTACTATAAGTGCAATCCAAATACTTTGGTTCGTCTGATTAGGACTGGAGAAGTATCTTGATCCCAGCCAAAACGAAGAAGCAGCAACTACAACGTAAGGCAGAATAGAGCGCAACCGCTGAAAAGAAGGTGAAAGCCTAAAAGCAAGTGGACTTGGTATTAGCCAACTTGCAATTTGTAAGATTAAAGCGAGACACGCAATAGGGAAAGAAATGACTTGAGCAAGATTTGCCAAATATTGCAATGTATCAGTTGTCACTTAAATCCTCGCTGTCTCATTGATTTTTTGCTAAAAGCAGTTGAATCCTACCATAGAAAATTATGCACTACACGAGCATGAATGTTGTGCTGTTGCCAGCTAACGGCAAAACGCAGCGGCGATAGATACCCTCGACAGACTCACAAGTAGCTCTCAAACGTCCGCTGCCGTGAAGTGTTAGCTGTTGTCAATAAGCTTATTTATGCTAATCGTTATCGCGGTCTACAAGTTGTAGCACAAGTCGCATGAAGTTACCTGTGAGGTAGATCATGAATTCTACCTCATCAAAAGAAAAAGCCTCATTATGCTTAACAGCATTATTTTGATAATCCTGATAAGTGCTTAAAAGTTTTTCATATAAATTAACCACTTGGCTATGCAGCCCTTTGTCTTTAAGCCATGGCAGAAGATAATTCTTTTGGTTTTCTAACGACTTCTGATTATTAGACCTCTTGCAAAAATGCTGATGTATTAGGTCAGCAGCTTCATAGCAAACGTTAGGCAAGGCTGAGCTGGTAGTTGTAGAGAGCCGCAATTAAGTTGCAACGCAGGCCATAGCGTCGTCTCCGATTACGATACCGGC
>JBCDFI010000297.1:0-6631 GCA_039178155.1 Cyanobacteria bacterium P01_H01_bin.105
GTCAAAGGGGAAGAAACTAATTTGAAGGTGACGACCCCCGTGGACCTTGCGATCGCAGAACTTATATTGCGCCAGCGACTCTAACGTATCAGAACCCCGATATCTAGCAAATCCTAAATTTGAAACATTTAGAACATTGCGTTAGATACCGGGGTCCTAGACAGATGATTAAAGATCGCCGCTCCGTGCCACCAACAAAAAGATGATTGCTGGTCCTGAAATGACTACCATAGCCAGGACAGTGAGCTGAGCCACTACCAGAAAATCAATACTGCTGAGAAAGCCTAAACCCAAGAAACCCAGAAGACCCATTGAACCTCCGATATCCAATAACCGTGACCGCTGCGCACTCAAGCGCATCGCCATTTTACCTGGTTGACTCCCATAAAGTTTAAGGAAGTTTACAAAATTCCAAGAACGGTGAGAGATATAGCCACAGATTTTCTCATTTTCACCAATTGCCCAGTTCGGAATTCTACTCAGTCCCGTATTCTCTCGTATTCTTAAATGGCAAACATTATCCTTGCAAGGACACATGCAATGGCCACTTGGCAATGTATTGAGAACTGTGGTGCCTGCTGTAACCTCACGCCAACAGATCGGCCTGATTTAGCAGACTATCTCACTCCAGAGCAATTAGAAATTTACATGAGCATGGTGGGTGAGGACGGATGGTGCATTAACTATGACGCTGAGCAACGGCTGTGTAAAATCTACGACCAGCGCCCCAACTTCTGCCGAGTCCAACCCGATACCTTTCAACAAATGTTTGAGATAGAGCCCACCGAGCTAAATGAATTTGCAATTGAGTGCTGCCAAGAACAAATCAGCGGTGTATACGGATCAAAAAGCGAAGAATTTGAACGATTTGCAGTTGCAGTTAGCCTAGAAGAATAGATAATGAAAGAAATATGAAAAACCGTCTGTGACCTCCTCCACACAATCTCAGAGTATTGAGCCTGAGGGTATTGAACAACCCAAACAAAGAACGCCCCAAGCCAAGGCCAGCTTTTGGGGCGTCTTTCTATCAACATTTGTCACTATTTTTCTGGCCGAGCTGGGCGATAAAACCCAGGTTGCCACATTGCTAATCACGGCTGAATCCCATCAACCTTTGACTGTATTTGTAGGAGCAGCGTTAGCCCTGATTTCCACTAGCTTAGTAGGTGTTCTAGTCGGTCAGTGGTTAGCGCGTCGTGTTTCAGCTGCGACATTAGACACCCTAGCCGGAATTTTATTACTGATTATTTCCGTCGGGCTAGTTGCTGAAGTTATTGGTCTTTAGAGGATTTCTCCATGTCATTTGATTGGAACCTGATTGGCGTTAGTTTTATCACCGTATTCCTGTCGGAGCTAGGCGATAAAAGCCAGATTGCAGCCATTGCCTTGGGGGGCAGTACATCATCACCTAAAGCAGTATTTTTAGGAACTGCAGGCGCATTGGTGTTAGCCAGCTTTCTCGGGGTGCTGTTGGGAGAAGGGACAGCGCAGGTATTACCGACACAAATTGTTAAAGGAATCGCAGCCATCGGGTTTGCCCTGATGGCCGTTCGACTGTTGTGGCCTGACGTACCTGAAGGGTAGCTTTAATCAGTAAATTGGGCTGAGATATCGCTGTAGCACAGACGCAGCAGAAAACCGAGCATCACCATTTTGGTAGCCTCTAGCAGCCAATAGGCTCCATGCATCCAGCTCATTACATTAGGGATAATGTGAATCGTTCCTGGCATATCAAGGACAATACCCATACCACCCATATAAGGGGTCAGTAAATATCTGAAGGTAAGTGCAATCACAACCAAGCTGCTCGCCAACAGAAGCGCCCACCGACTACGGCTACCGCTCACGTTAACCGAGTTGTCAGTACGACCTTGACGCATAGCTAGGACGCTCGTCAAAATCAGACCAGACAACAGCATTTCCACATGGTTAAATAGCTCAAACAAACTATAACCAGCACTCGCAAAACCAGGTGCGGTCATCATGCCGCTCATATAGAGCATTGGCATTACTACCAAATCGAGAATTAGACTGCCGCCAATCCAAAAAACTGCAAAAAATAGAATAGCGCTATCCCAAGCAAACTGACGCGAAGACAGCTTGGGCAACGACCAAGTGAACTGTGTCATACGATAAAGACCAAATTAGAGATGGGTATGTCCCAACGCTAGCCGATCTAGCTGGCAATAAACATGACAAATCGTTGCGACGCAAACATCACAACGATTTCTTTAGACTCCTAAGAATAGTCTTTAGAGATAAGAAATGGCTAAGCTAAGCACTAGCCGCTTCCCCACCGTGAATTGTCTTGACCCACTTCAAGCGCTTTGGCCGCACAGCCATGCGGGTCGTTGCAAAGGCCATCACCACAATCCAATGGGTCATGTATAAGGTGCCTTTGATCGCCTGAAGCATCGCCATTAGCAGTGATACTTTTTGAGTTCGGCGAATCCCCAGTACCATTCCCCAATACGACACGCCCACAGCCAGGGTTGTTAAAGGGGCAAATACAGGTGACTGGCGCAGCGCGATCGCAACGATAAAGTCCGGCAGCACCACAATTGGCAACATATATTGCAACATCCAATACACCAGCATATCGATGGACTTATTCCAGCCCAGTCGATTGCGCAGTAGCAACCGCCAGTAATCTAGATAGCGCTGATAGCCACCCTCAGCCCAACGATTGCGCTGATGCCATAGAGCGATGCCGCTCGTAACTCCTTCTTCGCCCACAGTAGGCATATCTAAAAAGCCAATATTCCATTGCTTTAAGTGCAGATGCACTGTGAGATCTAAATCATCGGTAATGGTCATTTCATTCCAGCCACCGCACTGAGTAATCGCTGTGCGTCTTACAAACTGACCATTTCCTCGCAACTCGCCAATGCCGCAGCGAGCCGCCCGCTGCTCCTGATAATAGCGATCTAAGGCCATTTCGGCCGCCTGACCCTGGGTCCAGAAATTGGCCTCACTATTCACAATGGACTTACGCACTTGAATGGCCCCTGTGCAGTCATTAGTGAAAAGCGGCACCACCTGCTGCAGCAGATTCGCAGGCACCTGAGCATCAGCATCAAACACCGCTAAAATTTCGCCCTTAGCCCTGGGCCAAGCTAGATTGAGCGCTCCAGACTTGCCACCGGTTGCATCTGGGCCACGATGCAACACCTTTAACTTCGGATACTGATGGGTCAGCTGGTCTAAAATTTTGCCGGTGCCATCGTCGCTATTGTCATCGATCACCCAAAGCTCATAGCGCTCTGCTGGGTAATCCAAGCTACAGAGAGAAGCGACTAAATTGGCAATGACCGCTTTTTCGTTTTTGGCCGCCACCAGTAATGAAACCTGTGGACAGTCTGCCTCAGCCAATGTGGATGGAATAGCCGCCTTGTTTGGGCTAACGGCATAGAGAGGGTTTGCGATCGCAATTCGCATGACATAAAGTGCCACCAACACAGTGACTGCCCAAACCACCAGCGTCCCCCATGTCGCCCAGTGCAACACTACCGTTACACTCCACAAAAACACTAAAGCAGCCAACGCTTTCAGGCGACGTCCCTCCGAAATATCATCTAGTGAAACGTCAGGTGCTCTTTCAATCGCCATAAGTTCCGCGTAATAAGGAGTATTGGGGTTACAGGTTATTAATATCTTATTAAAATCTGTTACATAGCATCGTCTTTAGACATACCTTCTTGAAATCCTCTTATCTGCCCCTGTACAGGGCTAAGACTTCTGTGGGTACACTAGTGCTCGGCAGAAAAAACGCGAAAACCTGGTTGGCGATGTGCCGTATCCCCCAACAGAGACAAACTAAGGACTAGTCAGACCTTGACGCGTCTTTTGCCTAAGTTCACTATGTCTCAAGATAGACCCCACTGCTCAACGCCATGCCTATTGCAGACATTCAGCCCGCTCCCAAACAAGATGTCGGTGTTTATATGCCCTATTACCAGGGCAACAAACGCAAAGCGTTACCCTACGCCATCGGCCTTTACAAACGTGGCAATCTCGAAGGTGAGCGCCGAATTGAAGGCGGCGAAAGCATTGCCTTTTTGGCTACGTGGAATGTATCAATGCTACCCGCCGATTTGACCCAATGTAGGATGCAGTTTGCTGGTGACGCCGAACTTACCTACGAAATCACCATGGCCACATTTGAGTTTGTCGATTTTTTAATTGATGTCGTCACCGCTATGCGATTAAAGCGGTCTCCCGATTTTTCTAAATCTTTTTATCGCAAACTTCTCAGAATGGATGAATAGTTGTGCATTGATGACACAACTTGCAACCCACCATTCATGACTTCCCTATAGGGACAGCTACGGTAGGAAACCCGCAAAACACTTCGTCAAAAGTTAACGTTTTTCCCAATTGCTAACAGCTCTGCATGGCACAATGAAGGGTGGAAACTATTGGTAGTTAGGAGTGATAGTGTGCCCCATCCATCAAAGCATCTGCTGATTGGCTCAACAGAGCCCTACAGCGGCAAGTCAGCCACCATAACCGGTCTGGCATTACAGCTTCAGGATCGCGGTATTGATATCGCTTACGCTAAACCCGTTGGTACCTGCCCTAGCGATGAAGCAGGCATTGATGAAGATGTTCGGTTCATTTCCAAAATATTAGAATTACCTGCATCCCGCCTGCGACCAACCCTTCTGTCGTTAGATGCGCAAACAATCGAGCAACAGCTAACGGAAGAAAATGCTGCTGTCGATCCTCAGCAGATGGCCACTTACCTTGGCGGTCAGGGGGAAGATTTATTGCTGATCGAAGGACCAGGCACCCTGGAGGAAGGGACGCTCTTTGGTCTGTCGCTAACTCAACTAGCCAAAGTAACCGAAGCACAGGTGATGCTGGTCGCTAGGTTTCATTCAGTACTGATTGTTGATGGCCTTTTAGCCGCCAAGCAAAAACTCGGTGACCGACTAATGGGCGTTTTAATTAATGACGTTCCAGAAGATCAGCTACAGGATGTCACCACCAACGTCAAAGATTGTCTTGAACGTCATGGCATACCCGTCCTAGGTATTTTACCGAGTACTCCCTTGATGCGTAGCGTCAGTGTAGGAGAGCTTGTTCAGCAGCTCAAAGCCGAAGTGCTCTGCTGTGAAGAGCGTATGGATCTAATGGTGCAGAGCTTAAGTATTGGCGCAATGAATGTCAACTCGGCTCTAAAGTATTTTCGACGGGCCGATAATATGGCCGTGATTACAGGTGGTGACCGCGCAGATATTCAATTGGCTGCTCTAGAAACCTCCACTCAATGTTTGATTTTGACAGGGCATATTGCACCACAGCCAGATATCGTTAGCCGTGCCCAAGACTTAGAAGTCCCAATCTTGTCAGTTGATCTAGACACACTTACCACTGTCGAAATCATCGAAAAGTCATTTCAGCAGGTGCGTTTACAAGAACCCATCAAAGTGCAATGCATTCAATTGCTCATGGAAAATCACTTTGATGTAGCAAGGCTTATGACTGAGTTGAATTTATCGTCCCCTGCGGTGACAGCATAAAACTTCTTCGGACAAGGTGTAGTTGAGTAGAACCAAGCTTCGGGGCAAGGGTTTGGTAGAATTGGCCAGTCCCTTCATTCAAACTACATAAACCCTTGAGTCAGTCCCTTGATACTCCCATCGAATCACTTAAGGTAGATGATTTTTTGCAAGAGCTTGCTACTATCCAGCAGTCAGGCTCAAAGCGTATTGCTATCTTGGGTTCTAGACATGTACCGATTACCCATCTGCGGTTGATTGAGCTAATGAGCTACGCTCTGGTCCTGGGTGGCAATCGGCTACTGACCTCTGGTGCCACCGGGACTAACTTTGCGGCTATACGTGGAGCGATGAAAGCAGACCCTAATCTGCTCACGGTAATTTTGCCACAAAGTTTAGAACGGCAGCCGCGCGAATCTCGTGAACAACTAGATTCAGTCATGCATCTAGTAGAAACCTCAGCTAACGATCAATTAGAACTAGCCGAGGCCAGTGCTCTGTGTAACCAAGAAATCATCTCTCGGTGTCAACAGCTGATCTGCTTTGCATTTCACGATAGTAATACACTACTTAAAACCTGCAAAGATGCTGAAGAACAGCGCAAGATTGTAACCCTGTTCTATTTTGATTAAGGTTAGGCATTGCCTGCAGAGAAGCAGGATCTTGCGTCTTGTGCGCCTGACAAAAGTTTTTGTTATTTAAGTAAGTACAGTTTGGCTGTGAGCTTAGTATCTGTTCCCAATCTTTTTTTGTATAGCCTGCCAATCGCAGCCTTTTTGATTTATCTGCCCTATCTGGTGGTGGCATCGGCGCGAGTTAAGCTGGCCAAATCTATGGACGACCCGATGGAGGCGTTTTCTCGTCCTCGTTTTTACACAGACAAACTGCCAGACTATGCTCAGCGAGCTAACTGGGCTCATCAAAACTCGTTTGAGTCGTTTATTTTATATGCGCCAGCGGCAGTGATGGCTTATGTTACGGTCCAAGAAACCACAGCTGCACTGCTAGCGGTCGTCGCCTATTTAATTGCTCGACTGCTGTTTTCAGTGTTTTACATTTTGAATGTGGCACCGTTGCGATCGCTCATGTTTGGTATCGGCAGCATCAGCATTTTTAGCCTCTATCTA
>JBCDFI010000298.1:0-6627 GCA_039178155.1 Cyanobacteria bacterium P01_H01_bin.105
ATACAAGATATGCAACAACTTTTTATCGATGCAGAAAAAACATTTGCTTCTCCAACATCGATAGCCTCAGAGCAATAAGAGCGAAGAATAGAAGCATCTAAGTATTCAGGTCAAGCAAGCGATGCTATTAGGGGCTAGTACTGGAATCTCACACTAATCACATAGACATTAGACAACCATCCTCGCTATACTAGCGAATGTTCTCTCTACACATTTCAGGAGCTGAACTTTTATGACTGAGTCGGTGACCACTACATCTTCTATATCCGTAGAGAATTTCTCACGCTGAGCTAGTTTCTGACAGCGTTCTATTCCTCTACGGTAACGGCCTCAAGGCATCTGCCTTGCAGGTTCTCGATTCATGTGGCCTAGAGGATTTTTACATCATGACATTAGTCGATTTAGGCTGGGGCGATACCTTCGCTCACAGCTTTGCACCCTATGCGGCACAGGGATACCGCGTCGGACGGGTTGCTGTGGTTCATCGTAGTCAGTACCATCTTTACACTGAGCAAGGCACTCTCACTGCCACGCTTACGGGTAAATTTAGGCATCAGACCCAAAATCCCTCAGATTTTCCAACCGTAGGTGATTGGGTTGTCATTTATATGCAGGCGGACCAAATTCAGGCAGACCAAGCATTAATTGAAGCTGTGCTACCCCGAAAAAGTCAGTTCTCCCGCCAAGCAGCTGGTCCACGTACAGCCGCTCAGATTGTTGCTGCCAACATTGATACGCTCTTCTTAATCAGTGGTTTAGACCACGACTTTAACCTCCGGCGTATTGAACGATATTTGGTCATGGCTTGGGAAAGTGGAGCTAGTCCGGTCATTGTCTTAAATAAGGCCGATATCTGTGAAGATGTCCATCAAAAACAGATGGCAGTAGAAGATATCGCATTTGGGGTGCCAATCATCACACTGAGTGCCCTACGACAAACTCACCTGGAGGCTTTAGCAACTTATCTTAAACCCGGACAGACCATTGCTTTACTAGGTTCTTCTGGTGTAGGAAAATCCACACTGACAAATCAACTAATGGGCAGTAATGTACAAACAACCCAAACAGTACGAACAGACGATAGTAAGGGTCGTCATACTACAACCTCCCGTACCATGTTGCGTTTACCCACCGGGGCTCTGATGATTGATACTCCCGGCATGCGTGAACTACAGCTATGGCTGGCCGAAGATAGCGTAGATGAGATATTTACTGATATCGAAAGCCTCGCTCAAGCGTGTCAGTTTCGCGATTGTCAGCACCAGTCAGAACCGGGCTGTGCTATTCAAGCAGCCATAGAAAGTGGAGAGCTATCGGAAAAACGCCTGGGCAATTACCAAAAGTTACAAAGAGAACAGGCCTATGTACATCGTCGACAAAATCAGCAGTCTCAGAGTAATACTAAAGCCCGCTGGAAAACGATCACTAAAACCATACGTCAATACAAAAAAGACAAGAACGTTTAACGGATAGCCTATCGTCTTCTCTGCCTATAGCTAAATGGGCAGTTGATGATGCCGGTGGCGGGGGGATGCTGTACCGCCCGCTGCCCTAGATACCCGTACCCGTCATCTGTCTCTCATAGATAGCTGAATGATCACCATCCGAATCATCAGGTCCTTTGGGTGGCTTAAATGACTCGCCGAGGGTTTTGATCACAATGTACAAGATCGGTACGACAAACAGGCTCAAAAATGTCGCCACAAACATACCGCCAAATACGGCTGTACCTAACGACTGGCGACTGCCTGCCCCTGCGCCCGTGGCAACGACTAATGGGAAAATACTGCTCAATGTCGAAATCGCCGTCATCAAAATCGGTCGCATCCTTGACTGGGCCGCTTCCAGCGCTGCTTTAATAATCGGCAATCCTTGATCGCGCAGCTGGTTAGCAAACTCCACAATCAAAATAGAGTTTTTACTGGCTAAACCAATCAACATGACCAGACCAATCTGGCAGTACACATCGTTTGGCAATCCGCGCATCGACTGAGCCAGCAATGCGCCAAACACAGCCAGCGGTACCGCAAAGAGAATAATCACCGGGTCTACATAGCTTTCATACTGGGCCGCCAGCACTAAGAATACGAAAATAATTCCCAAACCAAAAATAATTGGGGCCTGACTCCCCCCTTCAATTTCTTCTAGGGCACTGCCTGTCCATTCATAGCCAAGACTGGCTGGTAACACCTGTCCTGCCACCTCTTCCATGGTGTCAATGGCTGCACCAGAACTAACGCCCGGAGCTGCTTGACCGTTGATTTCAATCGACCGGAAAAGATTGTAATGGTTAATGGTCTGGGCTCCAGTGGTCTCAGTCAGATTCACCAGATTACCCATGGGAATCATGGCGTCGTTGTTAGAGCGCACATAGAGCTTGTTGATGTCGTCTGGGGAAGACCGATATTGCTGATCGGCTTGGACATAGACTCGGTAGGTACGCCCCTGCAGGGTAAAGTCATTGACGTAACGCGACCCTAAATAGGTTTGTAATGTGCCAAAGATATCGCTGATGTCTACATCTAAGGCTTTGGCTTTATCGCGATCCACATCAATTTCAATCAGGGGAGAGTTAGCCGCATAGGTGCTAAATACGGCCTGCAGATTAGGGTTCTGGTTAGCAGCCCCTAATAAACCGAACATATTTTGTACTAGGGTATCGACGGTCAGGTTGCCGCGTCGATCCTGCAGTTGAAACTGAAAACCGCTAAAGCTGCTCAAGCCTTGAATAGCCGGTGGATTTACTGGAAATACACGGGCATCGGTAATACTCGAAAATTCACCAAAGAGCTGATTAATCAAACTAAAGGACGTAGTACCGGGCGGTCGTTCTTCCCAGGGGACTAGCGTTGTAAACACCACACCATTATTTGCAGTGTTGCCGTTAAAGCTAAATCCACCCACAGCAAATGTGGCTCGCACACCGTCCTGGGCCAGCAGAGTCTCTTCGACCTGACGCATGACTTTGCTGGTCTGGTTTAGCGACGAACCTTCTGGGCCTTGAATCAAGGTGATGAAATAGCCCTGGTCTTCGTCAGGCAGAAACGCCGATGGCACACTATTGTAGAGCCAGCCGGTTAAAACTAGAGACGCGACAAATGCGGCCAACACGAAAACCTTGAACCGATTGAGAATTCTTAGGGTATCGCCATATTGATTTCGCAGATTGTCTAAAAACCGATTGAAGGGAACAAAAATTTTGTCTAGCCAGCCGTGGCCGCCTGTGTTTTGACGCAGGAGTAGTCCAGCCAGGGTGGGGGTCAGGGTCAGGGCGTTAAAGGTGGAAAGCGCGATCGCAAACGCAATCGTCAACGCAAACTGTCGATACAGCGCCCCAGTCGTGCCTGGAAAAAACGCCACCGGAATAAACACCGCCATCAGCACCAAGGAGGTGGCAATGACCGCCCCCGTCAGCTCTCGCATTGATTCGACGGCGGCTCGCTTGGGTGGCAAGTTACGCTCTTGAACCTTAGAAGAAATATCTTCTACCACCACAATGGCGTCATCCACCACCATACCGGTGGCCAGAGTCAGACCAAACAACGTCAAGCTATTAATGGAAAAGCCAAAGATTTTGATAATGGCAAAGGTACCGATCAGCGCTACCGGAATCGTAATCGCCGGAATGATCGTTGTCCGCCAGTCCTGCAGGAAGAGATAGATCACCAGCACCACCAGCGCTACCGCTTGGATCAGTGTCCAGACCACACGGGAGAGAGACTGTTCTACAAATTCTGTAGTATCAAACCCGATGCCGTACTGCATGCCCTGGGGAAACTCTTCTGAAAGCTCGGCCATAACCGATTTGACACCCTGGGCTACCTCTAATGCATTGCTCCCCGGTAGCTGAAAGATACCCAAACCTACCGACTCATTGCCACTAAACCGTAGAAACGTGTTGTAGCTCTCTGCCCCTAGCTCTGCACGACCCACGTCTTTGAGCTTGATCAAGGCACCGTTCTCACCGGTTTGAATCACCAGATCTTCAAACTCAGACACTTCCTGCAAACGACTGATCGCCCGCAGGTCAATCTGAAAGGTCTGATCTTCCGGCGAGGGTGACTGACCAATTTGACCGGCCCCTACCTGAATATTTTGTTCCTGCAGAGCATCAACCACATCATCAGCGGTCAAATCCCGGCTGGCTAACCGCTGTGGATCTAACCACAGCCGCATAGCGTAGGTTCGTTCGCCAAAAATAATGACATCCCCTACACCCCGCACTCGACGCAGGGCATCCACGACATATAGATCGGCATAGTTACTTAAGAACACGTTATCAAAGGTGCCATCCTCTGAAAACAGACTCATCCCTAGCAGAATATTGCTGTTCTGCTTAGACACGACGATACCGGTCTGTCGAACCTCCTCCGGCAGCTGAGGTTCGGCTAAAGACACCCGATTTTGGACATCGACCGCAGCAATATCCTTATCCCGACTAGAGTCAAAGGTAACGACAATATTGCTAACGCCATTGTTACTGCTATTGGAGGAAATGTAGCGCATACCCTCCACACCGTTAATCTCCCGTTCCAGTACCGTAGTGACCGCTTTTTCAACGGTTTCGGCATCGGCACCAATATAGCTGGCCGTGACATTAATCTGGGTAGGACTAATGTCTGGATATTGGGCAATGGGCAATGTGGGAATGCTCACCGCACCAATCAGCAAAATGATGATGGCGCAAACAGTGGCAAAAACAGGCCGTTTAATAAAGTAATTGACCATGAAAAAGTGCCTAGGAGATGTAGTGTAGGGGGCAATCGTAACCAGGCCTACATGAAATCAGTCAGAGAGAAAAATTAAAGAAACAGACAAAAGCAGTACGCCTTTTAAGGAGAAGCATTAGCCTCAGCTGCCTCCTCCTGCGGAGCGATAGGGACACCATCTTGCAAGTTTAAAAGACCGCTGATCACAATATCTTCCCCTGCAGAGAGACCATCCAGCACCTGAAAATTGTTGCCTTGCATAGAGCCCAGGGTCACTGGCTGCAGCTTGGCGACTTGCCCCTCCACAGGCGGTTGTCCCTCTTCAGGCGGGGGGGCATCTACTGCTATATAGACAAACGACTGTCCCCCCAATCGAGTAATAGCGGTGGCAGGCACCAACAGACCAGGGCGTTCATCTAAAATAACGCGTACATCCACTCGCTGATTGTCTTGTAACCTGCCAGCTAAATTATCAAACCGGGCCTTAGCCAATACAGTCTGAGTGGACGTGTCTGCCTGCGGTGAAATAAAGCTCAAAGAGCCTGCAGCCACAGGCTCATCTGCCCCAAATGTTAAAAGTTCTACCGGCATACCAAGCTGAATATCACTGATCTGTTCAGCAGGAATATCGATTTCTAGCTCCAATACCTCATTTTGGGTGATGGTGGTCAAGGTCCCACCGGGCTGCACATAGTCTCCTAGCTCCACCGGTATATCGCCCACCACACCAGCAATGGGGGCAGTTACTGTTTTATCAAGCAAGTCTTCACGGGTGGCCGTTGCTGTCGCCTGAGACTGTTCTAGAAAAGCCTCGGTCTGGGACAAGCTGGCGCGGGCCGCTTCAATTTCTTCACGCGCAGCATCAAGAGAAGCAATAGCAGCGCTGCGATCGCGTTCTATCTCATCGAGTTCTTGTTGGGACTGAGCCCCAGCCTCAACCAGCCGCTGGGTCCGCTCAAACTCAGTATTTTCGAGCTTCACATCCGCTTCTATACGAATACGCTGGGCTACCAAGGACTGCAGCTGCGCCCGCGCATTATCCCGCGCCGACTGAGCCGCGCTAACACTGGCCAAAGCAGCACTCAGTTCAGCCTGAGAACGGTCAGCACTCAGCTCCATAATCGGAGCGCCTGCCGCCACCCGATCGCCTGAGGATACATAAATGCGAGTAATCCGGCCATTGGCTTCAGGCTGTAAAACCACACCCGCCTGAGCATCCAAAGTACCGACAAACGATGCTTGATCTCGTAAGGTAGTCGGCTGCATCACTTCCAACGTGACCGGCACAGGACCTCCTCCCATCGGTGGGCCACCGGCATCGCCGCCTTGCCCCAGCAGTCGCCAAAGGGCAAAGCCTCCACCGAGCACTACAATTAAAGCCGCAAACCAAATTAGCCAGTTACGCTGGTTCGGGGATGATATCGAGGACGTCGACGACATGGATGTAGTCTCTACCGCCGTTGAAGGGTTGGAGTGTGAAGTCATAAGGTGCAATAACCAACAGAAGCCTGACGCTCCTGAACAGGATAGTTCTATATTATCGAACTTAAGTAAAAGTATATCTGCATAAAGACATACTGTGTGTACGCGTTTTATGCCTTTAGACGGATTGCTGAAGCCAATAAAACGGAATAAGGACATTTCTGGTAAAGCAGCTACCAGTTATCCATGCCCCCAATCCCCAACTTTGAAGGCTTTGAGTCTTTCTCCCCAGGATTTTGGAACTCCCAGTAGGCCCAATTGAGAGAACACAGATACTTCTATAAAAGGGGGCCTTCGACCGGTATATCTTTTTCGATAAAACACCTAACTAGACGTCAGGCGAAATTAACCAACGTCAAATGACTACAACAGAATCTCTAATATTAAAGTGTTGAGTTACTAAAACTATCAGCCTCAGGAAAACTATCTGAACAAC
>JBCDFI010000299.1:0-6616 GCA_039178155.1 Cyanobacteria bacterium P01_H01_bin.105
GCAAATGCTAGCTGAAAGTCATCTAGGGAGTAATCAATATCGTCATAGCGAACACCGCCGCTAATCTGAAACTGTTCGCTAATATCCCAGCGTGCCTGGGCAAACAGCCCTAAATTTTGAAGCTCGTAAGGGGGGAACAGGGAAAGCTCATCAAAAATATTGAGTTCTCGATTGGCATCAAAAGCAACCGGATCAATAAACGCTGCTACAATCTCATTCTCTTCTTCAGAGTAGTCTACACCCCACAGCAGGTTAGCAGACTCACCCAAAGGTGTATCTACCTGCAGGCGAGCGCCTATTTCAGATGTTTCGACGAGATTCTGAAAAATTTCAGGGAAAAATTCTGGAAAACCAAAGACCCTTAGATCGCCAAACGTTTGTGCTTCCTCAATATCTCTAAGATAAAACTGAGCATCTAGCTGAGAGCCAAACACGTCAGCATGACGATAGGTGAGGTTGAGATTGTGGCTGGTTGCCCCAGGCGGCTCATCAAAGTCAAAGTCTCCAAAAAATATGGCCCGAGCCACCTGAGTGCCTGGCTCAACAGCCACATCTGGATCCGAGGAGAACTCCGAATCGCCGGTATCTTTGAAGAAGTTGTAAGTAATTCCGAGTCGCTGATTATCGTCAATGTCGTAGCCTATTTTGGCCAGCAATCCTAGACTATCGGTTTCACCGATGCCAGGAATAATGCGATCGCCATCGGCGTCAAATCTAGCATTATCAAGCTCGTAATTGATCGAGAGTCGAACATCGCCGCCATCACCTGCGGCAGCGACACCCAACCCACCTGTATAGCTAAAGGCACCGTCGTCATCCAAGCTAGTTAAAGCCGCAGTTACACCAAAGTCTGCCTCGTATACCACACCATCCTCAACGGGGGCTCGGGTGATGATATTGACAACACCGCCAGTGGCTCCATCACCATAGAGGGCGCTGGCCCCAGGTACTATTTCAATGCGCTCAATTGAGTCAGGAGCAATCGTGTTAAAAAATTCGACACCCGCATTGGCATTCTGAGGAATGCCATCAATCAATACCAATGCATCCCGCCCGCGCAGCGTAAAGCCGCGAGCTGATGACTGCAGTGGTGGCGGGGCAAACCCCGGAGCTAGCTTGCCCAAGACATCCAACAAACTGTTGCTAAGTTCTAGCTGCTGCTGTAGGTCCTCGCGCTCAATTACCCTAACGGTACGGGGCACATCAGCAATATTTTCTTCTGTGCGTGTAGCCGTAACAACAATGCGTAGGGTGTCTTCAGAGTCTTCACCGTCATCAACAGACGTTTCATCATCGGGTGAGTCGGTTGCTTCTGTCTGAGCTAGCGTCGGTAGATTGTCTTCTACGTTGGCAGCACGACCGTCTAAATCTAGCTCCTCAACTAGCGGAGTGTCAGCTAGACCTGGTTGAATAATGGTTGCCAAAATCAGGCCAGCCAGCAAATTGTGGCTAACCAGCTTATTTAAAGTTGTCATAATACCTCACACCTTAACTGCGCAGCAGAAACTAACCCCATCAAACTGTTGCTGGCAGGCATTTTGCAGAAAATGTTAACAGGCCGCAAGACACACTTGCAGCTTGCTCTGCAGGAAACCATTGCCCGCAAACAGGGCTTTGTTTAAGAATTACCAGTGATTATAAAACCTTGACAGATAAATTCTCGGTACGTATTGTCTTCGAGAGCTAGCGTCTCTTATCCCATCCACCTGAGAGATGTTCGAGCTATAGAATCAACTGCCCTTAAGGTAGGTGCTAGGGGGCACCTTAAACTTCTTTTTAAATGCTTTAGTAAATGAACTAAAGCTGGTGTAACCAACGCTGCGGGCCACTTCTTGGATATTTAGGCTGTCCGTTTGCAGCAGCTGGCGGGCTTGTTCTAAACGATAATTTTGCAGGTAGTTAAAGACACTGGTATTAAAAACCTGGCGAAAGCCTTGGGTGAGTTTCGTTTCAGACAACTCTACCTGCTGGGCTAGCTCCGTCAGGAGAGGAGGGGTGACAGCATTTTGAATCAGAATATCTCTGGCTGCGTAGATACGCTCCCTATCCGTCGGATTTATTGAGGTGGTTTGCTGGGGCGAACCGTTCAGTATTTGACTCAGATGGAGGGCAATCAGTTCTAACACTTTGCCCTCCAGATAGAGATGACGGGCCAGCCCTTGATAGGGCCAGGCAAAAATCTGCTTGATAATCTGGCGCTGAGCTGGAGAAATTGGGCTGGGATGGTAAAGGATTGAATCGGCTGGATTTTCTAGCGTCTTTCTCAGGGGCGTTGGAAACTCGTCGATGCGATCGCACAGTTCGTACATCAGCTCTGGTGCAACTCGAATGCAAAGGTGGCTGTGTCTTCCTGGCATATCCTGTTCAATTTCCCCAGTCTTTGGGAGATGGTACAGATAGCTTTTCCCAGCAATTTCTTCTACTTCACCAGATAGACCATTATTGTTTACTCGCGAGCCACCGGTCAAATAATATTTAAACGTCAGCGGCATATCTAACGGATGCTGCTGCACTTTGTTTTTATATATAAATTTTGTAGTATTTTTTGAAACATCAAGTGTTAGTCCTGGACGTAGCTGCATATCACGGGTCCAACCTCGACCTAATACTGGAGGACAGTAAATAAGCGTTTCTGACTTATCTCGATATTCTGTAAGCTGACCGTTGGCACGGCACTCGACCAAAATTTCATTTACATCACATAGTGTCAGAACTTTAGCCATTGCCTAGCCGTGATTACGCTTCAGTTAGTATGACACTATTGGCAATGATTCTCAATATACTGCAGGAATTGTCTACCAGCTTATTAAGTGGGTTTAGTTTGTTATGGCTGATTGCGCTCTCAGACACTGCTCAATATCAGTCAGTATTTGGTTGGCTGCCAAGAGACTGTGCCCACCCGCTCAAAATGAAACATCATCAAAGCCGCCGCTGCCGTCCTGTCGTTCTCGATGTAGCTGTTCTGGACGGACAAATAACGCTATAAAATCATTGGCATCAAAGCTAACATTGTCATAGCGTAACCCGCCGCTAACCTGGAACTGGTCGCTATCAAACGTCAAGTACAAAGCTCATCATTTATAACAGATCACCATGTTTCAAGGAGAAATTGCAGCTCTGAGTGCGGCAGGGCTGTGGGCATTTGCCACGCTGATGTTTGGTCGATTGGGAAAACAGCTATCACCTCTGGTATTGAATCTAATCAAAGGGTTGATAGCGGTGGGGTTTATTGTGCTGACCCTGGCGATTCGGCAGCAGCTACTGGCCTCACTGCCGTTGGGGTCGGTCATTTTGCTGTTGATTAGTGGTGTGGTGGGGATTGGCCTGGGGGATACCGCTTATTTTGCCACGGTAAATACGCTGGGACCACGACGGGCGCTGCTGTTAGAGATGCTGGCTCCACCCATGGCGGCGCTGATCGCCTGGATTTTTTTGCAAGAGCAGCTGTCGGCCTTAGCATGGCTGGGCATGGCGCTAACCATAGCCGGAATCGTTTGGGTGATTAGTGAGCGCAGTCCTCAGATCCAGAATTCACAGCTTCAGAATGGCCATGTGTTGAGGGGAGTTGGGTTGGGACTGCTGGCGGCGCTTGGTCAGTCGGTGGGTACTGTGCTGTCGCGGGCGGCGCTGGCGGACACTGCTGTCGATCCGCTGTGGAGTAGTTTGCTGCGCTTGTCGGCTGGTTTGGTTTGTATAGGGAGCCTGCTGCTGGCGCGATCGCAACCAGTAACACGTCCATCCACCCGGCTGCTGGGGGGAGTTGCGATCGCAGCCTTTTTTGGCACCTATCTAGCCATTTGGCTACAGCAGGTAGCGCTTAAATATGCCCCGGCGGGGATTGCTCAATCTTTGCTGGCAACCAGCCCGATTATGGTGCTGCCCATGGCATTGGTTATTGGCGAGCGGGTAACGGTTCGAGCCCTGGGGGGAGCCATGATTGCTTTGGTGGGTGTTTGGTTATTATTTAGTCGTTAGCCAGCTAGAAAGACAGATGCTAGAAGCCTTCGAAAATATAGGTTAGAATCGACGCATCTCGGTAGAACCTGGAAAACTGCATAGCTGTGTATAGGTCCGTCGATGACTCTTGAGACAAGAGATTGAGGCTTTGGTTGCTAAGGTTTTTTACTGATTTTAGGGCTGGTTGGTTGCTGAACTGATAGGGGTCCGTCGATTTTAGGGCTGAGGACTAGGTTTTATAAGTGTTTCCAGACGAAGAGTTTCAAACCCATTACCCCGCAAGGGGACGGAAACGATCCTACAACCCGCGTGAGAATAATTTTGTTGTCCCGAATTGCTTTAAAAAGAGGTACTTGTTGGGTGGTTTTCATTTTTTTGTGACGCATCACAGAAAAAATGAAAAAACATGAGTTATCTATGCGTCTACCTTAAATCACTTTTCCAAGCTGAAGTATTTCAAGGTGGCAGGGATAACTAACCTTTTACGGTGTGGAGCGAATGCGGAACAGCGTAACCACCCCACCGACCACTCGTGCAACCCTTAAAATTGTTTACCAAAACACTCCTATGCAAGGGGCCTGGGGACGTCGAGGTCCCCAGAAAAGGGGGTTTCAGGGGGGCAAGCCCTGAGCAACCCATCTCGCAATTTGCCAACCCAACAAACCTACTCCACCCCGGCTCCTGCTCCTTCAACTAAAACGGGGGCATTAAACGAGCTAGGCTTATCTCCAACCGTTGCCCCACCATTGAGCATCCCCTGCAGGCTAGGCTCAAAAAACGTATAGGGAAACCGAGTCTCGGGACGGCTGACGATATCTAAACGCTGCTGTAGCTCTTGAGGAATCTCAAACTCCAAAGCACCTAGATTGTCCTGTAGCTGATGGAGCTTAGTCGCACCGATAATTACAGAGGCAACAGCAGGACGATTGACGACCCAGTTGAGTGCCACCTGCGCCATGGAACGATTTAATGCTTGAGCTACCTGTTCTAGCTCGGCGACAATGGCCCAATTTTTGTCAGTAAATTTGTCAAAGGCAGGATTTCCACTGTCGGCAAGCATCGCCAACCGGCCTGTGCCTTGGCCACCTTGTTCTGACGGTTTATATTTACCGGAGAGTAAGCCACTGGCCAGAGGAGACCACACCATTAGACTGGTTCCTAGATTTTTGGCTAAGGCTGTGTACTCAAACTCAATGTTGCGCTCCGCGAGTGAATATTCTAGCTGTACGGTACTGATAGGTTCCCAATGGCGTTCTTGGGCCAGGGTTTGAGCCTGGGCTACATACCAGGCGGGGGCATCCGATAGAGCCACATGGCGCACCTTACCCGACCGGACGAGGTCGTCTAAGGTACGCATTACCTCGGTGGCTGGCGTCACCTGGTCCCAGGTGTGGAGCATATAAACGTCTATGTAGTCGGTGCCCAGCCGTTGGAGGGAACCTTCAACGGCGCGGAGAATGTTTTTGCGTCCGTTGCCGCCCGCGTTGGGGTTGCCAGGGTCGGCGTTGTAGCTAAATTTTGTTGTAATGACCATGCGATCGCGACTTTTGCTATCTCGAATAAATCGCCCCAACATGCGTTCGCTATTGCCATTGGTGTAAAGATCCGCCGTGTCAATAAAATTACCCCCAGCTTCCACATAGGCATCAAATAACTGACGGGCATTGGCTTCATCTGCGCCCCAGCCCCAGTCATCCCCAAAGGTCATGGTGCCCAGGGCTAGACGACTCACTTTTAACCCGGTGTTTCCTAACGTGTAGTAGTCCATAGCGCTGTCCAAGTGTTTATCTAATGTGATGTAATTGTGCGGCCTAGTCACTAACTCAGTGAGCCGACAATCATTACTATGAGCCACTTTTTCAGATGATTCTTGAATCTAATTGCTCAGTTTTGGTACAAATTTGCTTTTCTCAATCGCTCCAGCCTACGTATCGACGTGATAAGTTGCCTTGGCTGACTATTTGGGCCTTTAGGACACATCACTCAAGGGGGAGCACGGATGCAATTAACCATCGAGGGGTTGGCACTGCTATTTGTCGTAGCGATGGTCGCAGGCTGTGTCGATGCGATCGCAGGCGGCGGCGGTCTAATCGCATTGCCCACCATGTTGATGATGGGCATACCGCCAGCGGCAGCCTTAGCTACCAATAAACTCCAGGGGAGCGGCGGCACATTGATGGCATCCGCTTACTTTTTACGTAAGCAAATTGTGCGTCTGCGCGATATCAAGCTCACGGTGTTTATGACCTTTTTAGGTGCTGTGTTTGGTGTTTGGCTAGTGCTGCAGCTCGATAGCACGATCCTAAATGCGGTTATCCCGTTCTTATTACTTGCCATGGGCGGATACTTTGCCCTGTCACCTAAGCTGGGGGCTACCGATCAACATCATCGATTGGCCCACGGACCGTTTGCGATTGAGATCGCGCCGCTGCTGGGGTTTTACGATGGCTTTTTTGGTCCAGGAGCGGGGATGTTTATGGTGCTGTCTTTAGTTAGCCTGCGGGGTCATAACCTTACCAAAGCAACGGCTTATACCAAGCTGCTAAACGGCACGAGTAATGTATCCTCGCTGATCTATTTTCTTGCCTTTGGAGAGATTTACTGGAGAGTGGGGCTAGTGATGTTAGCCGGTCAGGTCATTGGGGCATCTATCGGAGCC
>JBCDFI010000300.1:0-6598 GCA_039178155.1 Cyanobacteria bacterium P01_H01_bin.105
AATATTGATCAACAATTTGGTAATGGGTTTATAGCCGCGATTTTCAAGGCGATCAATTAATTCACCTAGAATAATCGTGATTAAAGGAAATCCAACCACAAATGTTAGGGCTTTTAACCAAAGAGTCTCAGTCATGGGTGTTTCCTTTTAGTAATGCGTTTGCAGGCCTAGCTGGGCTCTTCCCCTAGGGATACAATCGCTTCAATTTCTCGGACAGTGTCATCAAGACTGGGACGTCCTGTCCCCCCGCGGTAGAGCACCCAGCTGGTTAGCCGCCCCACTTCAGATACTTCAATATCTTCAGCTGGTCTAAATGTGTATAAGTCGCGCACACTGTCATGCACTTCTTCGGTAACTCGAATTGTATTACTCTTAGCTACACGGTTTAGCTGATGTGCGATCGCAAGCGTTTCACCCCAGAGATGATAATTAAGGCGTTTGGTGTCAATCACAGCGGCAATCGATTCTCCCGCATCAATACCAATGCATAACTTGAGGTTGGGATTATACTTATTATTAAAGCGCTGCAAAATGTTCAGCATCTCTAAGCCTAAATCTACTACCCGCTTGGTATGATCCATACGAGGTGCGGTCAATCCGCAGACGGCGAAGTAAAGGTCACCAATGCGATCTAATGCTAAAACATCTAAGCTAGCTGCCACCTCGTCAAAGGCGCTAAACAATTCTGCTAATATCCTGGTCACCTCTGGCACCGAGCGTTTAGCCGACAGTTCAGTCAGCCCTTCAAGACTGGCAACTAATACAGTTGTCTGCTGGGTATGATCGGTAATGAGAGCTTCGCCATTTGCCAGCCGCTCCGCCGCCGTAGCCGGTAAAACATTAAGCAATAGGGCCGTATTCTCTCGATCTTTTGTGTCCAATAGCGATTGCTGTTCTCGCAGGCTCCGGTTGATTTCATTAAAGGCGTCCACCAGCAGACTGAGTTCATCTTGAGTGGTCGATTTTAGCTCAGTTTGGTCGAGTTCTCCCGAAATAATTTTGTGGGAGTCTGCCACCAGCAAACTAATGGGCCGCACTAAACTGTTGGCTGCAACCACGGCAATTAAGGTGACCAAAAACACCAAAATCACGGCTGTAATCAGAATATAGCCCTGCAGATTGGTCAAAGGGGTATAGGCTTCTGCGAGATCCATTTCTGAGAGAATCACCCAGTCCACACCTTTAATATTTAAAGGGGCATAGGAGCTTAACACTGGCACCCCCCGATAGTCATCAATAATTTGGGTACCGGTCTTTCCCTGTTGAGCCGCTTTGGCTCCTTCGGTATCTACTGACTGCAGCAAGATTGATGTCTCTAGTCGCCCAATCGTTTCAATAATAGTCTCGGGGGTGCCCACATCTCGCAGTGCCTGTTTATATCCCGTTGGATCTTCAATCAAAAACCGAGAGATAGATCGCATTAATAGGTCGGCCCCGACAAGATACACTTCTCCGGTTTGTCCCAAACCTTCGTTCTCCCAGTTTTGACGACCTGTGAGAACATTATTAATCCGATCCACCGGTAGCTGAACCGCTAAGATACCCACCTGTTGACCACCGGCATAAATCGGAGAGGCAAAAAAAGCAGCGGGTGCTCCATAGGAAGGACGATAGGGGGCAAAATCGACAATCTGAACCGCTCCGGGTTCAGGATTTTTTTGGACCTTATCGATCACCTCAGCAAAGTTACTGCGAGCATAGGGACCTGTATCGAGACTCGTAGCAAAGTCAGTTTCTTTGTAAACGGAATAGACAATATCGCCAGTGTTATGATCGATTAAAAACAGATCGTAATAGCCAAATTTACTGACCAGGTTCCGAAAAATACGATGATAGCGACTATGAACTGTGCTGTAGGTAGTGTCGTCATTCACCTGCAACAGATTATCTTTGCTACCCACTGGGTGAGGATTGTTAGCAATATAACGATATTGCAGCACCTGGGCCGCCCGCCCACCGGGGCGATAGATATCAAAAATGGGCGTACCATCAATATTGTCGCTTAGCCGAGGAAAGAACTCGTCGTTGTAGTATGTGCGCAGAGCTTTTTGCCAAGTGTCGCTGGGTGGTTCTGCATTTAGCTGATCAAATGCCTGGTCAAATTCTCCCATAGCCGACACGATCATGCGGTCTTCTGCCAAGGTTTCTACCTGGCTATACATAAACTGAAAATAAGACTCAATTTCAGCTGCCTTGGCCGCTCGTACACTAGTAAGTTGATCAAAGATCCGCTGGGTCAAGATATTACGGGCTCGTTGCCAGGTGAGCAGCCCCATCACAGCGGCAGACCCAAGGCTCACTATCAACAGCACAAGCATCACTTTTGACTTAATTCTGAGCCGCGCTAGTCCGACCATGCCATGCTCCATAGGCCATTCAGTGGAGATAAAAAAAGGGGGGAGACTCCCCCCTGAGGGGTTTCCTGCTTTAAGAGCAGGAACTGTTGGTCCCCTGGAAAACTTAGCCGCTATAGCTTCGTTTCAATCAAGGAGCTAGGTGCTTCGTCTACCATGGAGAAACCTGCATAGGCAATCTGACCATGTTCGTGGATATCGAGACCTTCGATCTCTTCGTAATCGTGCACCCGAATACCCAGGGTCATTTTCAACGCTAGCCAACAGAGATAGCCTGTAACAACTGTAAAGCCACCGTAGGCAACAACGCCAATCAACTGAATCCAGAATTGTTGAATGCCAGCATTGGCACCAAAAATACCAACCGCTAATGTACCCCAGACACCGTTGCACAGGTGTACTGAGATCGCGCCAACCGGATCATCAATGCGAAGGGCATCGAAAAAGTCGATGGCAAACACCACCAGGCAACCGGAAATGCAGCCAATAATAATGGCAGAGATAAAGGAGACTTGATTACAACTGGCGGTAATGCCCACCAAACCGGCCAGGATACCGTTGATTACCATGCCTAGGTCTGGCTTTTTGTTTTTGAACCAAGAGACAAATGTGGCTACCGTGCCTCCAGCCGCCCCTGCTAGGTTGGTGGTGATAGCAATGTAGGCAATATTTTCATTGGCCGCTAGCTCAGAGCCAGGGTTAAATCCAAACCAGCCAATCCAGAGAATCAGGCAGCCCAGTGTGGCTAAGCTGAGGTTGTGACCGGGAATCGGCTTGACTAGCCTGCCTTCATACTTGCCGTAGCGTGCGCCTAACACAATGGCACCCACCAGGGCTGACCAACCGCCAACGCTGTGGACCACCGTGGAGCCGGCAAAGTCAGCAAACCCGAGATCAGCTAGCCAGCCACCGCCCCAAGACCATTTGCCTGAAATGCAGTAAAAGGCGATATTGATGACGCTAAAAATCAAAAAGGCATCAAATCGAATCCGCTCAGCTACGGCTCCCGACACAATGGTGGCGGAGGTGGCGGCAAATGCGGCCTGAAACAAAAAGAAAATCGTAACCGGCAGCCCCGTTGGGAAAGGGTCCAACCCGTAGGTGGCCGAATCTCCTGATATGAAGAACCCACTGAGGCCAATTACGCTGGTGCCCTGGCCAAACATAAAGCCAAAGCCGACGGCCCAGTAGGTCAGCAGCGCTAGCCCGAAGACAATAATGTTCTTAGAGAGGATATTGACCGCATTTTTCTGGCGGCACATGCCCACTTCTAACATGCCGAATCCGGCATTCATGAACACGACTAGGGTGGCGCAGACTAGGATAAAAACAACGTTGAGATTCCCTTGTTGTAGGGCAACCTGTTCGGCTAGGGCCTCTACGCTGACAGATTCTTGGGCAAAGGTGAATGTGGAGAATGCGATCGCACACCAAATAGATGCCAAGAAAACTACCCTGATCCGATGCTGATTAATCCATTGCAGTAAGCGGACTAAAGCATCGTAATAACGAGTATCACTTATGGTTACAGGAGAACTACGCTCCCCTCGCTTAACTTGTTGCTCTGTATGACTAGACATTATGACTCCTAATTCATAAAGCGAGCAATCTATTTACGGTATAAATCTCTACTTTCTATATCCCAAAACATCAGAACAATCAACAGTAACTGCTGATGGACTTAGACGATAGCAGTGATAGGAACTTCTAGCTCTAGTCCTGAATCAAGTCTGTCATCAGACCCATTCCAACTAAACGCTCACGAGACTCAATACCTCAAAAGATGTTACTCGACTAGTTCTATGAAAAAACCTTTATTACACAACGTGATCCCCAAGAACTCTAAAGATAGACCTTTAGATGTCATGTAATAAAGGCTTATAGAGATTCCTTAGAAAAAGGTTTCCGTGGAATTACTGGTATTTAAACTTGATAGCTTGCAAAAGTAAAGCCTGATTGTTCGGTAAAATCCTCGCTAGATCAGCTGTAAAACAATGAAGAAAAATAAATAGTTCGGATTGTTAGGAATGACATAAAAAATGCGGGCCATTTTATTGACCCGCACGGACAAACGTCTGAGAGTTTCGAAAGACTCTTTGCGCTGTCACTGTATCCTCAGTTATGTGAATACAATACTCAATAACAACAAAGAAAGTAAAGTCGGAAAAGACGGCTATTAGACTACTTTACCTGTTCTTCTTATATGACTTTATGCAACAGCTGAAGATCTAAAGTTATCGCACTTAACAAATAGAACAAGAATTAAAAACTGAGCTGTTGTTGAAAGTATGAGCGATAGATATCACAGCTGGGAATCGCCTGATACCCATTGATGGTTATGAGTCCAAGGCTTTCTAAGCGATACATTGTGACCGCATCTAGCTCAACTCCTGTGTCAGATGAGATCACTTGTTTATAGGCGACAGCTAAATCTTGTTCTTCTTTTAAGAGGGCTAGATAATTACGCAGATGAGTGCCATAAATTCCAGATGGTGTGGATACTGTTTTGAGTAACGCGTCAATAGACAGGGACTCAGCAGCGAGATGATATAGAAAAATATTGACTAGATAAGGGTGCCCGCCCACTAAGGCTATTAAGATATCCCCCAGTGTGTCATTACTGTTGTCGACACCGTAGCGAGTTGCTAATTCGGTCACCTGGGCAGCTGTAAACTTGGGTAATTTGATGGCCTGACCAATATTAAAGGGCGATTGATGAATCTTTAAAGGGACATAAATTTCAGTGGCATGGACCATGACAATACGTAGATTGCGCCAGAGAAAATTCCATCGAGCTTTCTCATGCCAGGAGCGCAGCAGAGGGAAAAAATCTTGGGCTATCTTAGGATGTTCAATCAGTCGTTCTGCCGCACCAATAATTAATACGAGCGGAGTTGTTCTGTTTTCGAGAAGATATTCTTGGTAGTAGAGTTCACTACTAACCTTATGGCCCATAGAGGCATCCCAAAACTTATTGAGGTTTGGCGACAAATTTAGCGCTTGACTGCTGCGAGAGCAAAACCATTTTAGAAACGTGTCAATACTGCTAAAAACATCTTGATCTACGGTCTGCAAATCGAGATGGACCGTTTGGTAATTGTTTTGATGTGCAGTTTCAATTAATCGAAATACTAAGGAGGTTTTTCCCATCTTTTGGGGGGCTTTTATCCGCAAAAAACCACCCGGTCGCTGAATTTCTGAATACGCTAAGTCTTCGTTGGGAGGGCGCTTGATATAGAAAGGAGAATCCGGAGGTAGTGGTCCAGATGGATATACCTGTAGAGACGCTGGTGATTCTGTTTTTGAGGATGTGACTTCAGCTGAATCCAACTGTGGTGAGAGCGGTTGTAGGTACTCCCGTAATACAAAGAGCAAACTCTTTTTGGTGACTCGTTGGCCTAAAGCTTGAGAAATAGCACGCCATAGCTTATAGCCTGTGTCTTTGAGGTGGGCATCCCCATAGCCTGATTGCTTAGCCATTTGCTCATACGTCTGTTTGTTCCAGGTTTGTCCTAGAACAATCCGTTCGGCTGGGGTTAGCTTGCGCTTAAGCAGGCGCTCCTCAATTGCAAGAAGAACTTCATCAGGTTCCATAGGCGAGGGACAAGGACTGGAAAATCTACAGGAAACCATTTATAACTTTCGCATAAAAATCTTAGGTCCGGATGAATGTCTGGTGAATGTCAGACGTCTTCCGTCTTTTCCGTCTTTTTACTTAGGGTCAGTGTTGCTCTATTCATGTTTCAATACAGGTTACGTCCATATGTCTAGTTCTCTGGTATGTCTTTGCAAAGGGTGCGATCGCTATCCGCCACATCAACATTTGTTCGCAAATAATCAGCAATCCATGCGCATGCATACTCCAGCTCGTTTAAACCCAACACCTCCTCTAGATTCCAACGGGCGAGGGTGCCGTCTTCAGCCACTGTCACCAGTGCTCCTGTAGAGCTAAATTTCACATCCTTAAAACCAGGACCGTGACCATACAGAGTTTTGATTTTCTCTCCTTCTGGGGACCACAAGGTAACCGTATTATCGGCACTAGCCATTGCCAGGATTTGACCATCAGCACTAAAATCTATCCCAAAAAGGGCATTAGTATGTCCTTCAAAGGTTCTAACCAAGGTGCCATCCCAACGCCACAGCTTAGCGGTTGCATCTCTACTGGCAGAGGCAAAAAACTGACCATCAGGGCTTACTGAGAGGCCAAAGATAGCAGCATCGTGGCCCTTAATCTCATGAAG
>JBCDFI010000301.1:0-6596 GCA_039178155.1 Cyanobacteria bacterium P01_H01_bin.105
AGCAGCTACTAAGGCTTGAATCGCCATTGTACGGGCAATTGCAATATCTCCTGTCGTGGCTTTGGCCCATTCAAACATGCCAAAAATTAGAATCCAATTAAACACTGAAACGGTTAAGATTCTCTGCAATAGTTTTCGGGTGATGAGGGGCTCTTTCGGGTTACGGGGCGGCTGTTGCATTAATCCTTTGGACTTGGGTTCAAAGGCTAAGGGAACCGTCATGGTGAGGGAGTTGATCATATTCAGCCACAGCACCTGGAGCGAGAGAATGGGCAGATCTCTGGCTAGTAAAGCGCTGATTAGAATGGTCATGGACTCACCGCCATTAACCGGTAGGAGAAATGCGATCGCTTTTCGTAAATTTTGATAGACCGTGCGACCTTCTTCTACAGCGGCTTCGATGGAAGCAAAGTTGTCATCAGTCAGCAGCATATCGGCAGCTTCTCGGGCGACTTCGGTACCTCCTTTCCCCATTGCTGTGCCAATATCTGCTTGCTTTAGAGCCGGAGCATCGTTGACGCCATCTCCGGTCATCGCGATGATTTCTCCTTTTTGCTGCAGCGCTTCGACCAGGCGTAGTTTTTGCGTAGGGGCGACCCGAGCAAACACATCGCCGGTTTCAACCGCTTGCGCTAGCTGACGATCGTCCATGGTTTCTAGCTGCTGCCCTTCAAACGCTAAAACATCGTCTGATTTTTGAATGCCCATCCGTTTAGCAATCACGCGAGCAGTGGCGATGTGATCGCCGGTAATCATCTTCACTTGAATCCCAGCAGACCGGCAGGCGTGGATGGCGGCAATGGCTTCTGGTCGGGGTGGGTCGATCATCCCTTGTAAGCCAATAAAAACTAAACCCGTCTTGATATCATCATGGTCGATGGCATGCTGATGTTCGCTAACTTCCTTTTGAGCAAAGGCCAGCACCCGCAATCCCTGCTCTGCCATGGCATTGACTCCTTGCTCAACCTGCGATCGCGATAGCCGAATGCGATGACCGTAGGCATTCATCATGTAAGAACAGCGGCTGAGGAGGGCTTCGACCGAACCTTTGACATAAATCACCCGAGGATTAGCATCGTGTAACGTTGCCATATACTGATATTGAGATTCAAATGGGATTGAATCTAATCGGGGTTTAATGGCCGCTAGTTTAGACTGACTGAACTCGGCTTTAGCCGCTGCTGCGATCAAAGCTCCCTCAGTCGGATCACCCACAACCGACCAGCTATCTCCTGTTTGTTTTAAGCGAGCGTCATTACAAAGAACACCTGCCATCAGACAGCTTTCCAACACAGCTGATAGTTCGTATGAATTAGTCGTACCATCGTCGGTATCTAGGGTGATTTCTCCCTTAGGGCTATACCCCCCCCCACTCACTCGATAAAATGTGCCCGTGTAAATAGCCTGTACCGTCATCTGATTTTCCGTCAGCGTACCGGTTTTGTCAGAACAAATCACGGTGGCTCCACCCAAGGCTTCGACGGCGGGGAGCTTGCGAATAATCGCATGGCGACGTGCCATCCGATTTACCCCAATTGCCAGGGTGATGGTGACAACGGCAGGAAGGCCTTCGGGTATGGCACTGACTGCCAGGGCAACCGCCGCTTCAAACATATAGTCCCAGGATTCTCCTTGACCTAGTCCGATCGCAAACGTCAAGGTTGCCAGAGTCAAAATACCATAGAGTAACAGACGGCTAAATTTAGCAAATTTCCGAGTTAGCGGCGTACTTAAGTTAATTCGCTGCTCCATGGATTGAGAAATTTTCCCAACTTCCGTACCGTCTGCTGTTGCCACAACAATTCCGGTTCCTTGACCAAAAGTAACAAAACTCCCGGCGTAGGCCATATTGGTTCGTTCGGCTAGAAGTGTATTCTCTTCTAAAGGGTGAATAGATTTAGTCACAGGGACAGATTCCCCGGTTAGAGCCGATTCGTCTACCTGTAAGCTGCGGGTTTTGATCACTCTTAAATCTGCTGGGACCTTATCGCCTGAAGTCAGCAAGACGATGTCTCCAGGGACTAAATCTTGAGACGGTATCTGCAACATTTGCCCTTCTCGGAGAACCGTTGTCTCTGTGGTTACCGTTTTCGCTAATGAGGCAATTGCGCCTTCTGCTTTGGCTTCTTGTACATAGCCAATGATTGCATTGATAACCGTTACACCCCAGATAACTGATGCATTGGTCCATGAGCCTAAAAAGGCTTTGACGGCTCCTGCAATCAACAAGATATAGAGTAGCGGCTGGTGAAATTGTAAGAGAAATCTTATCCAAGCAGGTTTCCCAGGTTTGACCGGAAGTTCGTTCCAACCATAGGTTTCATAACGCCTTGCCACCTCTTCTGCTGTCAGCCCTTTCTCTGGCTCACTCTTAAAGCGTTGAATCACCTCATGTACAGAAAGCTCATGACAAAAACAAGATTGCACCTGACTTACCACCATGATTTCAACAATCCACTTGCGAATTCTCTCATCTCCGTATATCGATGCTAACAAAGCAAAAAACACATGGGGATAATTACCTATAGAACCTGTGCATCGTAAGAATAGGAAATTTTACGTGGAGGCAATTTTAACGTTGTCAGGCGAATTTAATAGTTTAAATGCATTCGCCAAAAGCTATGTAACGATGCCTATGAGAGCTTTGGTGAGAGATTTAGAATTTAATCCTATAAAACAGCGTAGAAGCCAGTTTAATACTCTTTTTCAGACATCTATGACAAAATTCTCTTGAAAGAACGATAGTTGGCTATGGATTAAACTCAGCGATTAAAAAAATTAATAGATTCTAGCCTATTAATTTTCAATAATCTTCCAGACAATAAAATGTTGTATAGATGTACCGATCAATAATCCCAATCAATAACCCCTAGCACACAAGGCACCAGGGGCTGGTTTGTCATAGGAGTTGTCTATAGGATGAAGGTGCAGTTACGTCTGCCCTCTATACCTACAATGCCCTAGATCTAGATTCCTGAAACCTTCGCTGTCTAGATCCGTAGTCTTTTTGAGTCCCCTTAAGGCTGCACGTATAGTTCTAATCGCAATGGGCTGACAACGAGCTGGGGACATAACCATGTCAGTAAGGCTCGACGAATTTGTTCCACTACGACCGAAGTCTGTGGATCGGAGGCTTCTGCATCCAACATTACCCGCTTTATCCGTCCCTGCTGAACTATTAACTTAAGGACTAGTCTCCCAGTCTGCGGAGCTGTCAGCTGTAGATTTTGCAGATGGTGTTTGAGCTGTTCAAGGATGACATCACTCAGACCATCTACTTTTGTGACCTGGAGCTGTTGAGAGGGCTCCAACAGTTGGGATGCTGGCTCAGGGGCAATCGTGGGGTCTGAAAACTCATCTCCGGCCGCCGAATGCAGGGGCATCTCAGCAGCTTCGGCAATCTCTTCAAACGTGTCTGCCCCTTCCAATGTGTCTGCTAAGTCTATAGGCAATTGACTGGGTGCGATCGCATCTGCAGGCATCGGTGCAAACGCCTGCCTCCTCTGAATTTTAGGTAAAGCTCGTTTTTGGCCTAAACCTCCCATGGGAGGTGCGGCTGCTCTTCGTGCCCTGGGACTGGCCATGGGTGCCATTACTGGCTGCGGAGCCGCAGCGCCAAACACACCCGCATGGCTGAGCGCATCTGGTAGCAATACCGGTACATTGAGTGCGATCGCATCTCCAGGCCGCTCAATCCGGACATCGTCACTAACAGCCACAAAGGCCGTGTACTGCGACAGTAGCTGATAGGCTAGCGCCGTTTCCGTCACCGCCTCTACCCCATGAGTCGTCTCACCACTGACCATTTGATTCATCAGCTCTTTAATGCGAGCCCGCCCCCACAGTTGCGCAATGGCTGAATTATTTGATGATTCAAAAGAGAGGGACAACGATTGCTCAAAAGGTGCCCCACCAGCTGTAATCCCTTTTATTCGCAACGTACCTGGGAGTTGATCGAGCGTGCGCCCCAACAAAATTAGGGGTTGCTCTGCACACAAGTCAGGCATCGCCATAGGATAACAGCTGGGAGCCGCGCCAGGACCATCCCAATGAAGGGAAAGATTGCCTAAAACCGGATGATTAATTTGGTTAAAGAAGGTATCTACCACCTGTTCAGTGGTCTCATCGGGGCGAACCACGTAGCTGATGCCTCGTCCTAACTCAGCCACACGACTTAACAAAAATCGATTGACCGAGCTACCCGCCCCAAAACTATGAAGACGGCTGGACTGGCTGAGAGAACGTTGTACCTCAGCAAAAATCTGGGTCTCATTACCAATGTACCCATCGGTCAACAAAACAATATTGCGAATACGTTCAAGGTCCAGATGGGGCAAGTTTAAGACTGTCTTAAAGCCGCGCATCATTTCAGTGCCGCCCCCTGCTCGTAATCGGGCCACATAGTCTAATGCCTTTTGTCGATTGCGCGGGGTGTTCTCTAGGGGGACTTTGCTCAACTGCTGAGTGGTATTGGCAAAGTTAACAATATTGAACGTATCTTGAGGATGGAGCCCATTAATAAACCGATGCATTAGAGCCTGACACTGAGCTAGGGGGAGGCCTGACTGAGATCCAGAAGTGTCGATCAAAAACACCATATCCTTGGGAATATAGGCTGTCAGGTCATAGCTGACGGCGGGAATCAGATAAACCGCAAAATGACCACCACGCTCGTCTGACTGAGTCAACAGCGCTGTCTGGGTGGCATCGCCAGCTACCTGGTAGCGCAGGATAAAGTCTTTGTTGGGCAGAGTATCGTTAGCAGCCAGAGTAATGCAAGTTCGTGCATCCTGGGCATCTACTACAATTTGATGGGAAGGGGATTGCAGATGCGATATCTCAAGTCCTGTCTCGATCTCCAGGGTCATCTGAATATCATGGCCAGACCGCATCCCAGCAGGCAAAATCGGTCCATTCAATCGGCTGGCATCTGGCACCAGGTCCGTATCTTGATTTAGGGTCATCGGTGCCATTGCCGAGCCTTGGGATATGTCTGAGTCTGCAATGGGATTGCCTGGAATGTAGCGCGGCCCCACCACCATGGGAAAGACAAACTCATAGGAGCCTTGACGATAGGCGAGCTGATTGCTGTAGCTGATGACCACTTCAATCTCTTCCCCTGGCGGGATATTGGCCAGGGACTGGGTAAAGATATTGGCTCGCTCCTGGGCTAACAGTCCAGCAGTTTGTCCTTTTTGTTTGGCCTGCTCGTAGATAGCCTCAGCCTCTTCTCGCTTTTCGATACGGCCCTGAATAGTACGGTTGGCCAACCGAATCACCATGGCATCTACGGCAGCTTCATCCGGCAGCGGAAAGACGTAGATCGCTTCGAGGGCAGTGGTAAAAGGGTTCTCAAAAGTATGGGTTACCTCTACGCGGGAAATATTGCCGCTGACTTGAGCATTGACATCGGTATGTTTGAGGGGAAACGCCAGGAGCGGCTCGACAGCTTGTACGTATAGACCAGGAGTTTGAGGGAGTGTAGTTTGTATCATGGTGTGAGACCTCCAGGGGGTGAACTGACTCCAGATTAGGCGAGCTAATGGGGAAACCATGCTCAGTTTTGGACTCAGTCCGTTGACTCAGTAGTGATTCACTCCTGACTTACGACTGCAGGTCAGTGTCTTGACTGCACCAATATTAGGCTGCACCAGGGTGATAGATGCGATGCTGCTCAGCCCGGTCAAAGATACTGATGTAGCAGCTCATTTAGATTTTTTAGAGGACTGGGTTCAAGGGAAGAAGCCAACTGCCATTGGTTTTCCAGATGTTCTAACGTTGCAACAAAAAGGATGGTAGTGTCTTTCCAGTGAGCGTTTGATAAGGAGTGGTGGAGCAAAACTCGTCGGGTCGAACTATCCAAAAGCCGCCAAAAGGCATTTTGAATCTGACTCAAGTCCTGTTGCTGTTCTTCACTGCAATCAATATTGACAACAAAAATAAGTTTTTTGATATCAGTAGGTAATTTTAGAAGACTTATGACAAGCTGTTCATCATCACCTTCGCCTTCGCCTGTAATACTGTCATTGAGTAATTGGATTGCCCCTGACTGATGGCGAGGGTGACCTGCATAGACAAAGCCAGCTTTCCCTGCAGACAAGCGTCCCTTAGCGTTTAGGGCCAGTACAGCCATGTCTAAGTCCAGTTCTGTGTCAGATTGAGCATCCCAGCCGAGACCACACTGCAGTTTGAAGACAGAGTTGGGTAAGCGTTGTACAACAGAATTAGGGTTCATAAGAAAGCTTGAGCAATATACGGTTGAGACTATTTTTGATCCTTTGGCGCATCAGTATCACACTTTTTACAATTCAACATTCAATCGTTATCGATCATCACTCACCAGCCTCAACGACCAGGCACTCCTGTAATGCTGCCAACTGCCGACATACTCAGACCCGTTAAAAACACGGTAACCTTTTCCATATAGAAGCGTCTTGAGGTCTGACCGGGTATCGTTTATAGATACCTAGCTCAAAGCCCAAGGTAGGATAGGTGTTTAACAATGGGGCAGTCGGTAAGGGCATCGGAAAAAGGACTTGCGATCGCAGATCAAGCCCGTCAACGCCTTGGCTGGACCAAAACAAGCACCGCCCGCT
>JBCDFI010000302.1:0-6570 GCA_039178155.1 Cyanobacteria bacterium P01_H01_bin.105
CTCTTGCAAAGTGCGATCTTCTTCGCCGCTCAGGGAAACTCGCAAAGTGGGCGTTGACATCGTTAGAACCACCTCAATACAAGGCTCGTCAGCATACCTCCACAGCTACGTTTAATTCTGCTTTCCTACTTACCATCTTGTCCTAATAAAATTGACGGGGCCATACAAAGATATAGCCCTCTGATGGTCTAAATCATCAGAGGGCTGTTCTTCTTCCTGAATTATGCATTGACGAACACATTAGTTTGGCTGACCCAGGCCATCTCACGGTCGCTCTTATGTTCAAATTACAACCGAACGCTCCTCAGAACTATCGGCGAGGTGGACGACGAGGTGGACGAGCGGGTGGCGGTGGCGGCGGTGGTGGTGGCGGTGGGCCATGGGGAGGACGATAAATTGGTGGCGGTGGCGGTGGCGGTGGCGGTGGCGGGCCATGATGCCATCGAGAGTAACTGTTTGGGCTGTAGTCATGATTGGCTGGAGCCTCGGCATACGAAGGAACCGCGAAACCGGAAGCGTCATTCGCACTGACTATAGAGTTAGAAGGCTGTGGCAAAGCTGCATCCTGATTTAGGCTCCTCAAGACAGCCTTGTTTGAAGTCGCCGAATAAGCCTTAGGCCTGAAGACTTTGCTGAACTCATAATAATGATCATAGGAGGCATCCCTACTCGCATCAGCAGGTATCTCACTCATTAAGAAGTAGCCGACTCCTAGGCAGGAGACTAATGACCATGACAAGAGGTTGTGGCAGTAGTTCATTGTTAGAATCCCTCTCTAAATTCCGCTAATCAGATCACTCGCTAATTTGGAATATCATGGCTGACAATTTGACTGTCGGTTGTGTAGAAAATGACTTTAATTTGACCTTGAAGCCGAGCGAATCGAATTGTATCAGTCGTAGTTATTAAACGGACTTCATCATCATCAGTCACTTCACTAATAGTGCTGACTACCGCTGTAGCTAGTTGACCATCAGGTGTAATCCGGATAGTCTCTTTTTGGGAAATTTCTTGAGTATCTAAATTCTCTTCAGCTTCAACTTCATTGAAGAAATTGGTTAATGTTTCACGATGCTGTTCAATACCTTCGATATATACCGACTCAAAACCATTTGTAGACTCTGTAATAGTCTCGGAAATGATAAAAGGAGCCATATACTGGAGAATACCTTCGACATCTCCTTGAGAAATTATAGCTTCAACTTCACGGTTGATTTTCTGAATCTCATCAACAGTTATAGTTGGTGAATTCGTTAAATTTTTTGAGTTCATCTGAGCAACAGGATTTACTTTTTGAGGCTGTAAATTTGCCCAGGTTAGCGACACAAATCCTACAGATACTAAAGAGGCTATCAGAATTGAAGAAGAAGTTTGAATAAACTTCATAGAGAAACACTCCTAAAGAGACAAAGAGGAATAGTTAAGCTAGCTCAAAAGGTGTTAGATGATTGAGAAAACTGAATCTAAATTAGCCATCTCTAAATTTTATACTTTCATTAGCAAATTCCTAAGAAGGCATCCAGCTCAAGCATCTCCTAAGTGAAATTTTATTGAGGCGTTAACTCAATATTACTCTCGATAATAATTCTCTTAAGAATAGTGCCAAATTGAAAGGACTTTACATGCCGAAAAAGGGACTTTCAGCGACGATTTTGATACGATGTCGGGATGATTTTAGTGTTCTAACTTGATGGAGCTGGCGTCTATAGTCCCTTTTTTGGCGTCTATGGGCCTTCTAATTCTGTAATCTCCCTTGGAAAATCTTGTGTGAGTCCGCATGCAGGTGTTGGTAAGAGGGATGAGATACAGCAGATCTGATTTCAGAACTAGCATTTTTATCGCTGGATAAAAGGCTGGAGATCTAGAGATGTTTAAGGTTAGCGATCTCATCATAATGCTGCTGAGGTTTGTTCTCTGGTTTTAGGAATTAGCAAAATACGATTTAAAGAGCTGAGTACTCCCGAACCTCTCGTTTCGGTTTAGAGCGCAGTTGACTGTATTTTTGTAAGGTTTGGAGCCCAGGTCCCACCGTCATAGGTGTAGTTTCCATCTGTAGTGATGTTCTTGTAAAATCGAACAGTGAAATATGAAATCAACTATGAAGACGGCCGTCTTAACTGGTTCAACTGGAGGTCTTGGGCTGGAGATTGCAAAAATTTTGGCCAAGCGGGGTTGGGATCTTGCCCTAGTTAATCGTTCCCAAAAGAAAACTGACCTTCAGTTAGAGGAGCTTCGAAGAGCATATCCTGGTCAGGAGTTTATAGGATTTACCGCAGACTTGATGGATATATTGGATATCAGGAGTGTCGCTGCAGAAATTGCCTCAAGATACGCTAAAGTATCTGCTCTTTACAACATTGCAGGACTTCTAACGGAAAAACGGGTGATGAGTCCTCAAGACGTCGAAGGACACTTTGCACTTAACGCTCTAGCACCCTATTGTTTGACTCAGCTGCTACGCAAACAGCTAAGTGCAGGCGCAGAGGGCGTCCAGCGGTCAGTTGTTATCAATTTTTCATCAAGTGTAGTTGATGGTGTGAAGGAACTAGATGCAGCAAAGTTGACTAATCCAGAAAGTATTGGCGGCTTGATGGGAGCCTATGCAAGATCGAAGGCAGCTCTGACTATCGTTAGTTATTTGATAAAAGAAGAGCTGCTAGAAGATGGCATTTTGATCCAAACAGTAGATCCGGGTCCAACGAGAACTTCAATGACTGGGTCGAGTGATGGAATGCCTTGGTTTTTGCTTTTACTACGTCCTTTAATATTTAAGCCAGCTAAACTTCAAGCCCAAAGACTTGTAGATGCTGTTGAAATAGCGGTTAGTGAGGGGAACTCGGGACTCTTTATTTCTGAAGGTAAACGAAAAGCCTACCCCTCAATTGCTTTGAACAAGCACATCCAAACCGAAATCAAATCGCTACTTGATGCCAAGTACAACAATTTGCTATAGAAGATATTCAAAAAGATGCTGCTGCCATGGTTGTTTTTACCATGCTTTTAACTGAACAGCTTTTTCCTCAAGTCCAATCGATTGAGCTAACAGGCAATTTATAACGATGAAACTTAATCGACGAAAATCATCCACCCTTCTAAAACTTGCTGCCATCCTTTGGGTGATATGGGGTCTCGTCCATGCTTTAGCTGGGGTTCTGACCATCGCTGGTGACACGGCAACTGCAGTTTCAGGCATTGCTGATGCTGTAGACTCTGCTTTATTGATAATGGACTATCCCGATGCTGTTGGTGCCGTCATCAATCAGCATGGATTTAATCTGTTGTGGGGCGGCGTTGTGACTATTATTGGCGGCGTATTTATTTGGCGAAAAAACGTCGCTGCAATCTTTATTTCAGCACTGGTTGGTGGTCTACTTGATGTCGGCTATTTTGTATTCATCGACCTCGGTGGCTACAACAAGTTTGTGCCCGGAACTGTGATGACCATCATCTCTGCTACAGCCATCGCATTGAGCTTTTACGCCTATTTTCAGCGCGAACATTCTCTAAATGGTGAAGTTAAGCTTTAATGCTGTTAGCCAGAACCTATTAGGAAGTTCAAGACTAAGTTCGGCTCATAAAACCTGCTCGAAATTGTGCCGGTGTCTCGCCAGTCCAACGTTTGAAGGCGCGGCGAAAAGCACGAACATCCGAATAGCCTAGCTGAGCTGCGATCGCCTCGATATTGAGTGCTGGGTGACCTAGCAACTGCCGTGCTTTTTCTCTGCGAGTATTCTCCAAAAGCTGGCGCATCGTCAAGCCATGGTCGCTGACCAAACGCTGTAGCGATCGCAGGCTCATATTCATATGACGTGCGATTCCCTCTGCACTGTACTCGTAGAACTCGGCTTTCTGGGCGATGGTACGGTGAATTGCAGTCAATGGCGACGTGTTATCAGATAGCCCCCAGCGATCGCGCAAGAGGTCTAAGTTTCCCTGTACATATCTGAATAAGTGAACATCGCGCTGTTTAGTTGGGATATCTAGAGCTTTCCGACGAAATACCAGTGCATTACAAGTCTGTTGGAAACAGACAGGAACACCAAAAAAGGTCTCGTAAATCCTATGCATGCTGTGAGGCCGGTGGGCAAACTCTACCCGCACTAAGGGATCTTCTATATCGATGGCTTGTTGGACTGAGCGCCTGATCAAGGCTATGACGGATTCAGCAGCACGACCGGCATCGAGCACATCGAGTGGATGATACATCTGTAGAAAGGCTTCACCATCAGATTCAACCAAGTTCAACCAGAGCTGGTCTGATAAGACAAATCTGTAGTGTATAAATATCTTCAAGGCTGAGCGAAGATTCTCAGCGTATTTCATGGCTTGAGGTATGGGGCCAAACCCTGGCAGGGGAAGGGGAGCAACACTTGCCATTTGGAGCCCAACGGCTTGCCCTGAATAAGCGTTGCCTAAGATGTTCCATAGGATGGGAAGAAGTTCTCCCGGTAGGCGTGTTTCGGGATTAACCAAGTCAGTTCGTACCAACCCTGTCTCAGCACTGAGTTGTTGCTCACCGATGCCCCGATGCAATGCGTAGTTAAATACGCTGGCCACCGCAGCCGTATTCGTCTGAGACTTATTATTCACTATTCGAGTTGGTTCAACTGACGTCACCATAGGCATTCCACGAACTCAGAATTTTGGGAAGCAGACGCTCTGATAAGTTTTCTGCTTAACATCATGCAAACTCTACCAAATGGAGAATTAGCTGAAATTTTGAATGCTGGCATTTTGTCCTATTCAACTTGTCGTAAATTGTCCTCTCGATTTATTAGCCTTTTCAGTGAATCAAAGTGGACATGAAAGCGTTGACAGCAAGAACAGCTGGCCTCAACATTTAAGGTAAATACGACGCTATTTCCAAAAAATGTATCCAAGACTGACATCCTGATGCACGATGCCGTGAAATGTCCGGCCTATTCCATATGTATTGCTGTAGAAAGTCTTTACAAAGTTTTCCAAAAGGAAAAATTTGATTGTCAATTTGGGTTAGGTGATTTTTGGAGGGGAAGAATCCTGAATTCAGAAGTCAGTAGAATACTAGACTCTGGCTCTTAGCTCCTGAGTCCTTTCCTAACCACGATTTTTTGCTTTAGCGAGGCTCCTGATTAATGCCGACAGGGCTATCTGGATTGTTGTCTAAACTCTGCAGGCGTCTGCCCGGTCCAGCGTTTGAAGGCTCGGCGAAAAGCGCGGTCGTCCGAGTATCCTAATCGCGTTGCAACTGCTTTGATATTGAGCGTCGGGTCAGACAGCCACTGTCGCGCCTTCTCTTTGCGAGCATTCTCTAAAAGCTGGCGAACCGTAAAGCCGTGAGCGCAAACCAAACGCTGCAATGATCGCAGGTTCATGTTCATATCGCGTGCGATTCCTTCAGCGCTGTACTGGTAGAACTCTGCCTTATGGGTGATGGTGTGATGAATTTCAGCTAGCGGTGAAGTGTGGTTAGATAACCCCCAGCGATCGCGCAGGAGGTCTAAATTTCCTTGAATGTACCTGAACAAGTAAACATCTCCCTGCTTAGTTGGAAGATTCAGAGCTTCGCGACGAAATACGAGCGTGTTGTAAGGCTGTTGAAAACAGACTGGAACGCCAAAGAAGGTCTCGTAAGCTCTCGACAAGCTGTAAGGCCGATGCACAAACTCTACCCGTACCAAAGAATCCTCTTGGCCAATAGCTTGTTGGATCAGGCGTCTTATCAATGCGATGGCTGACTCGGCACCGCGACCACCATCAAGTGCGTCAAGGGGATGATGCATCCGTAGAAGAGCTTCATCATTGGATTCAATCAGGTCTGCCCAGAGTTGCTCTGACAATACAAACCTATAGCGTACAAATGCTTGTAAGACTGAGCGAAGATTCTCAGCATACTTCATGATTTGAGGTAGTGGGCCGATGACAGAGAGGGGAGCAATACTTGCCATCTGGAGCCCAATAGCTTGTTCTGGGTAGGCGCTACCTAAGACTTGCAAGATAGAGGAAATCAGGTCTGCCGGTAAACGATTTTCAGGATTAATCAGGTCAGTTCGTAGCAGTCCTGTTTCAGCACTGAGCTGAAGCTCACTGATGCCCTGATGTACGGCGTAGTTAAATACGTGAGCTACTGCAGCCGTCGTCGTCTGCGATCGGCTACTCAAGATCTGAGCTGGTTCAACCGGCATCATTGTTGGCATTCCGAGAGTTTAGAACTTCGGGGAGCAGATGCTCCGATAATTTTTTGTATGTCACTCTAGTAAAAACTCTACTAGATAGAGAATTATTGTGGTTGTAGACGTGAGCATTTTGTCCTATTCAATTTGGCTCAGAATGTTCGCTCAAGTTATAAATACGCCAAGTACTAGGGCCTGTCATCATTTGACCGTCAAACCCTGATAACGAGAGGAGTACAGGCCCTAGCTGGTCGCCAGATGCGGGCGCGGTAATGCTTATGCCACAAGGTTTCCAGAATTAATTGATGACGCGCCCTTGTATGTGGAATGGGCCAGCAATAATGGTTTCGGAAGTGACTCTGGACGCGCCCTCAAGCCTAAGTGAGCTTGCGACCTAGATTAAGAGCCTTCCCCCTAC
>JBCDFI010000303.1:0-6532 GCA_039178155.1 Cyanobacteria bacterium P01_H01_bin.105
GCCACTCGCTGCAACTTCTTTATTAACGCTGCAGCCCTGGTGTGTGCAGGTGAGAGAAATGGCCTGGTCGCTGTTGTTGTCTACAACGAAAAGTCGGTCGCCCGCGCCGTAGTAATCGGTGGTATCGGTGCTGAGTAGGGGGTTGCGATCGCACCAAAACGGCACCGGATTCACGGCAATATTACCTTTTTGATAGTCAACGCTAGCAATTTTCCCCTCGGCCCAATTGAGCTGACTAACAGTAACTCCGGTAAGAATGCGGCCGCCGTTAGCCTCAATCGCGTTGCTCAGGGGGTCGACCAAACAGCGGCCCATATCTTCACAGGTGCCATTAAACGCCAACCCTTCAGGATTACCAAAAAAGTAAAAGTGAAAAAACTGCATCAGCTCACCCGCACTGAGCACGTCTGGTGAATTTAGGCTCGATTTTGCAAACGGTAAAAAGTACAGATCGTACAGTCCCTTAGGAAACTGTCCCCGTCCCCATTCTTCCACCGAAAGCTGGTCTAGACGCTCGTAGGTTTGGGGCATACGGAAGCTGGTAATTTCTCGAAACACTTCCAAATGTTTGAGATTGGTTAGATTGATCCCCCAGCTCAGGCGATTGTCTGACGATACGGCCAGATCAACAATATTCCAGGGAAATGCCGCATTGCTCGGGTAAAAAGCCTCAGGCTTATAGCCGTCTTTGTAGAGAACCGCGTAGAAATTGAGCGACTGAAAATTGTCTTGAGCTTTCAGCTCATCCACCAGACTAAACAGGTTGTAATACTGAGGGAAAAATCCATGGAACCCGTGCTCCATTCTAAGCTCGTGGTCACCCACCTGGATGGGCCAGCTGGCAATTTTACCACCTAGCTGTGGCGAGCGCTCCACTAGAGTGACCCTCACCCCCCGCTTACTCAGTTCATAGGCTGCGGCTAACCCGGCCAGCCCGCCGCCCACCACAACGGCGGTCGTTGAGTGGCCAACCGTTTGGGGCAAATCGAGCTGATCAACCTGGTGGAGCGTTGGTTGGGGTTTAGCAAATCGGGTATAGCCCAGGGTGCCGACAACGGCTCCGGCTCCTAATAATTTAAGTGCATTCCGTCGTGAAATATCAGAGGTCTGCCAGGATTCAGGGAATGGATTCATTAAGGAAATGGTGAGCGCTTAAGGGGAAAGTATAGGGCTGCTGGTAACGTCTGAATCAATCGACTAGAAAATAGGAGCAGTAAACGTTAGGAACTCTATTAGTGTTACGGATACCTGGTCCTGTTTGGATTGCCCAAAAGATGGCCCACAAGATTGCACATCGAGTCTGCAAAGCTATCGTCTGTTCAAACGTCTGCAAAGTTGGCTAATCTGTCAACGAACATGCCTAGAATTGTCCTTAGAGAATGACGCCCAAACTTGATATCAATCAAGTCAGGTACAAATCTTAAACCACCCGGCATGGCCACAGAAAAACATTCATGATTGATTTAATGGCCCACGCAATTGCTCGCTACTGGCAAGAAATTATGGCTGTGGCCCAACGAATTTTGCTGGAGCTAGTCCGACGGCGTCGCAGCCTGATTTTTTGGGCTATTTTCCCGACGTTGTTGCTATTTCTAAATGGGGCCATCACAGCAGAGCGAGCCCAGCTAGATTTTGCTGAGGCCTTGGAGGTGGTGGCTCCACCAACGTTAGTAGGGGCGGCTTTATTTTTTAGCTGCTTGGGTGGCAGCGTAGCTACCGTCGTGGCTGAGCGGGAGCAAAATACGCTGAAACGGTTGTTTTTATCGCCTTTGCGCGGTGTCTCTTATTTTTTGGGCATTGTTGTGGCCCACTGTGCTATTGGGGTGGGTCAAACGCTGTTGGTATTTGCGATCGCACTTCTCCTCGGAGCCACCTTTACCGGTTCCTGGCCCCTGGTTATGCTGATTATCTTGCTCAGCATCCTGGCCTATGTTGGGGTAGGCTTTATCCTCGGTACCCAGTTTGCTCGCCGGACTGAAGACGTTAATGCTCTAGTAGCAGCTTTTGGTGTACCGCTGCTGATCCTGGGTGGGGCCTTTATGCCCACCTCGATTTTTCCCGACTCTTTGCTGCGGCTGGCTCAGTTTAATCCTATTTTTCACATGACCGAAGCATTAACGCTGACAATGGCGGCTGAACCTGCTGGTGAACATGTGGGGTTTTTAGGTGTGTTTGCGATCGCCATGGTAGCCACCGGCTGGCTTTCCTATCGACGCATGCTGCACCTAGAACGGCAGCTATGACACAGACGGTCTACCCTACCCCCGAATGTCTAGAGACGGTACCGCCGAGTCTCAGCCTTTTCTGTCCTAAACGCTCGACACACACTGACTAGCCCCAAACTGCCCACCGTCAGTTTGCAAAATTCTTCCAATACCTCCAAGGCGTTTCTCACGGGCAGTGCAGTGTCAAGGCCCAACATAAACGATAAAATATCCGGACGATTGGTTAAGATATCCAAAAACACCATTACAAACAGCACTGCAAAACCACTCCAAAGCAACGGCAGTATATTGCGATAGCGTTTGATCTCATGGCGATATCGATAGGCTATACCAGCAGCAATAACCCCGTACAGACCCACAATCACATCATCAGTCCGGTCAGTTAGGCCAGTTTCCTCAATTCCCAACAATCCATGGAGCCAGATATCAAGCCGCTCATGATATTCATAAAACTCATCAGCGGCTAAAAATGCAAAACCCAGGGCGATTAGCAACCACACTATTGCCGGTGAACGCCAGCTCCATCGCTGTCTACTCCGCAATATATATAAACCTGCCGAGACAATGGCAATTGCTAGCAGCTGAAACGTGGATAGCCAGGTAATAAAGCTCTCTTCATCAAAATAAGTCCGCAGATCCCCTTCACTAATACCAGCCCATATCGATAGCCCGACGACTATGACATTGACTGTTAAGAGAATCGTTAACAGCGGTCGCGAGCCCAAGGGCACGGAAAATTTCATAGATAAGCTTGCGCTCTTGACATTTACCAGCAACAGTAGACGCCCTCAATCCACTAACTGCACGGGCTGAAGCACTCAGTCAATAGCGCATCTATCTATTTTGGTAAGGGCCAGTTTAACGCAAGGTTAATAAATTAAGGGCAGTTTAATAAAAAATGTAATTCTGCTCCCGCTTATACCCAGATCATATTGTCAGTGGGTCACGGCTGGTCACCGTGGCCCACATCAATGGCTTAACCCAAGGTTTCGCATACCCGTTCAACACTCTGGACACTGCCTGGATTAATCAGACCGTGATAATCCAAGGCGTACACTTGATCTGACTGCACGGCTGCCAGCTGTCCCCAAAATGGATCAGGTTTAAGCTGGGCAATTTCTTCGTCAAGACCACCACCAGAATCAATAAAATACAGCTGCTCCGGATTCATCTCTAAAACTTTCTCCGGAGAGAGCGTGATATATCCCTGAAATTCACTTTGTCCCGGTAAGTCAGCCGTTAGATTTTGAATATTAAACTTTTCGAGAAAATCTCCGGCCCAGCTTTCTTGGTTGGGTGACAACAGCGGTTCTCGACTGGCTAAGACGATAGCCGTCGGCCCGGTTGCCGTTTCAGTTTGCTCAGCCTTGGCTAGACAAGCATCGTAGCGCTCTACTAGCGGAGTGGGATCTGCATCAAGCTGGGCTGCCAGGACTTGGGTCATATCCCTAAGGCTATCCCAACCTTTAATATCGACCGATAAGACATTCACTTCTAGATCGCTCAGTCGTTCTAGGGTTTGGTCATGAAATCCGGCAGCACCAATGACAAGATCTGGCTTGAGGGCAACAATTTTTTCAAGATCGGGTTCAGTTCGACCGCTGCTCACGGTGGTCAATCCTTCAAAGCGCGGATCATTCGTGAGTAGCGCACTACCGGGAATACCCACCAGAGCATCGGCGGATAAAGAATGAACGATGTCAGCACTCATGGAGGTAAGGGCGACAACGTTTTGAGCCGCATCTTGAGTGACCACAGGATCTATCGCTGTCGTTTCGGAAACCGGGGCATCGGGGCTGCAGGCTGCTATTGAAACCACCAGTCCTAACCCCCACCAGCGTTGTCTCATACGTTGTCTTGCCATTACCTCTCTCCTTGTTTTATGTATTAACAGCGCTCATCACTCAACCAGTCTAAAATTGCCATGTGACCCCAGCCTGCAGGTTTAACCCTGGTTGTTCAAACCGGGCTCGCCGCAGATCAAATAAATCATTATTGCTATCTAAAAATCGCACATCACCATAGCGTTCATAGTCGGTGTCAAATAGATTGAAGAAACCTAAATTAAAGGTGAGATTAGGAGTGAACTGATAGTACCCAATCAGATCAAACACCGTGAATCCATCAGGCACAAAGGGATCTTGATCGGCCTCTGGTTCAAAGCCTTCACCTCGGGCTTCACCCACCAACGTGCTCACTAGCTCAGCCCCCCAGCGCTGGTCGGATGAGCGATAGCGAAGTCCTAAAACTGCCTCAATCGGGTCCACCGTAGATAATGGCTCATTGGAGGTGAGATTGTTACCCTCAGTCCAAGCTAGCGATCCCAGCACGCTAAAACCACCTTCTCCAGGGGTAAATTGGTATTCTGCTTTAGCCTCGACACCATAGGTTTCCACCTCATCAATATTGACGTTTTGAAAGACCAACAAAGGACGACCGCCAGCAAATTCTGTATCAACCAGCTGATTGTCGATAAAGTCGTCATATCGGTTATAGAAACCCGCCAGACTAAAATTAAACTTCGAGAAGTTACCGCGCATGCCCAGTTCAAAACTGTTGCTGGTCTCTGCCTCTAAGTCAGGGTTGGGTTCGGTCCGATAGCTAAAAATTTGATTGGTGAACCCGCTGTTGATTTCGTCATACTGGGGGGCGCGAAAACCACGGGCATAGCGACCGTAAAAACTCAGCTCGGAGGTGGGCTGATAGACTAGCGCCAGAGTGGGTGAAAATGAGCTGTCATTAAATTCAGTGGCCGTGGCACCGTTGCGCTCAAAGTCTTCGTCAATGGAAATATTTAGATCATAATAGTCGTAGCGGAGGCCGGGAATCACACTAAACGTGCCATCCCCAAACTCAATCTCATCTTGCAGATAAACGCCAACCCTCAGCGTGTCTGAGTTGGGATAGTCCCGTGTCGGAAAATCATCTGGAATGGCGGCCTGGGTGGTTAGGCCTGTGAGCAAGTTGGTTTGAGTGCGATCTCGGGGGCGGGCATTAAAGGTATTAGAAACATCCACACCATAGGTCAGCCGGTGGTTGCTTTGACCCCAGTCAAAATCACTACGCAGCTGCACATCGCCACCAAATACCTGATCGACAAAGAGGTTTTCACTCAACCGTAGAGCCGGAAATCGCTGAAATGTTCGAAAGTCGAAGCCGAGTAGCTCTCGCTCATTCTCTTCTCGAGTCCGAGCATCTTGGAAGTAGAGACGGGCCTGGGCAAAGTCTAAAAAAGAAGTGCTTTCTGAATTGTCATATTGATAGGCTAGACTCAGCCGCGTTCTATTCGTGTTGATCTCTTCGTCAAATCGGGTCGTTGTGCCTGTGATCAGGGGCAAATTTTCTTCAGATGTGCTGGTGTCGGTATCGTTGTCAAAATGCTCTACGGTAAAGTCGACAGCGCTAGTGTCATCAAGGTTATAGACCAATTTACCTAAGAGGCTATGACGATTGTTAGTTTGATCGTCACCCAGATTTTCTGCTTCAGATCCATCTCGTCGAGAGAAGGCCAGCAGCGTGTCAACATTGTCAAACCGGTTGACTTGGACAAATGTGCTGGTAAATCCGGTATTACGACTATCAAAATTTGTGGAGCCCGTGGCAGCAGAGTCACGACCAACCGCATCGATTAACTCGGTCGGATCTAGGGTAAAGTAACTGACCGCACCGCCCAGGGCATCACTGCCATAGAGGGTAGACGCTGGACCTTTCAGAATTTCAGCAGTACGCAGAATTTCAGTATCAAAATAATCTCGACCCAAATTAAATCCCTGGCCAGGGGTAACGGCATCCCCAAACTGAAACGAGGAGGGCAGCCGAATGTCATCGACTTGAATGAGGATACGGTTACCTTCAATTCCCCGGATATTAAAGTCCTGCAGGCCAAACTGTAGGTTGTTTCTAACTGAAACCCCTGGCTCATAGCGAGTCAGATCAGAAATATCGCGGATAAGCAGCTGATTGACATCATCGGCATCGATCACAGTAACGGTCACCGGAGCAGACTGGAGCGAGCGAGGAGTACGGGTTCCCGTTACCGTAATGCGTAACAAGCCGTCTTCATCTGCAACGATAGTTTCATCTGCAACGATAGTTTCATCAGAGGGTGTCTGAGCGATATCTGCCGTACCAGCCATCGCAGGAAATACCATTAACAGCATTAAACATGGAGCATTAAAAAGAAAAATTCTCAATAATTGAATAGTATTCATCTCAGGGAAGGGGAAAAGACTAGAGTTATCGGAAATTCAGAACGAAAGGTAAAGCGAAGACTGTCAAACCGTTGATTGTCAAAATGTCCGTTTGAC
>JBCDFI010000304.1:0-6528 GCA_039178155.1 Cyanobacteria bacterium P01_H01_bin.105
GGGCATAGTGTCGCCAGCAGCATCTAGATCAAGCCGGATGGTTTCGCCTGCGGCTAGATCAAAGGCATAGAGATCAACATCTTCTGTAGCATCAACATCGCGGTTGTTGTCAAAGTCAAAATTAATGCTGCCAGTGGCAATCGCCTTAGGCGATTCTGCCGATAGTGCAACAGCGGTTGCTGTGTCTAGAGTGTCATTGGACTCAATTTCAATCAGATTAATTGGATCACTATTCATAAAACCAATACCATCCATGGTTGACGTAAAAACTAGTGGGTAACCGAGTTCTGAAGTGTCCCCCCTCGGCAACATTTGGATGGTATCGTGCAACTTTGTGCCAAATGATCGCTAGAGCAGCAAAGTTGATCACTCCAGCTGCGATTCCACATAAACTTAGATTTCCTTAAGCTTTTTACTCAAGAGACAACAGGATTTGTGCTGATCAATAAGAGAGGGGTAGTTGACCGTGCTATACGTACCCATGGGTTATGGAGGAGACAGGCTCACACCAGAAATCTCTACCCAGAGTTCTCTCCGTGTCAACCTATCCCCCTCCGCATTAAGCCAATGCCAATAGCTGACGTTAACCAGCTATGAGATGGCCGACTAAATCAAAGCCAGGGCTTCACCGGGGTTAGAAACATCGGGCACTACCTCAAAACTGGTGGCGGTTAGGGTAGAGGCTTGAACATTTTCCAACACGGCCAGAATCTCACCCGTACCGTTGACTCCCAGCAGCGTATGATTACCGTCCTGGGTCAGGCTGAGGTCAGCAAACACTAGCTCACCCTCCACTAGACCAATACGGTCAATACCCACCTCAAAATCGAGGATGGTATCAGTGCCGTCACCGTTGCCAAAAACAAACAGGTCACTGCCGCTGCCGTTGGAGAAATTGTCGCCGACAAGGATGTCATTGCCGGTGACGCCCATAAGAATATCGTCGCCAGCATCACCATAGATAATGTCGTCGCCAGCATCACCGCTGAGAATATCGTTACCCGCTTTACCGCCGATGCGATCATTGCCCGCACCGCCAAAGACAATATCATTACCGCCAGGCTCTCCGTCTTGGGCAGATCGAGAGTTGTTGTCCCCCCTAAGCACGTCATCACCGCCACCACCAATAATCACATCGTTGCCCAGGCCTCCGGCGATAGTATCGTTGCCGCTACCAGTCTCTAGGGTATCGTCATCGACAGTACCCACCAGGGTTTTATCCGATGCCAGGGATTGAGCAAACGTCACCTGATACGCACCAGGTTCGGCCACTCCTTCAATAATCCAGCCGCTGCCGCTGCCCGGTATGGTTGGATCGTAGTCGTCATTGCCCAGTACGCTGATGCCTGCGTAGTAGGTGCTGTCGGTCTGGGCGGTAAATGTGAGCGTGACCTCTCCTGGATCAGCGCTAATTTGATCTAGGCTATCGACTTGACCCACTGTGTCTAACTCATTCCCATCGGCATCAAAGATTCGTAAAACGGGCTTGAGTAAAGAAGCACTGCCATCAAACTCAGTCGTAGCATCCACATCAACTACGATGGATTCCCCTGCGCCTAGGTCAAAGGAATAGAGGTCCACATCTTCGGAAAAGTCGAGGATGGGAGTGACGCCAGAAAAATCATAGATATAGTTGGCGGCACCGGCAATAATAACCGGATTCTCCGGTGTAGGATCAATTGCGATCGCAGTATCTAGCGAATCATTGACCTCTATTTCGAACGGCGACGGGGGCACATCAGCTGGAGTATCAACAATTTGAAAACTGCCGGACGTGGCTATCGCATCAATTTGATAGGCATCGCTCGGATTTAAGGTAAACGTTGCCGTTTCTAATCCTTCAGTTGCGCCATCGTCTGCAATGGGCAGCCTAATGGTGGCAATATCTTCGGTAACGGTAAAGACCAGCTGAGGGGGCTCACTTTCAGTAATGCTAATGTCTCCCGTAATACCTGTTGTTTCAATGCCGCTGACATCAAACTCATCCAGGCCATTTACTGTCACCGACACCTGTAACCCTTCGACTGGGGGCGGCGCACTGAGGGTAAAAGTATGAACAGAAACAGTTTGCTCTGACTCAATTAAAACCGTCGGTGCGGTACTCAGGCTAATCTGGGGTAAGGAGTCAGCCGTATCGGCCAGGGTTACGTTCACGGTACTAGCAGCCGGGTCCACCTGATAGTCTGCACCGCCAGCCAAGGAAACCTGGAAAGATTGCACCCCTTCCACCACCGCATCGGGAAATGCGGCAATGTTAATCGTTGCAGTTTGTTCAGTAATGTTGAAATAAAAGCCGCTAGAAGCAAAATCAGGAATGGGAAAAGCACCGCCCGTGATCTCAGCGTTAAATACATCAAACTGGCCCAGTAGCCCAAAGATCTGACCATCAGGCGCTGCTTGTCCCGCCGTTTTTGCAGACATATTGACATAAACCAACACACCGTCGTCCGGGGGCGGTTCGCTGAGACTAAAGGTCAAGGTAGCCTGATTGCCATCGGCTTCAATCAATGCACCATTCTCCACCGCCAGACCTACGGTCAGCCCCTCTGTAGATGTAGTGGGGACATCGGCGACCGTATCGTAGACGGTAATGGTGGATGTGCCAGTGGTGGCACTGACGTTAGCCTCATCACTTTCTAAGGTAAACGTAATTTGCTCAGGACCATCTGTTTCTGGAATGGGTTTGTCAAACAGATTGATGTTAAACAGTGCCGTATTTTGAGTCACATTGAGACGAATACCGGAGGGATTACCATCGGCGTCCAATGCTGGCCCCAATGTCTCAGCCCCCCGGACAAAGGGATCTACGGTAAACAGATAGTCTGCCAAATTAACGTCGGAATTGATAACAACATCCACCCCCTCTGCTGGAATTGTTCCCTCGGTCGTTAACGCAAAAGTAATGGCTGCTCCGCCTATACCAAAGATGGGACTTAACCCCTGATCGCTGACAGTTTCAACTAAGGCTGGCACAATAATGCTGCCATCTGCATTGTAGGTACCTGTAATCGCTTGCAGAGAGACAGTAGGTGCATCGGCGGGTGGTGTCCCACTAGGGGGCGGTTCGGGTGGATCGACAACAGGGGTAGAGTCGTTCACCAGCTCCAAATTTAAGGCGTAATCACCAAAGCTATTTAAACCAAATTGTTCAAAGGTGACGCCACTGCTTGATCCGGCGGTAAATGGATCGTAGGCATTGTTAGCAAAAAAAGTATCCGCATTTAAATAGGCGCTTACGCCTGCATAGTAAGTGCCTGCTTCAGCGACCGTATATTCAATATAGGGAAGCAAAGAAGTAAATGCATCTTCAGGGCCAGGGTTGGTAAAGCTACCCTGGGCAATGTTGTTGCCCTCACTGTCAAATAAAATTAGCTCAGCGGCATCGATGGGCTTAACATCACCAGATGGATCGAGATTCAATATGATAGTGTCGCCTGCCGCTAGCTCAAACCTGTAGAGATCGACATCTTCGGTGGCATCAACATCGCGATTGTTGTCAAAGTCAAAATTAATGCTGCCGGTTGCGATCGCTTTAGGGCTGCCTGAAGATAAGGCAACAGTATTTGCCGTACTAAGGGTATCGTTAGACTCTACTTCAGTGAGCTGAAAATAGCTGCTATCCATGATTCTAATTTTGAAGTTGCGTGAAATTTAGAGTTTTTGTCCCCACTGCGGTCTAACCATCGATGCACAATGGTTTTCGATTTTGCTGTAGTAGCTTGAATCCTATCGCGATTGATTCGAGCATATGATCACAAGAGCGTCAATCTTTGATCACTCAAGCTGCAAATTTTTGCCAATGGCCCCTTAAGACTCTCTAAGGGAAAATTTTTTTAAGCTCCATTATTGGATGTACAAACGTTCCATGGAACGTCTCTTCAGCATTAACTTTTAGACTTTATCCCTACGGCTATTTATTGAAATTCTCTCTGTTTTCAATTTTCAACTGAACTGCTTTAAATAGTCTCTGGGGGTACTACCAAACTTACGCTTAAATGATTTTGCAAAATACCCCCGGTGAGAAATACCCACTCTATCAGCAACCTCACCCACGCTTATCTGCTGAGTTTTAAGCAGCTGACGGGCATACTCCATGCGCTCGTTATGCAAAACCGCAAATACTGTTGTGCCAAACAATTCTCGAAATCCTGCTTGGAGCCGTCGTTCACTAAGACCCACTCGATGGGAAAGCTCTTCCAGGGTGGGTGGGGTCATCAAATTTTGCTTTAAAATCTCTCGGACTTTGTATAGCTGATCGGTTTCTTGCTCTTCTAATGAGGCGGCGGTCAGTGCAGTAGGTGAGCTGCAAGGCTGACAAAACTGACCAAAGTATAGGGCGATAAGCTCTAACACCTGCCCTTCTAAATACACATTACGAATTTTTCCATGATAGGGACACCGAATAATTTTATGCAGCGCCTGGGCCATCTCATCAGATGTATCACAAAAATGAAATACCATCTGGGAGGCATCTGATTGAACAGCTTTCTGTAAATTTTGGGGCAGCTGAGCCAGCTCCTGACCGATTAAGCTAAGCAATAACGCCGGGGAAAGCGTAATATCCACCAGATGTATTTGTTCTCCTGCCTTAAACTCAAGGGTACCGGCAGCGTAGGGGGTAGTATAGAATCCAGCTTCTTTAGCTTTCATCGTAATGTTAGACTTGATGCCAGGAAAGGTGCTAGTAAACTGACCTGAGAGACAAAATGTTAAACTAGCGCAGGCGGCTTCCACCGTTAGGTTTTGACCATGCAGCAGCAAATCTGTTTTGAGAACATATTTTTGTACAGATAGGTCTAAGCCTTCACGCAGCCTAATGCCTCGCACATAGCCATATCCTAAAGCGGGGGGAAACGCTACCATGGATTCATTCGATTCAAGCTTTAGCTGGCTACTATAGTCACGGTTCAAATCCGCAATTGCCTGTTGAATTTCCTCAAATGAAAGCCTGGTTTTCATACTATCTAAAGTTTTACGCAGCTCAATATCCATGGGGCAGCTATGCTGGTGCTATATTCTAGGTTGAGCACACTTTTGACAAATAAAGAAATTATCGTATTTTGATTAGCTGTTTACCATAAATCGATTGAGACGATAGCCAGCTACTTTGCCACGAATCAGCCAGGGTGCCCAGCGAGTAAAAAATCTCATCGACCAGGGAGCATACTGCATTAACTCATCTCCTGCATCTAGAAAGGTACGAGACTGGACTAGTCGTAGGTTGGCCCAGCTTTCAATTTCGTGAGGATCGTCACAGGGCCAGCGAAACCAGCTTGCCTGGGGCATATAGCGCATGGCATCGTGGGTGGACTGACCATCAACCATTTTTTGCGATGTGGTGTCGGTAAGCAGCCATGCCCCAGGAAAACGATGGGCAATCTGGGTGATGGCCTGTCGGGCCTGGGCCGGTTCAAGATAGATAATCACTGCCTCAGAGATAAAACACCAGGGACCGCCCGTCGCTGCAACGGTCTCCATCCAATCGGTTTCTAGAACGCTGGCTTCTAGCATGGTGCGACGGGGCTGATCTTGAAAAAACTGTCGCCGCAGCGCTAATGAATCAGGGAGGTCCAAATCAAACCACTGGGCCTGTCCATTATCTAACCGCTCGAATCGTGTATTGAGGCCACAGCCAATTTCAATAATGGTTCCAGTTGGGTGTTTGTCTAAAAAAATCCGCACGTCATCATCAAACATACGGGTTCGCACCGTGGCCCCTAGAAGAGATTTAGATTTTTCCCATTTTGAGAAGTCGTAATCCAGCGACTCAACAATTGTGACGGCTTTTTCATCTTGGATTAAGCCATTGCCTTTTTTAGTTTCTACGGCTCGCCCTAATAGGGGAATAAGCAGGGTTTCTTGCACCGGGCCAAGGTCAACGGTCACTTTTGACATGATCATTACACTCCGTCGAACGATGAGCTATAACGCCATGATAGTCAGCTTTAGGATAAGTGATGATCGCAATCGAGGCACATAAGATCGCTATAGCAGTCGTTAGAACGCCTTTATTGGAGAAAAAAATTAGTTTAGATACGGTGGTAGTAAAGATAGGGCCGCGATCGCAAAAAATAACAGGCTCGATCCGGTTTCCACCTGGGCCACATGCTGAATTTTAGTGTGACAGTACCAGTCCTTTTGCCATACAATCGCTCCAAACTTAACCAAGACTACTCCAAACGCAGCGGCAGTGATCGGCGATAGCCAGTGTACCTGCCACAGTAAAGCAACAATGCCAGTGGCAACAGCGTGAAAAACAACCCCTGGCACAAGGGATGAGGTTTTGATTTTTCGCAGTTTGACCGTGAAAATAGCGCTGGAGAAAAACAGAGCATTAAGGAGCCACAGCCCCACGACTGGCCCTGTCACCATGCCCACCGTGGCAGCATAGGCCAGCGGAGCCGACAAACACACCGCAGCAAAGGTAATCAGCTCATTCCAAATGGCCCGTTGCTGGCGCTGCCATACTGACACACCGTCAACCAGCGTCGCCACCACAGCCGCACCGCAGATAGCCAGAAGAGACCA
>JBCDFI010000305.1:0-6518 GCA_039178155.1 Cyanobacteria bacterium P01_H01_bin.105
CGATACAATCACAGATTTTGTGGTTGATGATGACTTAATCGTACTCTCAGCTCAGGGATTTGGAGGTCAGCTACCCTCTAATGCTACCCTAGCCGCATCGGCCTTTAGTCTGGGTAGCGCTGCAACAGCTAACCACCGTGTTATTTATAATCCGACGTCAGGGGCACTGCTATTTGACCCCGATGGCATAGGGAGTCAACAGAGTACTCAAATTGCTACTTTAAGCAGTAATTTGGCGCTTACATCAGACAATATTTTCATAGAGGGTTAATGCATCCTCATGATGAGATTTAGGAAGATAAGGGATTGGTAATCAAATAAGATACCGAGATAATAGAAGAGATCTCCCGTCTCTCAACACCCTTGAAGATGCTCTACGATGGTCCGCCAATATGACGTGGAAGGGATTTACACCGGTTGTAGATTTGGCCGAGAAGGTTTATCTAAAAGGTGTCAAGGCGTCGTCAGAAGAACTGGCCAAGATTGAGCCGCAGTGGCAACGTTCTGACCAATTGCCTAGGTGGGGATGTCACTGTTGTCCCGATTTAACTGGTGTATTATTTATTTGCTCATCCCTAAATCCGGCTGGAAGTGCGACCATAACAACCACTATTGACCACTACCATTGTGGCTCAAATTATTTAGTAGGCAAGTTCTTATCTATTAGAGCTACTCAGATACATCGTTCTTCAGAATGTCGCCCAAATAAAGCTGAACGAAGTGTTCAGCGGCCTCAGGGTTCATCTGCTTTAGCGCCTTTGTAATTTCCACAACCGTTTCAGACGTCGGTTCGCGCTGTCCATGAAACCACTTATAGACAGCAGAACGATCGATATTTAATGCAACCGCCAACTGATTTTGGCTGATGCTGTAGGTCTGTAATACCTGTTTTAGCGATCTGCTTGCTCGTCCCATACCTTTATCGTGTCAGAGGGGAATGAGCCAGTAAATGTTGTCTACATAGACCACAGCTGTGATATGTTGTCTACACAGACCACAAAAATATCAACGCCATGGCTAATGAACTCGATCCTAAGTCCACTCATGCTCCCATAGTTGAAGAATCTGGTAGCCCTGCTCGTGAAGCAGTCAGCATTATTATCACTGGTTCCAGCCGGGGGATTCAGTTGATGATCCATACGCTTTTCAAGTGTGGCTTTGCCGAAGTGGATGCATGGAGTAAATTGCAGCAAATGCCTAGCAGCGATCGATTGATGAGCGTGATGATAAAGCACATACATCCGGCTGAAAAGACTTAGGAGTTGGCCGATCATGATGGGTGATGCGCGATGTAAACCGATCTTCGAGATATTCGTATATTTCACTCAAAGAACTGTCATGTAAGTCTCTTTGCCTTTGATCGGTAAATGTCGTAACCGCTGATTTTGTAAGTCAGGTTCTAAGCCTAAATCTTCCAGCGGTATTAACCCTAATAAAGGTGTTTGTCCAGCAGGTAGTTCCACACAGTCGTAGCGTCCTTCTCGTCCTTCAACCGTCAGCTTCAGCCCTTCATACACATTGACAGTTTGTGGCCCCGTTGCAGTCTGAGCGTCAATGGTGGCTGTAAGTTTAAGGCCGAGTTGCTGAATAGCATCTGCAGGTAAGCAAAGACGAGTGGCCCCAGTATCAACTAGCGCATTATCTACCGTTAGGGAACGGACCTGCTCGGTGGAGATAAAGCCTCGCTCTGCTAAGACCTGATCGACCCAATTGGTCAGAGTGAGAGCAACAATGACTTTGCCCATAGTGTCGTCGATTATTGGTGTACGACCCATAGTTCCCCTCAATTCAATACGAACTGTTCTGGCAATTGTTAACGTTCTCGACAAACTTTGGAATTTTGATCGATAGACGGCTATAGCTACGCTTTGCTTAAGTATAATCGGCGCGGCTGATCCTCGGGATGATTTAAGCTATGGAGCCTTGTGCTGTTAGATAACGGGTTGATCGGTGCATTCCTTAAATCAGCAACGGCGTAGTGCTGGCTTATAAACGTTATAAACACCCAGTTTTTTAGACATTTGTGTTGAAATATTGCTGATTGAGTTGACTGACGGCTTCGACTTAAGTCGAATGGATAACTTAGGTAGAGTACTTCTGCCGACTACACAGGATAAAACCTCGTTTGCTTGGAGTTATGGTGACGCTTTCGAAACTTAAACTGGGCCAAAAGTTTACGCTGATGCTGCTGGTTGTTTTTATTGGCGGTATTTTGATGAGTGGTGTGGCGCTATCGCGATTGCTGAACCACACAGCGGAAGCAGAGCTGACAGGCAAGGCGCTGATGCTGATGGAGACGATGAACTCAGTACGGCAGTATACGGTGGATGAGGTCACTCCAGAACTGGAAGAACGCAGTGAGATTGGGTTTTTGCCGGAAACTGTTCCTAGTTATTCGGCGCACACTGTATTTAATACGCTACAGGCTAATCCTGACTATGAGGAGTTCTTTTATAAAGAAGCGGTTTTGAATCCGACTAATCTTAAGGATAAGGCGGATGATTTTGAGACGTCACTGGTGACTGCGTTTCGGCAGCCTGATAGTCCTCCTGATTTGGAAGGGTTTAGAAAGGTGCCGGGGAGTAATCTTTTCTATATTGCTCGACCGATTCAGATTAAGCAGGAGTCTTGTCTGACGTGCCATAGTACGCCAGATCGAGCGCCTCAGAGCATGATCGCTCTGTATGGTAGCGAACATGGTTTTGGCTGGGAGCTTGATGAGATTATTGGCACTCAGATAATTTCGGTGCCGGCGCAAACGGTCTTTAATACGGCTCGGCAGTCGTTGTGGATTACGCTGGGGGTGTTTGCTGGGGTGTTTGCGATCGCAATCCTCCTAGTCAACCTCTGGCTCAAACGCTATGTTGTTCGCCCCCTTAACCGCATGGCTGCCACTGCCGAAGCGGTCAGTACCGGCGACACCAAGGCTGAATTTATCAAATACTCAGACGACGAAGTGGGTAATTTAACCGACTCCTTTAACCGCATGCGTCTAAGTTTACAAATGGCGATGCAGCGTCTAGAGCGTCATCGGCGTAAGCGTAAAGGTGGTTCTGGCGCAGGGTAGCCCGGTCAGTTTACTTTGGCGGCTTTACCTTAATCTCTTGCCGCAGTTCTTGGCGAAACTCCTGAGCTTTCTCTCCATCGGGAATCTCTGTGGCTAGTCGCTCAACAAAACCGGGAGCGCTGAGGTTAGGATAATCTGCCAAAATATCTTCTATAATCATGCTGGCCATGGGGCCAATACACTGGGCCAGAGCCTGACGACAGCGGATAACAAAACTAGGGTCTAGCCCCTGGCGTTGTTGAATAATGGTGCTGATTTCAGGCATTGTTTCACTGGCTGCCAAGGCTTCGTCAGGCACGCAGATATGGCTTAAAAAGACCGTGGCCTGGTCGGCATCGGTGATTTGTCCTGCCAAAATCTCAACGATCTCCTGGGGGGTAGCATCGGGGTAGTCTTCTAAGGTTTCTTCGATCACCATATCGGCGATGGGGCCAATACAGCGGCTGAGTTCGTCGCGACACTGGGCAATAAATGAAGGATCGGGCTTGGGAACAGTGGCTTGTTCGAGAGAGACCGCCGAGGCTGGCGGCGGCTGGCTTAGACTCTGGCTAAAGTCGGCGGGCAGTAAAGGACTGAGCTTGTCAAACACCGCTTGGGCTGACTGGAACCTATCCTGGGGCTGCTGCCGGGTCATGGTCGTTAGCACATCCCCTAGCAGCGGGCTAATGTCTACGTGGGGCTGCCAGTCCATTTCTAAGGTGTGGGCATCCATCAGATCGCGGGGATGTTGCCCGGTTAGTAAAACCAGGGCTGTCACCCCCAGCGCGTACAGGTCGCTGGAGGGGGTACATTTGCCCAGCATCTGCTCCGGTGGAGAATAGCCAAATTTGCCCACCGCTGTAAATGCTTTTTGTAGATTTTCGTTTTGGGTGACGCCTTCTGACAGTGAATCAGACATGGTGTTGTTGACTAGGCCAAAGTCAATCAGCACGGGCAGGTTGCGATCGCGAGAATACATGACATTCTCAGGTGAGATATCGCGGTGCATGATGTTGAGACGATGCAAATAGTCTAGAACCCTGAGCATGTGGGCTATCCAGAAAACAATCTCACCCTCGGTGAACAACTTAGACTGCTTTTTGCGACGCTGCAGCAGCTTTAGATAGGTAACCCCGTCGATATATTCTTGAACGATAAATAGCCGTTTAGCCTGGGTAAAGCAGGCCATAAATTTAGGAATTTGCGGATGGTCAATACTGTGGAGTGTTTTTGCCTCACGCTGAAACAGCTCAATCGCTTTTTTGAGGAACTTGCCCTGTTTTTGCACTGGTCGGAGTTCTTTGAGCACACAGAGTTCACCAAACCGCTGGGTGTCTTCCACTAAGTAAGAGAAGCCAAACCCACCTTGCCCCAGCATTCGTTTAATGGTGTAGCGCCCTCCTACCTTAGTCCCTTCGACAAGGACTGGCGTTTTTGGGGCTGGTTGTTTAGCCGTGGCTTGGGAGCTGATAGGCGAAGATTTAGCGGCATCAGCGCTGGTAGTCCCAGAGTTGGTAGTCCCAGAGTTCGTATCCCCGGACATATCACCCCCAACACTAATGTGGTAAGCGTTGATGGGCTCTTTAATATTTTTGAGCTTGAGCGGGCCAGTAAAGTCGGCCTTTAGCGACAAACGAACCTTTACCAGATCGTAAATTAGCTGGGATAGACAAATGCCGTCGGGTTTTGCCTGGGTTTGTAGACGAGCGGCAATATTAACGCTATTGCCCATGACGTCTGACTGGTTAAAAAAGACGTCCCCCATATGAATGCCGATGCGGTGGGACAAGCTGTCTGTCTGGATATCTGCCTGGTTTTTTGCCTGGGAAATGAGGGCTTTTTGGATTGCGATCGCGCAGCTGACCGCCTGCACCGCACTCACAAAATACATCAGTAACCCATCGCCCGTAGACTTGAGGACCTGCCCCTCAAATTCCTGGCACTGATCTGCCATCAGCTTTAAATCGCGATGGATCAGCTGGAGTGTTTTTTCCTCATCAACCGACATACGGGCACTAAAGCCAACCGCATCGGTGACAACAATAGCAGCAAGTGCACGCTGCCCTCGGCTGGGGGTGGGAAAGTCTCTGGACATGGGGGCACTAAACGTCACGTTATCAAACAAAAAACGGGAAACAAACAACAGGGGCATCGTTTCAGGATTTTATCCACATGACATTAGCCACAGCTGAGTACTGCATAAAATGTCACTGCCGAATGTCATCCTAAACACTAAAACTACATAGGTCTTCACTCCAACGTTGAACATTTTCTGATGAAAATCCCGATGCCGTTTGAGAAACCCTCTATTTATCCAGCAGTCTGACTAGATTCGCGATCCCTATCTTCTGCTTTCAAGCCACCCTATCTCAGCCCGTAAAACCACTGACTTTTAATCACAAAGCTTAATCACCCCTATTTATCCACGCCCATTTCCCCATGTGCCCATTAGCGATAGCATCTTAAGATTGGCATTTCGCTCAGTGCAAACAGCAACTTCAAAGGGTATACATGGACACACAAAACCTGATTCGAATTATCGACAGCGCTTGGGAAAACCGCAGTTCAATCAATTCCAGCACATCAGGCGAAACCCGTGACGCTATCGAACAGGTTGTCAGCGGTCTCGATAGCGGTCAGTACCGCGTCACTGAAAAATCCGGTCATGACTGGGTCGTCAACCAATGGCTCAAAAAGGCCGTGCTGCTATCCTTTCGCCTCAATGACTCCACCGTTATTTCTAGCGGTTTAAAGTATGCCGATATGGGCGATGCTCCCTGGTTTGATAAAGTACCCTCCAAATTTTCCGGCTGGACTCAGGAAACCTATACCCAAGCTGGCTTTCGGGCCGTTCCTAACTGCGTTGTTCGCCGTGGCTCCTACGTGGCCAGTAATGTGGTGCTGATGCCCAGCTTCGTCAATATCGGTGCCTACGTCGACAGCGGCACCATGGTCGACAGCTATGTCACCGTCGGCTCCTGCGCTCAGATCGGCAAAAACTGCCACCTATCTGCAGGTGTTGTCATCGGCGGTGTTTTAGAACCCCTCCAGGCGAATCCCGTCATTATTGAAGACAATGTCTTTGTCGGCGGACAGAGCGAAGTGTCTGAAGGTGTGATCGTTAGAGAAGGGGCCGTGCTGGCCATTGGGGTGTACTTAAGCCAGTCCACCAAGATTGTGAATCGTGCCACTGGTGAGATCACCTACGGCGAGATTCCTCCCTATTCGGTGGTCGTACCGGGGGCACTGCCTGGTAAGCCGCTAGCGGATGGATCACCGGGGCCTAGCCTATATTGCAATGTGATTGTCAAAACCGTGGATGATAAAACCCGGTCCAAAACGTCGATCAATGAACTGTTGCGCGATTAGGCTAGAAAGAATATTCCTTAATATGACAACTGACAAGGAAGCCATCGGTTATCTATTGCCCCCCTAGCCCCCCAAACTTGAGGGGAACCAAGACTCCACCCCC
>JBCDFI010000306.1:0-6493 GCA_039178155.1 Cyanobacteria bacterium P01_H01_bin.105
GGTAGTCTACGATTTGATAGTAAATGCGCGATCGCAACCCTCGACAAGTTTAGAGACAGCCGCTTAGGACTGATTAATCCGCCTCAGGCACCCACCCCAGGCTGTCCCTTTCACATCAGCTAACTATCACAGGCTATTCTATGGAAAATCGCTTAGCTGCGCCGAGGATCCACTTCTATATTCCGCCTTGTTTTTGGCCCGAAGAGATGCTTACCAACAGCAAGGATAGAAACCGATATCCTAACCGGTCCTGTCGGCACCTATTACCCCTAAACCATCGACCGAGTAACATTTTTCCATGGGCTAAATATTATGCAGGCCTATGACTCGAATTTCTGAGCAATTAGGGCATCAAGCGACCACTTACCCGAGCCATTAACTAACAGAAACAAATACAGCGCACTATAAAGTGCTGCAGTCTCTAAGGGAGTAACCTTGAGACCATTTCCCTTAATATGAAAGAAAATAGCTACCCCCATGGTAGACAACAATGCCAGAGCATTGGGACGTGTTAAAAAACCCAGCATAATGAGTCCAGCACTAACCACTTCTACATAAGCAGCACAGTAGGTAAAAAAGATTGGATAGGGCAAACCAATATAGCTCACCACATTGTCTGCAAACCCTTGTACATCGGCCAATTTATCAAGGCCATTGTGAATCATCAAGCCACCAGCCGCCAGCCGGACAAGCAGCCACATAAATTGAAATAAAGAACTATCGGAAGTTCCTGGGGCTAATAGCTGCTGAGGTAACGAGGAGGATGAAACAGACTCTGAAGATGACATAGGATCAAAAATTAACGGCTACATGCCATTATTGCAAAAATTTCCCAATAATTCAGTAATCCAGGTATCATCTATGCAGCATTCAAATCTTGCCCACAGTAAAGACTTCTAGACTATTGCTAGCTTGTAGTCAGCCCACAGTATCGGCGCATATTACAAACTTTTAGTGATAGCCCATTCCATTCCGTCATACACTAAATATAGTATTGAAATACTGCAGTTGTGAAAGGAAGGTTTATCATGAGGATATTCTCGAGATCAATGCTGAACATGGCATTGATCGGTTTAAGCATTGTAGTGGCTCTGAACGTATATGGTGATCTTGTGCTTCACCAACCTGCCGCCAAACTATTTTCTCCTCAATGGTGGACCACTTGGGCACCTAGCTATATAGTCTGGTTTATATTTTTGGTAATGGGCTGCCATGGCGTTTTGAGAAGACAGCGCCGGTAGTTATAAAACATCCTTTAGCTGCGTGTAAGCCCATATTTCAAACTTAGCTGTAGAGGACAGCTCTGTTGAGAATGAACCGTAATGGTCTGCACAAAATGATTTAAATTCTGCCATAGCACAATGAAATACATCATCAGGCACCCACCAGCAGAAACCATCCCCGTAACAAAGTCAGCAACATCTTCTGCCACTGCTGCTATCATCCAGCGGGTTTGATCGTAGATTGGGACAATGCGTTGATAGTAGGTGGTTTTAGCCATTGATCACATCTCAGACATTAATAAACATCCACCGTCTTTACTCTGCAGTTTGTTCGGACTTTTTTCTTGTTAGGCACAACTAGCGCCAACAACTACAGTGACCAGGAAATTGGCTCAATATCATTCGCTTGCAAATAGGCATTGGCTTTAGAAAAATGTCGGTTACCAAAGAATCCACGATGGGCCGATAGTGGTGAAGGGTGCGGTGAGGTAAGCACCAAATGACGTTCACGATCAATAAATTTTCCTTTTTGTTGCGCATAGCTGCCCCACAGCAGAAAAACCAGATTTTTTCGTCGCTGGTTTAAGCAACTGATAATGGTATCGGTAAATTGCTCCCAGCCTTTTCCCCGATGGGAGGCAGCTTTATGCTGTTCTACGGTAAGCACGCTATTGAGTAATAATACGCCTTGATCTGCCCAGCTTTGTAGACAGCCGTGTTTGGGGGTTACAGTACCCAGATCTTGGGCAATTTCTTTAAAAATATTAACCAACGACGGCGGCGGAGCGATGCCTTGCGGAACGGAAAAGCAGAGGCCATGGGCCTGACCAGGACCATGATAAGGGTCCTGGCCCAGAATTACCACTTTGACCTGGTCAAACGGTGTGCTATCCATGGCATTGAACATGAGCGAGCCCCGAGGATAGATGATTTTGCCCGCTGCCTTTTCTGTTTGCAAGAATGCTTTTAGTGCCTGCATATGGGGAGTGGCAAACACATCTTCTAGGACTGCTTTCCAACTGGGTTCTAGCTTAATGGTGCTAGTGGAAGAGGGGTTGGTTTCTGCTGTCATAGGGGGAGCGAGGGCTAAGGGGGATGGAGTAATTTTAGTTCAGAAGCTAATCCAGTAATAGAGTATGTCTGGTCTTGTTACCTATTTGAGACCGCGCTAAAACTGCATCCACAGGAGTTGAGAACACGTAGGCAACTACTGCTCATAATTCGAAGACCTTTAACAGCTTTAGCTCCTAGTCTCGACACTTTATATGTATCAGTTCGCTAGTTGGCACCATCTGAACTGATACATATAGTCTTATTTCTAAGCGTTTCTCGAAGGATATCTTTCAGTGTTAAACCACAAAAGAATCTAGCTTGTATGATTTACTGTTGTTATAGCTAGATTCCTTCTCTAACTTCTGTCCCATATTCTGCTATAAAAACAGCCTAAATACCTACGGCCAAGCCATTCTCTTATCGGCAACATGTTGGCTATCCACAAATTATTGTAAGTCTTCCCATCCGATAAACCCGTTGCCGGAAACTCTCCTCGTTGTGGATGCCAATAGGTGTCAAAAACAATATCCCACATTGGAAAAAATGCTGAGAAGTTCTTATCTAAATGTTTATCCTGAAACGAGTGATGAATGCGATGATATTGCGGACCCGTTACCACCCAGGAAAACCAGCCCAAAGGCAACCGCAGATTCATATGGATAAACTGTAGCCACAACACTTGAGCAAATGCCAACAGCCCCAATGCCAGACCGCTAAAGTCAAACAAAACTCCCATGGGGATCGCTAAAAAGAAGAGTAATAGCGGATCTTCTAGCCAGTGTACCCGACGAGTGCTGGTTACATTTAACGATTGCTCACTATGGTGGAGCTTATGCTGCTCCCACAAAAATGCGGTCTTGTGCTGCCATCGATGAAACCAATAATAGAAAAAGTCTGTTGCTAAAAGATAGAACAGTGCCGCCAAACCGTAGGTTAGTGCATTCTGCGGTACCGGTAGCTGAATCCACGGTCCCCCAACCCAGCCTTGGACCAGCGTCACAATCATGCCGATGCCTGTTGCCTGGATCGCCAAGCTGACTATGGTGTAAACCACATACCATCGCAGGTTAAACCATAGGTGGGACCAAGGTTGATACCTTTCCACCGGACGGATGCGCTCGACCAAAATAAAACAGCCGTACATCAAAAAACCAGTCAACAGATATTTCGCAAAGCCCAGGGGGGCGGCAAGCCATTCCATAGGAAAGTGGAGAAACTAGATGAGAGAAATTGGATTAGGCGGTGGAGAGCGACGCACACCGAGCAGTAGCCCTATTGCTATGATAGTCGTGGTAACACTGAAATAAAAGGGTGCAGCGACCGACACTTGAGTATAGAGCCAGCCTGCAATTAAACTAGCGGGCAGCGTGGCTAGCCCCATCAGCATATGAAAGGTGCCAACCTCTGCGCCGCGCCGTTCTGGATGGGCTAAATCGGCCACAAAGGCTTTTTGTACTCCCCGCGTCAGGGTGGAGTACAGTCCGTAAAACATAAATAGCCCCCAGACCAATTCAGCGCTGTTGGCTAAGGCGAATCCCAGGTATACCAGAGCAAATACGGCATATCCCATCACTAATAAGGGGCGGCGACCAATGCGGTCTGACAGTCGCCCTGCCGTCAAACCTAGACAGGTTTCCACCAGGTTAAACACCGCGTAGAGCAGCAGCAGTTGACTACCTGTTAGGCCCAGATCCTGCGATCGCAACAATAAAAACGCATCGGACGAATTCCCCAGACTAAATAGCCCCACCACCAGCAAAAACTGGCGATAGGCCGGACTCAGTCCCCGCAGTGTAAACTGTGGACGAGAACGCCGTTTTACAGCCAGCCGAGGTTCTCGCACAAACTTTAGTAGGACCAGTACGCCGACTAGGGCCGGAAGAAATGCGATCGCAAACACCCCTCGATAGCCCAGCTGTCGTAATAACAAATACCCCAGCAGCGGCCCCAGAACTTCCCCCACCGTTTCCAAACTATGGTGCAGCCCAAAGGCTTGGCCGCGCTGCTCCGGCGCACAGTTTTCCGTAATCAACACATCCCGTGGAGCCGCCCTGAGTCCTTTACCCAACCGGTCCAGCAGCCGCGCCCCCAATACCGCAACCCAGCTGGCCGATAACGCCAATCCCAGCTTAGACAAGGCCCCTAAACCGTAACCTGCGATCGCAAACGGTTTCCGCTGCCCCACCCGATCCGACAGCCAACCCGAATACAGCTTTAACAGACTGGCGACACTCTCAGCTATGCCTTCAATCACCCCCACCGTCCACACCGGAGCCCCCAGGGCTGAGGTCAGAAAAATGGGCGTAATCGGATACACCATTTTGCTGGCAAAATCACTACAGAGACTCACCCAACCAAGGGCGCGAACCGTCGGCGTCAGCGTCGCCTTAGACATGTCCAGGCTCCAAGACGGGCAGACTTTGAGATGTGTCTTCTAGAGGTGTCTTCTGAGGCATTTTTTCAGGTATCTGCGGCAACAGCTTTACCGGACTCGCCTGCATTTTCTGGTTTAGCAGCGATTGAAACTGTTCATTGAGTAACCGCTGTCGCGTAGCCTCATCAAACTTAGCTGGGATCATCTTTTCTAAGCGCACAATCACCAACCAGTCCCCTACCTGATCGGGGGGCCACAGTTGTTGCGGTTCACTGACCTGCAAGATTCTGACTAACGTGGGGTGAAGATTTCCCAGCTCAACTGGCCCTACCATCCCCCCAGTTTGAGCCTCTTTTCCTTGGGAATATTCTTGAGCCACATCTGCAAAGGATAGCTTGTCATCCCGCAGGCGAAAATAAAGTTCTTGAGCCAAACCCGCATTCTTAATGCGAATCATTGAATAGATCGCCCGATCGTACTTGGCCTTGTTCTGCATAAAATCAGACTGAATTTGGGTGGCCCAAGTATCTTCTTTAAACCGATATAACCGATAGGCGCGGATCGCTTCAGTCATCAAGTGTTGAGGTTCTAACTGATGTTGCTGACACCAAGCTCGGCGCTGTTCATCGTTTAACAAGTTGTGCTGAGTACAATAAAAATCATAGGCAATCTGCTGATCGTAGGGAATCCCATCAATTAGCTGATCGATCACCAGCTCTCGCACCAGCTGCGGTAGCAAACGATACTGTCTAATTTTCTTCACCAATTCTGGAGTGTTAAGAATTTGGGGACCAACTTGTATAGCGGGTTCCATAGGCGCAAAATACACTCCCAACTACTATTAAAACTAAATCTCAATAAGCTTGCTCAGTAGCTAGGGTACCACTTCAAAAACCATGCTCGTCTTAGAACTATCTAAAAAAATACTTGGGTTAAGCGCTATCTGCCATAGCAGTCTTGCCAAGCGTCTAATCTAAGGAAAGATTTATCATTTTTTTACTATTCTATTTTTTCAAGATATACCGCCCCATCAAAGGAGTTCGAAAGGTTACAGTTCTAACCAAGACTCAATCCAATATTGCACTTATTGAGAAAAACTAGCAATAATAAGGCGGCCCATCAATAAAGAGACCAAAAACAGGGATGAACGACATTATCACAACCTGTTCACTCGTAACAGCTGTACTCCTAGGACCTTTTTTACTGTTGTGTTTGATGGCTTGGTTCATGGTGCAGGCTTTTGTGGATATTAAATCCAAAGCACTACGTTTGTATCAACAACGAACCACACCCTGTGGGCATTGTGCTTACTACACGGGCTGTAAAGAATTGGCGTGTGCCGTCCAGCCCTGTTTGGCCTTAACCTCAGCTGCTAAAGATTGCCGGGACTTTATCTCAACGGACCCTCCCCATCCAATGACCACGGACCCTTATAAGTATTGACTCTTAGGACGCTCTCCAAGATTAACGTTAGGATACTAATCCTCATCATCCCCTTAAACTCGTGCTCCATGACTAACTGGCTAGTCTGTCCAAAGCCGCGATCGAATCCAAAACTTAGGCTGTTGTGTTTCGCCTATGCGGGCGGATCTGCTTGGATATTTCGCACCTGGGCAGAAATATTTCCTGCCACCGTTGAACTCTTTGCCATTGAACTACCGGGACGGGGCAAACGCATGGCCGAACCCGCTCTGACTGCAGTGACCGCCATTGTCGAAGCGCTAGGCCCTGAACTGCTACCTTATCTCGATTTACCCTTTGTCTGTTTCGGCCATAGTCTTGGGGCTCTGATCGCGTTTGAACTATGCCGCTGGCTTCAGCACACTGTCCAGCTTATCCCTTA